>DASQOM010000262.1:0-23963 GCA_035644495.1 Planctomycetota bacterium | reverse complement strand
GGAAGCGCTCCACCTGGTCCTCGGAGCAGAACCCCATGACCCGTTCCACGCCCGCCCGGTTGTACCAGCTGCGGTCGAAAATGATGATCTCGCCGGCGGCCGGGAAGTGCGCCATATAGCGCTGGGCGTAGAGCTGCGATTTTTCGCGGTCCGACGGTGCGGGCAGGGCGACGACCCGGAAGATGCGCGGGCTGACCCTCTCGGTGAGGGCCCGGATGGTGCCCCCCTTGCCGGCTCCGTCCCGGCCCTCGAAAATGATGATGACCCGGAGCCCCTTGTGCTTGACCCAGTCCTGCAGCGCGCAGAGCTGCACCTGAAGCTCGCGAAGTTCGTCCTCGTACCTCTCGCGCTTGAGCCAGCGCTTCTCCCGCTTATCCCGCTTGTTGGCCTTCTGGTCGGACTTTTTTCCGGACTTTTTCTCGTTCATGGGTCTCCCAATTCATGAAGAACCGTATCGTGCTCCGCCCCCGACCGCCTTGTTCCCGTCCCCGCGTCATCCTCCGAGCAGGATCGTCACTCCCACCAGCAGCCCCCCGACCAGCGTCAGGAGAAATCCCACCTTGAGGGAGTTGGCGCCGACCACCCGGCCCCACCAGGTGCCCAGAAGAAAAAGCAGCACCACGGCGATCAGCTCCGAGACCCGCACGGCCACCCCGGGCTTTGGAATCACCAGATAGGGGATCAGGATCGGCGCGGTCGCCAGCAGGATCACCAGGGCCGAGGCCACTCCCCCGAAGATGTCCCCGCGCCGAACGGTAGCTTCCAGAGGCCCTGCGGCCCGCACGGTCTTCAGCACGTCGCCGTAGAAGACCCGCAACGCCTCCGGCGACGCCAGGGGTTCCAGCTGGTCTCCGAGCTCCCGGCGAATCAGCTCCAGCGCCTTCTCGTCGGCGCTGATCGTCTGGATCCGGTGAGCGACCCGGAACCGCCGTCCCCGCTCGAAGACCTCGACGAGAACGAACATGACGCCGTCCACCACCGCCCAGGCGAGGTTGCAGCCCAGGATCGCGATGAACATCGAGCGGTTGCTGAGATCCTCGACCCCGAGGCGCACCGCGCCGATGATCCCCAGGGCCATGATGAGTCCGAACAGGATCTCCCCCAGTCGGCCGGCAGGGTCCAGATGCCAGTGGATGAAGTCCGGGAAACCGATCATGATGGAGTCCTTCTCCTAGCGCGACACTCGACGCCGCCCGCCGACAGAGTTTCGGACGGGCGCCGTCGGATCGGGAGTGAGCAACGCCGGGCCCGTCGCGGCGGGCATCATCGGTCGCCGCAAGTTCATCTACGACCCGGGGGGCGATGCGATCAACCTGGCGAGCCGGATGGAATCGACCGGCATCCCGGACGCCATCCAGGTCACCCGGCCCGTCTTCGAGAAGCTGAAGGACCGCTACCGCTTTGAAGCCCGCGGTTCCATCGAGGTCAAGGGCAAGGGCAGCGTGGAGACCTGGGTGTTCCGGGGAGAGGACGCCCCATCCGCCTCAGGGTCCCAGGCCGGGTACCCCTCGCCCTTCTCCTTCCGCGCCTCGGCCGAAAGGCACAGGGTTCGCCCATCGTCGAAGCCGAAGCTGAGCATCGTGGGGCAGATCGACGGCGAGGACCAGTAGGAGACGAACAGGTCGAGGGTCCGAATCCGGTCCACGTCCTAGCTCCGGTCCTCGTAACGGACGTCGAAGTCGTTCCCGCTCCGGTAGTCGCAATTGCGGACGTTGTGAAGGGTCACGCGCGAGCCGGTAACCTCCGCGGAGGTGACGCGCGAAACGTCGGACTGCCAGTCGCGATCGTTGGACGGGGGGTATGCAGGACCAGAGGGCAAGGACTGCGGCGGCAAGTCCCGCGAGGAGGGCCGTCCGCTTTGGTCCGGGCGGCAGGTGCCAGAGGATCGCGGCCTCCCCGCCGAGGACCAGGAGGATCGCGACGGGACGCAGGAAGACCGGCAGGTTGGACCACCCGATCGCGGGGACGGTCCAGGCGGAGAAGCCGGCGAGGGCCGCCCGGAACATTGCCTGCCGGATTCGCGGAAGGAAGCGGACGCCCGTCCGGCGCTCGGGCCCGGGGGCTTCCGCGGCCGGCGTCATCCCCCGACGCCCATCGACCGATACAGGTTCGAGTAGGCCTGGAACAGCACCTGCTGGACGCCGGCGCGCTGCAGTTCCGCCTCGTAGAGCAGGGTCTGGGAGGTGGTGACCTCGAGGTAGCTGGAATAGCCCTCGTTGAAGCGGATCCAGGACAGGCGCACGTACTCCCGCAGGGAGTCGAGCTGCCGGTTCAGCGCCGCGAGCTGCTCCCGGGTCCGGTCCTGATCGACGAGCGAGTCGTTGATCTCCCGGAAGGCGTTCTGGATGACCTGCTGGTAGCGGATCAGGAGTTCCTGCCGGGCGGCCTCGGCGGACTGGACCTGGCCCTCGATGGCCCCGCCGGTGAAGATCGGCGCAGAGATGGGGGCCGCGAAGCCCCAGACCTTGCTGGCGCCGTGGAACAGCTTCGAGAGCTCGCTGCTCTGCACGCCGAAAAACCCGGTCAGCGAGATGCTGGGGTAGTAGGCCGCCTTGGCGACCCCGATATTGGCGTTCGCCGCGATCAGGTTCTGCTCCGCCTCGCGAATGTCCGGCCGGTGCTCCAGGATCTCGGACGGGAGGCCTCCCGGCACGGCGGGAACCCCGAACTCGTCGATCGACTTGCCGCGGGGGATCGACCCGGGATTCCGGCCCAGGAGGACGCTCAGGCTGTTTTCCTGCTGGGCGATCGCCTTCTCGAAGAAGGGGATATTGGCGAGCGCGCGCTCCCATTGCTCCTTGGCCTGGTTCTTCTCCATGGCCGAGACCCAGCCGAAGTCGTAGCGCAGCTTGATGATGTTGTAGATCGATTCGTAGCTTTTGGCCGTCGCCCTCGTGATCTCCTGCTGCTTGTCGAGATCCCGCAGCGTGATATAGGAGTTGGCGACGGAGGAGATCAGCGTCAGGCGCACCGACTTCCGCGATTCTTCGGTGGCGAGCAGGGAGGCGCGGGCCGCCTCCGTGGCGCGACGGATCTTGCCCCAGAGGTCGAGCTCCCAGCTGGCGCTGAGCCCGAGCTGGAAGTTGTTGAAGGTGGGCTGCGCGTCGGGAATTCCGTGGATCGGCGTCGGGCCGGCGGTTTCGCTCACGCGCTCGCGACCCGCCGCGGCGCCCACGCCGACCTGCGGATACAGCGCCGCGCGGGTGGTCGCGTAGAACCCCAGGTACCGGTCGATCCGGGCCGTGGCGATCTGGAGGTCCTTGTTCTCCTCGAGGGCGGTCTTGACCAGGTCGTTCAGGGTCGGATCCGAAAACTGCTCCCACCACGCGGGGTTGCCGATCGCCGACGCCGCCTTGTCGGACATCCGCCACGCCGGCGGGGTCTCGATTTTCGGCCGCTCATAGTCGGGCCCCACTATGCAGCCGGCGAGCCCGAGAAGGGATGCCGTCATCGCGAGCCTTCGACGCATGTCAGTGCCCTCCCTTCGCCCCGGACGCCGCCTCGGGAGCCGCAGGGGCCGCGGGCGGGACCGCTCCGTCATGGCCCTCTCCCCCTGCGCCGTGCCCGTCGCCGTGGCCGCCCTCACCGCCGTTCTTCTTCTTCCCGAGTTTCTCGACGAGCTCGTCGAACATATAGAAGAACAGCGGCACGTACAGCATCGCCAGCGTGGTTTCGCCGATCATGCCGCCCATGATGCCCGTGCCGATGGAATGGCGCGCGTTCGCGCCCGCCCCCTTGGCAATCGCCAACGGCAGCACGCCCAGGATGAACGCCAGCGAGGTCATCACGATGGGTCGGAAGCGGTCCTCGCCCGACTTTACCGTCGCGTCCATGACCGACATCCCCTGTTTTCGCAGGTCGACGGCGAAGCCGACTCGAAGCACGGCGTTCTTCGCGCCCAGGCCGATCAGCACGAGCAGGCCGATCTGGAAGTACACGTCGTTCTGCAGGCCGCGAAGGTGGTTGAAGATCAGCGCGCCCAGAATGCCGAAGGGCACGGCCGTCATCACCGAGCCCGGCAGGATCCAGGACTCGAATTGCGCAGCCAGCAGGAGGAAGACGATGACGAGGCCGAAGATGAAGGCCGAAGAGGACGTCCCCCCCGACTTCCTTTCCTCGTACGCCATGCCCGACCACGCGAAGTTGAAACCCGGGGGCAGGACTTCGGCGGCGACCGCCTCCATGGCCAGAAGCGAATCGCCGGTGCTGAAGCCGGGGGAGGCGCCGCCGATCACGAGCGCCGCCGGGAAGCCGTTGAAGTGCGGCACCAGATCGGGGCCGGTGACGTACTCCGTCTTCACCATGGAGGAGAGCGGCACCATCTTGCCGTCGGCGGAGCGGGTGTAAAGCTTCGTAATGTCGCTCGGCTCCTTCCGGTACGGGGCGTCGGACTGGAGGATGACGTTCCAGATGCGGCTGTACTGGGTGAACTGGCTGACCTGGATGGAGCCGAATTGCGCCTGGAGGGCGGTGTAGACGTCGCCGATCGGGACGTTGAGCAGCACGGCGCGCGAACGGTCGACGATCGCTCGCATCTGCTGCGAGTTGGCGCGGTACGTGGTGTTCAGGCCGGCCAGCTCCGGACGCTGCCGGGCCTTGGCCAGGAACTGCTGGGTGACCAGCTGGAGCTGGGCGGGGTCGCCCGCGCCCTGGTCCTGGATCCAGAACTCGAAGCCGCCCGTCGTGCCGATGCCCGGGATGGCGGGCGGGGCGATCGGGACGAAGACGCCTTCCTTGAACTCGCGCGCCCCGGCGGCGACCTCTTTGAGCACGGCCTGATAGTTCAGATGGGTGGCCTTCTCCTGGTCGTGGTACCGCTCCTTGAAGTCCTTGAACGTGACGAAAAAGCTGGCGACGTTGGGCTTGAACTGCGAGTCGATGAAGCTGTACCCGTTGATCGCCGTCCGGTTCTCGACCGCCGGGTGCTTGGCGAAGATCTGTTCGATCTTGTCGGACATCTCCACCGTGCGGTCCATGCTCGCGGCGTCGGGCATGATCACCTGTGCCATCACGTAGCCCTGGTCCTCGTTCGGGACGAACGCCGTGGGGATGATCCGGAACAAGTGGACGAGGCCCCACATCAGAAGGCCGAGCGCGATGAAGGCGACGATCTTGTGTTTGATCATCGCCACCACGAGGGCGCCGAACAGGTGGGTGAACTTCTCGAAGAACCTGTTGAACCAGGCGAAGGGGCCCCGCTTGGGAGGATCGCTGTGCTTCAGCAGGACGGCGCACATCGCCGGGCTCAGCGTCAGCGCCACGAAGCCGGAGAGGACGACCGAGATCACGATCGTGATCGCGAACTGCTTGTAGAGCTGACCGGTGGTGCCCGGCAGGAAGGCCGCCGGAATGAACACCGACACCATGACGAGCACGACGGCGATCAGGGAGTTCCCGATCTGCTGCATCGCCAGCACCGTCGCCTCCTTCGGCTTCAGGTGCTTCTTGATCATGTTGGCTTCGACGTTCTCGACGACGACGATGGCGTCGTCGACGACCATGCCGATCGCCAGCACGATGCCGAAGAGGGTCAGCAGGTTGATGGAGAACCCGAGCGCCAGCATGCCCATCGCCGTGCCGATCAGGGACACGAAGACGGCCACCATGCAGATGATCGTCGACCGGAAGCTCTGGAGGAACACGAAGACCACCACGACGACCAGGATCACCGCCTCGACCAGGGTATGGAGGACCTCCTCGATCGAAAGGCGAACGAATTCCGTGGTGTCCAGCCCGATGACATACTCGATGCCCGCGGGCATCGACTTCTTCAGGTCTTCGAGCGTCTTCTTCACCGCGTTCGAGACCTCGATGCCGTTCGCCCCGGGCTGCTGGTAGATGATGATGGGCGTCGTCGGTGCGCCGTTCAGCTTGTTGTTGTCGATGTACTGGCGGCGTCCGACCTCGGTGCGGGCCACGTCGCGCACCCGGACGATCGCGCTCTCCTCCGGGGCGGAGCGCAGGATGATGCTGTCGTATTCGACGGGCTGAATGAACGGCGACTGCGTCACCACCGGAAAGGTCTGCTGCACCGGCGCCGCGGTCGGCTGGGCTCCGACCTGGCCGGCGCCCCACAGGGCGTTCTGCTTGGAGACGGCGTTCTGGACGTCGGTCGTCGTGATCCCCAGCGACGCCATCCGGTCCGGGTTCAGCCAGATCCGCATGGCCTGGTCGGGCATCCCGAAGATCTGCGCCATGCCGGCGCCGTTGATGCGCTGGATCGCGCTGAGGATGTTGACGTTCGTGTAGGTGCGGACGTAGTCCGGGCTGTAGCGGCCGTCTTTGTTGAAGACCGCCACGATCATCAGCGGCGTCGAGGACTTCTTCTGGACCGAGACGCCGAACTGCTTCACCGCCTCCGGAAGCAACGGCAGCGCCAGGTTGACCTTGTTCTGCACCTGAACCTGGGCGATGTCGGGATCCGTCTTCAGCGTGAAGTACACCGTGATCGTCAACTGGCCCGTGTTCGAACTGGTCGACGTCATGTACATGAAGTTGTCGACGCCGTTGATCTGGGCTTCGATCGGGGACGCCACCGAGTCGCCGACGGTCTTCGCGTCCGCGCCGGGATACGTCGTGGTCACCTGGATGGTGACCGGCGTGATGCTGGGATACTGCTCCACCGGCAGGTTTTTCATGCAGACCAGCCCGGCCATTACGATGATGGTGGACATCACCGTTGCGAAGATGGGATGGTCGATGAAGAACTTGGAAAACATAAGCGGGCCTCTCTTCTAGTCGCCCTTCTTCGCAGGCTTGTCCTTCGGCTCCCCTTCGGGGGCCTTCGAGGCCTTCTCGGCCTTGGCAGACAGCGGCTTGGCGCTGACCGGAGCCCCCGGCTGGAGCGCCAGGCCTCCGTCGACGACGACGTCCTCCCCGGCCTTGAGCCCCTCGTTGATGAACCAGTCGTCGCCGAGCCAGTCGCCGACCGCGACCGGACGGTTCTCGGCCTTGGAGTCCGGGCTCACCACCCAGACGAAGTGCCCCTTCGCGCCCTGCTGGACCGCACGCTGGGGAACCAGCACCGCCTTGGGCCGCACCGACCCGTGGATGCGCGCCTGGACGTACTGATTCGGCCGCAGGACGCCGCCCGGATTTTCCAGCGTCACGCGGATCAGGAAGGTGCCCGTCTGCGGGTTATAGATGGGCGACTTGAACGTGATGTGGCCCCGCTTGGGGAACGTCGTGCCGTCCACCTGAATGATCTCCACCTCGTACGCTTCGTCCGCGGGGGGGAGGATCGACTTCTTCGCGATCTCGTTGCGAAGATTCTGAATCCACTGCTCCGAGATGCTGAAGTTCACCCAGATTGGCGTGAGCGTCGACACCGTCGTCAGATGATTGTTCAGCAGGCTGACGTAGGCGCCGTCCTTGAGGATGGCCGCGCCGGCGGCGCCGTCCACCGGGGAGGTGATCGTGCAGTACGACAGGTTGAGCTGAGCCTGAGTCAACTGGGCCTTCGCCTGCTCGACAGCGGCGGCGAAGGTCTCGTACAGGCCGGTGGCGTCGTCCAGCTGCTTCTTGGACAGCGCATCCTGCTCCACCAGCGGCTTGACGCGCGCCAGGCTCAGCCGGGCCGTCTCGAGCGCCGCCTTGTGCCGCGCCAGAGCCGCCGCGAAGTCGTCCACCTGCGCCTGGAACGGCTTCGGATCCATCTGGAAGAGGACGTCTCCGGCCTTCACCATCGCGCCTTCGGTGTAGACCCGCTTGTCGAGAAACCCGATCACCCGGGCCCGGATCTCCACCTCGTGCGAGCTCTCGGTCTGCGCCACGTACTGGAAGCTGACCGGGACGTCCTTGGCTTCGACCTTGACGACGTAGACCTCGGCGGGCGGTTTCTCCGGCGCCTTCACCTCCTCCTTCCCGCAACCGACCGCGGCGGCGAAGAGGCAGCAGGCGACGACGGGCGCGAGGGGCGTTGACCGGCGCATCTGTTCACCTTTGTTCTTCACGACTCTTCCCCGTTTGATCGATTTCCGGAACCGCTCTTTCGAAGGCCCCGGCGATCCCAACGACCGACCGCGGGTCTTCCGTCCATGGTATGGCGACAAAGGAAGCGGCCAACCGACAGTCAATCGGCTCGCCCATCCCCGGCGGACGACCGGTGTCAGACCCTGGACTCCCCCCCCGTCGCGTAGGTTCGTGAACCCGCGGAGACGCCATGGCCAGGATGACCAAAGTTGTGAAGCGTTCGCCGGACCCTGCCCAAGCCGCCGCTGCCGCAGTGCCGGACGACCCCTTCCCCCTCGGCGCAACGCTCGTGCCCGGGGGGCGTCAATTTCAGCGTCTACGCCCGTTCAACGCCAATCACCCCGTCACCCGCCGCATGATCCTCGACAGCCTCCGCTACTGGGTGAGCGAGATGCACGTCGACGGCTTCCGATTCGACCTGGCGTCGATCCTGTCCCGCGATGAGTCCGGACGCCCGTCCAAGCGGCCGCCGGTCCTCTTCGACCTCGAATCGGACCCCGTGCTGGCCCGGACCAAGCTGATCGCCGAGGCGTGGGATGCCGCGGGACCTTACGAAGTCGGAACCTTCGTCGCCCTAGCCCGGATTTGATGGCGGTCCCCGGGGCCTCTTGTCGCCTCTCCGGTAGAAGAACATAGGAGACGATCATGCACCGCGCGATTCTCGTCCTGGCCCTGCTCGTCTCTGCCGGTTGCGGCGGACCCCGCCTCACCGTCGACTCCGACTACGAGCCCTCCACCGATTTCTCGAAATTCAAGACCTGGAGCTGGATGGCCGGGATGAAGCCGTCCGAAAAGGACATCGACTCCATCACCCAGAAGCGGATCCGGGAGGCGATCGAGGCGGAGCTTCCGAAGCGCGGGATTCCCAAGGTCGACGACGGCGGAGATCTCAGCGCCACCTACCAGATCTCGATCCAGCGGAAGATCGAAACCTCCTCCGCCAGCGTCGGGGTCGGTTACGGCTGGGGGCCCGCCCACATCGGGGTCTCCAAGAGCCCCACCCGCACCTACGATGAAGGAACCCTGGTCCTCGACCTGGTCGATCCCAAGACCAAGACCCTCATCTGGCGCGGCACCGCCAAAGGCACCGTGAGCCCCGACACTTCCCCCGAAGAGCGTCAGGAGCACATCCGCGAGGCCGTCGCCTACCTGCTCGAAGACTACCCGCCGAAGAACAAATAGCCGCCGGGGATCAGAACCGGATCGCCCAGGTCAGTACGATGTTGTGGAAGTCCCCGCCTGTGCTGGACAGCGCGTCATGCCGGATATACATCAGGCTGATCGACTGCCCCGCCGCCGGGGACATGCCCGCGGAGGCTCCGTACAGGAGATTGCTCTTCACGTCGTCGTCGGCCGTCCCGTTGATCTCCGTCCGCCCGCCCCGGCCGTACGCGCTGCCGGCGGACACCCACCACCCCTGACCGAAGGTCCGGACGACGTGCATCTGGATCGCGTACAGCGGCGCCTGTTCGAGCCGGTTGCCGCCGAAAAAGTCGTCGTTGTCGGTGTACGCGAAGAGGGACGCGGTTGCCTCGATCGACCACGGTCCGAAGATATGGACGACCCCGATCTGGGGCTGGAATGAGAATCGATTCTCGCCCAGGTTGATCAGCTTGTCGTCGTTGTATTCGCCGAGCGGCACGCGCACGGCCAGCGCGACGCCGGCGATCGTGCGTTCGTCCTCGTTGCGGATATGGTCCCGGAACTCTTCAGCATCCATCGCCGGCGCCCCGTAGAAGTTCATCGAGAGTCGGATCCGGGGATCGCCGAACCCGTCCCTCCGGACCGTCGTCGGCACGCCGTTGAGGAGCCCGTCCCAGGTCCCCCGCTGGTAGGGGACCTGAAGGTCCACGCGCGCCGTCATGTCGGCCACGGAAAAATAGCGGTTGTACGAGGCCAGAATCGTGTGCAGACCCACCCGGGCATTCTCGATCCGGAGCACGGGATCGAATTGCAACTCGCCGCTCGTGTACGCATAGCCGACGCCGACGATGTTCGTGCCGACCGGCAGGTGGGTCCAGCGGCGGGGCTCCAGATCCTGCGCGGCGGCGTCGATGCCGGAGGCGAGGGACAGCGCGGCAACCCAGAGGAGCGGAGCCGGAGAAAAGCGACTCATAGACGCTTCGACCTTATGAGGGAAATCGCCCGACGTCAAGACATGCGGGGAAGCGCGGAGCCTTAGCGATCCCCGACATATCTGGAATCGGTTCCGGGAGCTGCTTGGGCAGTTGGAGCCGGGAACGCCGGAAGGCTAGCCGGTCGCCACGCTATTCGAAGGACCAAGGTTCGCGGTTCGCCAGCCGCCGCATGTCGCGCGCACCGTGAATCACCCGTAGGACCGTAACGGATGACCCCTCGACAGAGTACACGATGCGGTACCCCCTGAAGATCAGCTCATGAAGCCGGTCCTGATTGAACTCGGGCACGATGCGGCCGAACAGAGGCGATTCCGCCAACTTCTCCACCGATCCGATGAGTCTGTCCGTGAAATCGACAGCATTCAGTGGAGAATCCCTGGCGATCCATTCTTCGAGGAGACGGACGTCGTCCGCGGCGGTCAGCGTCCAGCGGATTTCCGCCACTCGGCGATTCGATCCTTAATCTGGCTGTGGGAGATCACTCGGCCTTCGGCGGCGTCCTTCATGCCCTTTTCGACTTGAATTCGGAAATAGAGCTCCTCCATCACGTCCGTCTCGGTGGCGTTTTCCGGTAGACGTTCGATCAGCTTGATGATCTCATCCTTGCTCATGTTCCCAATCTACTCTTTCGGAAGGGCATTTTCAATCCGCGTGCCGCGGAGCACCCGGGTGCACCTTATGTGAATATGAGTACAACGACACACTGCAAGGTCGGGTCAAGCAATGGTCGGAAGGCGAGCAAACACTGCACCTCTGACGTGGGCGGGCTGTCCGCCTTCCTGACAGCTCGCATTCCCGTAACTCTTAGCCGCCTTGCTCCATCGCCGGATGGGATGGCGTGTGCATACGAACGGTCATAAGTATCACGGCCCCGGGCGGCTGGGTCTTCAGGGGCGCCTGATCCCGGTGGTTCTTGCGGACACTCCTAGCGGAAGCACCAATTGACTTTGAAACGGAGAGTCGGCTTATGGATGTCAAGATCAGTCAGGACGTCTTGGAAGCCTACTTTGACTGCAAGTACAAGAGTCAGTTGAACTGTTCAGGTCAGCAAGGTGTTCGCTCCGAATACGAAGGCCTTTTTGACGAGCTGAGGGAGAGGGTCAGGCTTCAGGCCATTGACCAGGAATCACGCAAGAATTCAGGGAACGACGAGATTCGAGACGCGCCCTTGACCTCCCTTACTCGGCGAGGTCAACACGAATTGTCTCTTCGAGAAGAGCGGGGCAAGAAAATCCTCAGATGTAGGACTGAACAGTCGCAGTGCACTCACACCGGTACGCTGTAGCCGAATAATTCTGGTACGCTGCCGCAAGACGACCGCCCGCGGCCAGGGTCGCTCCCCGCGCTTCAGGGAAGTACCCCATATATGATGGGGTGACCGACGGGACTTGAACCCGCGACAACCTGGGCCACAACCAGGCGCTCTAGCCAACTGAGCTACGGCCACCGTATGAAATGCGAAACCCGTGGCGATGGGCAATTATAGGAAGGCGGCTGGGGGATGCAACCCTTAACGGATCTAACGCGCCGGCGTCGCCGTCTGCAGCAGCGGGATCAGCGTCCGCGTCACCGTCTCGAGAAACATCGCCTCGTCGTCGGTGAACTCGCCGACGTTCTGCGCCTGCGCGTCGATGATCCCGAGGCAGGCGTCGCCCACCCGGATCGGCACGCAGATCTCGGATAGCACGCCCGGGATCTTGAACAGGTACATCGGATCCTTTCGGACGTCCTTGACGTTCATCGTCTCGCCCAGCTCAAAGGACTTGCCCAGCAGGCCCGTGCCGAACTTGAGGCGCGCGCCCGTCGCGATGTTGAGCGGATGCGCGCTCGACTGGGCCAGCAGCACCAGTTCCTCGCGCTCGTAGTCGCCCTGGAAGATCGCCGCATAATGGCCGCCGCAGGTCATCCGCACCGCGTCGACCACGCGCTGCAGCACCGCCTCGCGCGGGACCGCGCCGCCGCCCAGCCGCGCCAGGTTGTGCAGCGCCGACAGGCGTTCCTGCCACTCCCGCGCCTGCGTCTCGATCTCCACCATCTTCAGCGCCAGCGCCGCCTGCGACGCGAGGAACGTCAGCACCGGCACGTCCGACTTCTGGAAGTAGCCGATCTTCTTGGATTCGAAGTTGAGCACGCCCAGGACCTGGTCGCCCGACAGGATCGGCATCGCCGCCTCGGAGCGCATGTCCGAGTGGACCTCGACGTAGCGCTTGTCCTTGCGCACGTCGGCCACGACCTGGGGCTCCTTCTTCGTCGCCGCCGAGCCGCAGATCCCCTGGTCCTTCATGCGGAGACGGTAGCGGGTGGGCCGCAGCTTCTTCCCGACCACTTCGTGCTCGACGAGATCCTGACCCTCGCGGTCGATCAGCAGCAGCGAGACTTCATCCGCGCCCAGCGCGTCGCTGGCCAGCGCGCAGACCTCGTGGAGGAGGAGATCGGTGTCGGACACGGACAACAGCCGCCCGATGACCTCGGGGAGCAGCTTGACCGCGTCCATGCGGGTTTTTTTGCTTCCTTTTCCTGCCACGGAGGTATTGTGTCCTGAAACCGCCGCCGAACACAAAGAAATTTTTCAAAAACAATACGGGGGAAGACCATGAAGCGTTGGATCGCCGCCGCCCTGTCTCTCGGGCTCGCCGCCTGCGCCGGATCCGGGGGAGCGGCGCCCGCGTCGCCCGCGTCGCCCGCCGGCCCCCTCGTGATCCTGATCAGCCTCGACGGCTTCCCCGCCTGTATGTTCGACGATCCCCGGCTTCCGGTGCCGACGCTGCAGCGTCTGATGCGGGAGGGCGCGTCCGCGAAAGGGATGACGATCATCAATCCCACCGTGACCTGGCCGAACCACACCACGCTCGCGACCGGCGTCGCTCCCGCAAAACACGGAGTGCTCTACAACGGACTTCTCACGGCCGAGCCGGGCAAACCCGCGAAGGTCGAGCAGAAGAACCGCTCGGTGCTCGTGAAGGCTCCCACGGTCTACGATGCGGCCCACGCGGCGGGACTGACGACCGCCGAGGTCGACTGGGTCCCTCCGCAGACCGGCGGGACCATCACCTGGGCCTTCGAGGAGAATCCGAGCCCCGACGGCCCGATCGAGCGCGAGATGGTCGCCGCGGGGCTGATCACGGCCGCGGAGCTCGCGGACTTCAAGAAGGGGAATCCGCCGTGGCGGGACCTGATGTGGACACGCGCCGCGGCCCATATCGTGAAGACGCACCGGCCGAACCTTCTGCTCTTCCACCTGTTGAACCTCGATGCGACCCATCACAAGTACGGGCCGAAGACGCCCGCGGCGCTTTCGGCCATCGCGCTGGCCGACGCCCGCGTCGCCGAGCTGCTGGCGGCCGTCGAGGAGGCGGGACTGACGAAGCAGACGACGGTCGTCGTCGTCTCGGACCACGGCTTCAAGGCCACGAAGCGCAGCATCCGGCCGAACGCCGCGCTGGTGCAGGCCGGCTACGCGAAGCTGCAGGGCGGCAAGATCGCGTCCTGCATGGCGTCGGTGGTGCCCGAAGGCGGGACCGCTATGGTGTATCTGCGCGCGCCGGAGTCCGCGGCCGCCGCCGGGAGAATCCGCGAGCTGCTGAAGGGGCTGGAAGGCGTCGACCGCCTGATCGAGCCCGACGAGTACCTGAAGCTGGGCATGCCGCTCCCGAAGGACAACCCGCAGATGGCCGACTTCGTCCTCGTCGCCAAGCCCGGCTACGGCTTCGCGGGAGTCGCGGAGGGCGAGCCGGTGGTCGACGTCACCGAAGGCATGACGATCGGCCTGCACGGCTACGTCGCGGAGGATCCCGACATGAACGCGATCTTCATCGCGTGGGGGCGCGGCATCCGGAAGGGCGCGCGGATCGAGACGCTGCGGAACGTCGACGTGGCCCCGACCGTCGCGGCGCTGCTCGGCCTGACGCTCGAGGGCGTGGACGGCAGGGCCGTGTCGGCCGTGCTGGAGTAAAACAAATGCCCGCCCCTTTCGGAGCGGGCATCGCGAGGGTCGGGGTTCAGTCGGAGAACAGCCGTCCGACGATGGTCATGTTCCCTCCGACCTGGGCGTCGGTGAACGTGCCGCGGCCCATGTCCGGGAGGAGGACCGTGCCGGCGGTGAAATACAGGCGGACGACCTGGCCCGCGACCGTGTAGTCGGGCCCGAAGTTTCCCACCTTCGCCATCACCACGAAGAAGTCGCGGATGACGCCGTCCTTCACGGAACGGAGGAACGCGTACCCTCCGAGCGAGCCGGCCTCCGCGAAGACCGCGGCGGAGATGTAATCCACGACAAGGATCTTCCCCGCAGGAACCATCTAGGCGCCCTGCCCGTTGAGGACGCCGGCCGGGATCGTCACCGCATACTCCTGGATGAAGATCTGGCCCAGACGATCGAGATCGATGTCCGCGACCGGCACGGACGCGTGGGCCGCCGCCCGCAAGGGGGAGGCGGCGGGGACGAGGACGTTCGGGATCACGAGGACCATCAGGGCGGACATCAGGGCGACGCGCTTCATACCGACCTCCTGTCTTGAAGAAGAAAACCATCGGAACACGCTCCAGCCCTCCGGGGGCCCGCGGCAACGAACACTAACTTGCATCGAACTTGTTATACCCGAGGGCTGGGACCTATTCCGGCATGGGGTTCCCGAAGAGCGGGGTTGCGCCTCCCTCGGGACGCGCCTATAATCAACCCCCCGGATGAAGAACCCGCGCGTGTCCTTCGTGTCCCTCGGCTGCGCCAAGAACCTCGTCGACAGCGAGGTCCTGCTCGGTCACCTGTCCAAGGGCGGCTTCGATCTCTGCGGCGACTACAAGCAGTCCGACGTGGTCGTCGTCAACACCTGCGGCTTCCTCGCGTCTTCCGAAAAGGAGTCCATGGACACCATCGAGTCCATGGTCGACCTCAAAGGCAAAGGCCGCCTCAAAGCCGTCGTCGTCGCCGGCTGCCTCCCCCAGCGCTACGGGGCGGACTTCGAGAAGCGCCTGCATGGCGTCGACGCCGTCCTGGGCATCACCAACCGCGAGAAGATCGCCGACGTCTGCACGACCATCCTGGAAAGGACGCGGCCCAGCCGGCCGGTCAACCTGGTCTCCTCTGAGCTGCCCCGCTATGAGATCGACCGCGACCGCGTCCGCCTGACGCCGCGCCACTCCGCGTACGTCCGGCTCTCCGAAGGCTGCGACCACACCTGCGCGTTCTGCGTGATCCCGCAGATCCGCGGCAAGTTCCGGTCCAAGCCGATGGAGGTCATCCGCAGCGAGGTCGAGGAGCTGGCCGCCGACGGCGCCCGGGAGATCAACCTCATCGCCCAGGACACGACGTCCTACGGGCTCGACCTCTACAAGAAGCTGGTCCTCGACGAGCTGCTGAAGAGCCTCGAGGACGCGAAAGGCGTCGAGTGGATCCGCCTGCTCTACTGCTACCCGAGCTACGTCACCGACCGCCTGATCCAGGAGGTGGCGCGTAACCCGAAAGTGGTCAAGTACGTCGACATGCCGGTCCAGCACACCCGAGAGCGGATGCTCCGGGCGATGCGGCGCGGCGTGACCGAGAAGTCCCAGAAGGACCTGATC
Source organism: Planctomycetota bacterium (assembly GCA_035644495.1). GTDB lineage: Bacteria > Planctomycetota > MHYJ01 > MHYJ01 > JACPRB01 > JACQFK01. The sequence continues at coordinate 8,295 of DASQOM010000262.1, read as the reverse complement.
CGGAAGTGGCGCGACGCCGTCCCGGGCCTGACCTTCCGGACCACCGTCATCGTCGGGTTCCCCGGCGAGACCGAAGAGGACTTCCAGGGGCTGCTGGACGACCTGAAGGAGTTGCGCTTCGAGCGGCTCGGGGCCTTCCAGTACTCGAAGGAGCCGGGCTCCCGCGCCGAGACCTTGGAGGGCCACGTCGCCGAGGACGAGAAGGTGAAGCGCTACGGCCGCGTCATGCAGCAGCAGCAGGAGATCGCCTTTTCCTTGAATCGCGCGATGGTGAACAAGACCGTGCCGGTCATCGTGGAAAAGAAGGTCGGGAAGAAGTCCTTTGAGGGCCGCACCGCGGGGGACGCGCCGGACATCGACACGGTCATCTCGCTGCACGGGAACGGAGTCGACGTCGGCCAGGTGACCCGGGCCCGGGTGACGGGCTTCAATGTGTACGACCTGATCGGGGACCTGGTCTAGGAGCGAAGAGACGGTATGCTCCTGATGACCGCGGCCAACAAGGTCACCTCCATCCGGTTCCTGCTCTGCATCGCCTACTATATTCTGCTGACGCTCTGCGCCCGGAAGCACGACGTGGGGATGCTGACGGTGGCGTTCATCCTCAACCAGATCATCGCCTGGTCGGACCTCCTGGACGGCTACCTGGCGCGCAAGTACAAGGAGGTCACACATTTTGGTAGAATCGCCGACCCGCTGGTGGATAAAATCCTGGTCTGCGGGTCGTTCATCTTTTTTCTCACACTGGACCCGCTGAACAGGATCTTCACGGCCTGGTTCGCGACCGTGGTGCTGGGGCGGGAGTTCCTGGTCTCGGGGATAAGAGGCGCGATGGAAGCGGCGGGGTTTCCGTTCCCGGCCACCTTCTGGGGCAAGGCGAAGACCGCCATCCAGAACGTCACCGTGGGCACCGGCCTGGGTTACGCCACGTGGTTCCCCACCACGCGCTGGACCGAGGTGCTGACCATCGTCTGCATGTGGGCGACCCTCGTGGCCACGGGGATGTCCGGCATCACCTACGTGGCGAGCGCGCGCAAGTTCCTCGGAAGCGAACGGGTATAATACTGCCATGCCCGACGGCCCCGGTCCGAAGTCGACGCAGAAGATGAAGTCGTCTTCCTCGGGTCAGATCCCCCACCTGGGGGCGAAGCCGTCGTCGTCCTCGAAGATCCAGACCCCCGGGACCACCGCCCGCAGGCCGAACCCGAAGAACCGGCCGCAGATCGTCAGCTCCGGCGGCGCCCAGGAGCTCTCCGAAGTCCGGCAGCGGGTCGCCCCCCCGGCGAGCTCCGCCCTGGGCCTGTCCCTCCGCTGGAAGATCGTGATCGCGATGGCGGCCATCACCGTCGGCACCGCCCTCCTGATCTTCTTCTCCGTGAACTCGAAGGCCGTCGCCCAGCTCAGCGACGAAATCGACGCCAAGGGCGTCCGCCTGGTCAAGACGCTGGCGTCGATCGACCCGCCGCTCTGGAAGGCCGCGATCCAGCCCGCGACCGCGGACCGCAAGCGGAAGCTCGACTTCCTCGCCCAAAAGTTCAATCCCGACCTGACCGCCGCCGCGCGCGAGAACCTGTTCCGCCAGAGCCCCGAGCTGAAGACGATGTACGACCAACTGGCCGATCCGCTGGGTCCCCTGCACCCCCTCAAAACCGACAAACGCGACATCGGGCCCGGTTCCGACATCCTCCAGATCACCGTCGTCGACACCGAGGCGGGCAGCGTCATGGCGGTGGACGGTTATGGCGAGAAGGGCATCAACACGTCGCCGGGCCGCACCGACCCGTCCGGCGTCGTGATCGCCGACGGCCGGGACAACGCGACGAGCCAGGAAGTCCGCCTCTACTATATGAAGACCGGCACGATGCAGTTCAACGTCATCCTGTCCCTGGCCCGCATCAACGAGGCGCGGGGCGACCTGAAGTCGTCCATCATGCTCCCCGTCCTGATCGCGGTGGCCATGGGGATCGGCATCGCCTTCTGGATCTCCACGCTGATCACCAACCCGATCAAGATCCTGATGCGCGACATGAACGAGGTGTCCAGCGGGAACCTCAACCATCAGACGGTGGCGCGCTCGAAGGACGAGGTCGGCATGCTGGCGGAGACCTTCGGCCGGATGACGGTGGCCCTCCGCGCCGCCCACGACCAGGAACTGGAGTCCAAGGCCCTGGAGCACGACCTGGCCATCGCGAGCGAGATCCAGTCGAACCTGGTGCCCAAGCGCATGCTGAAGGTGCCGGGCTACGACATCAGCGCCTACTACCGGCCGTCGAAGGAAGTCGGCGGGGACTATTACGATTTCATCCAGATCGACGAGGAGAATGAGGGGGTCATCGTCGCCGACGTCTCGGGCAAGGGCGTGCCGGGCTCCCTGGTGATGACCATGGCCCGGGCCTTCATCCGAATGGAGGCCGAGCGGAGCCGGAACACCTCCCCGGCCGATACGCTGATGAAGGCCAACCGAATGTTGGCGCAGGATATTAAAAAGGGCATGTTCGTGACCGCCCTCTATTGTATACTTAACAAGCGAACCAACGAAATCCGGGTGGCCAGCGCGGGGCATAATCCGCTGGTCGTCTGGAGGGCCGCCACGAACCAGGTCCAGCTCGTCAATCCGAACGGGATCGCCCTCGGGTTCGACAAGGGCCCGGTGTTCGAGCGGACCGTCAAGGACGAGATGATCGTCCTGGGGCATGGGGACCGGATCGTGGCCTTCACGGACGGAACGGTGGAAGCGATGAACTCGGCGAACCAGGAGTTCGGGGACGAGCGGTTCTATACGCTCATCCGGGACCTGGCGCCCCGGGATTCGAACCAGATGCTCAACCTGATCGTCAAGGCGCTGGACGAGCACAAGGGAAATGCTCCCCAGTCGGACGACATCACCATTGTGACGTTGCGTTTCCTGTAGACCTGTTGGATAGGGAATAGGCTCGGGCATCGGGATGGGCGAGAGTCTGAAGGACAGGCTGGTCGTCTCCAACGACACGAAGCACCTCATCGTGGTGCGCGATTTCGTTTCCCGCCTGATTCGTGCCAGCCGGCTCGCCCGCGAGGAGGAAAACAAGGTCATCCTCGCCGTCGACGAGGCCGTCACCAACATCATCGAGCACGGCTACGACGAGGGCGCGGAAGGCTCCATCGAGATCGAGGTCGAAGCGGCGGACCAGCAGTTCAAGATCGTGATCCGGGACACCGGCCGCATCTTCAACCCCGAATCGATCCCCGATCCCGACATGAAGGAGCACGTCCAGCGGGGCCACAAGAAAGGCCTGGGAATCTTCCTGATGCGCCAGATCATGGACGAAGTCCGGTACAAGTTCAAAGACGGGGTCAAGAACGAACTCACCCTGGTAAAATTCATCCGATAGGACGGCCCGAATTATGCCTGCCTTCCAGATCCTGAAGGAAAAGCTGCCCCAGGGGATGGTCCTCCTGAGCGTGAAGGGCTTCCTGGACGCCCACACGTTCGAGGAGCTCGAGAAGACCATCAACGACATCTTCGAGGACGGCATCTACAAGCTCGCGGTGGACCTGTCGGGACTCGACTACATCTCGTCCGCCGGCGCGGGCGTCTTCATCGGCGCGATCGGCACCGCCCAGGAGAACGACGGCAACATCATCCTCATGAAGCCCAGCCCGAACGTGAAGGAGGTCTTCGACCTGCTCGGCCTCTCCCAGATCTTCACCTTCAAGGACACCCGCGAGGACGCCGCCAACGCGCTGAAGTAGGCGCCGTGGACGGCCGATAGTATCCCTAGAGTCTTACTCGGGGGATACTCCGTATGCTCAGCGCCGTCGCGTTCGTCCTCGCGCTTCAGGCCGCTCCCGAAAAGGCCGACGACCGCCGCCTCGTCACCGTCCGCGAGTTCGTCGTCAAGGTCGAGGCGAAGGAGGCGGTCTCCTACAAGGCGCTCTGGGTCTCCCGCGACGGCGGCCGCACCTGGAAGCCCGCCCGCGAGGCCGGCGTCACCGAGAGCTGGAGCGACTGGGCCGCGGGCGTCGTCCGCTGCTCGGTCCGCGTCCCCGAGGACGGATTCTACGACTTCTTCCCGCAGATCGGGGACGCGCTGTCCAACCGGGGTCCCGAGCCCAAGGCCGGCCAGGCCGCCGATGCGCGCCTCCGCGTCGACGTCCGCCAGCCGCTCAAGGTCGCCCACCTCGAGTGGGAGGAGCCGAAATCGACGGTCGACTGGACGGGCGGCCAGAACGTCACGCTCAAGTGGCATGCCGTCGAGCCGGAGTTCCGCGAGCGCAGCGCCGAGATCCAGTACTCGACCGACGGCGAACCCTGGATCTCGATCACGAAAGGGCTGGAGCCGACCGGAACCTACTCCTGGGTCGTGCCCAACAAGGACACCAACCAGCTGCGGCTGCGCGTGCGCGCGATGACCCGCGGATCGCTGGAGTCGGCGTCCGAGACGGAGGCGATCCTCGTCCGCGTGCAGCGCAAGGCGAACATCGTCCAGGCTCGGGCGCTCTACGACCGCGCCCGCGTCCTCCACGCCCAGCAGCGCGTCACCGAGGCGCGCCTCAAGTACCAGGAGGCGATCGCCGCCTGGCCCGACTTCGCGGAGGTCTACAACGACCTCGGCAAGCTGCACTCCGAGCAGCGCGAGCCGGCCAAGGCGCTCGAGTATTTCATCCGCTCCCGCAAGGTCTGCCCCTCCGACCCGATCCCCGTCGTCAACGCGGCGCGGACCGAGACGGAGCTCGGGCTGCTCGACGACGCCCTCGGCGACCTGCGCGACGCGATCGCGCTGGGCGTGGACGGCGACGAGCGCACCAGCGTGCTGGCCGGCGAGACGCTGTGGTCGATCGCGAAGACGTCGTCGCTGGCGAAGGACGACCGCCGCCTGCGCGAGTCCTGCGAGCTGATCCTGCGCATCCGCCAGGCCGCCCGTCCCACCCGCGCGAAGGCCGAGCAGATGCTGGAGTGGCTGAAGGCCGGCTCGAAGTAACCCCCGGAAAAGGGACCTCATATTTGTCCCCTACCCGAATGCTCCCCGGGGGATAATCCCCTTATAGAGTTGTTTGAGGGGAGGTCCTATGAAGTCCCGCCGTGAGTTTCTGACCGATGTGGGCCGCGGGGCCCTGACCGCCACCCTGGGATTCCGAATCGCCGGCGATCTCGGATTCGTCCCCGCCTTCGCCGACCCCGACGACGCGACCTTGTCCTTCGGTCCGCTGGAGCCCCTGGTCGGCCTGCTCCAGGAGACGCCGGCCGACAAGCTCCTGCCGAAGCTGATGGAGCAGCTCAAGGCCGGCGCCGACCTGCGACGCCTGGTCGCGGCGGCCGCCCTCGCCAACGCCCGCAGCTTCGGCGGCGAGGACTATATCGGGTTCCACACGATGATGGCGCTCTCCCCCGCCCTCAAGATGGCGGACGAGCTGCCGTCCGAACTGCAGCCGCTCCCCGTGTTCAAGGTCCTCTATCGCAATACAACCCGGCTCCAGGAGACCGGCACCCGCAACACCCTGCGCCCGGTCGCGCCGGCTCCGCTGCCCGAGGGCCAGGTCGGCGGCGCCGCCCTGCGCGACGCCGTCCGGAGGAAGGACGTCGAAGGCGCGGAGAAGCTGTTCGCGGCGCTCGCGAAGGGAGGCCCCGGCGACGCCTTCAACCATCTCCTCTATGAAGTCCAGGATGCCGCGGAAGTGCATCGCGTCAATCTGCCCGCCCGCGCCTGGGAGCTGATCGACGTCGTCGGCGCCGAGCATGCCCATACGATGCTGCGCCAGTCCCTGCATTACTGCCTCCGCTTCGATCCCAACCCGGGCGCCAGCGTGTCCGGGCCGCGCAGCGTCCTCCCCAAGATGCTCGACCAGCACCGCCTCGAAGGCAAGACGTCGGGTTCGAAGACGGCCGACGACGCCTGGGTGGAGCATCTCTGCAAGACGATCTTCGAGGGCACGCCCGAACAGGCCGCCGACGCGGTCGCGGCCGCCCTGGCCGAGGGCTTTGCGCCGCAGGTCGTCGGAGAGGCGGTCTCCCTCGCGGCGAACCAGCTGATCCTCCGGGATCAGGGCCGCCGCCCGACGGAGGAACAGCCCGGCAAGGTGGTGGGGAGCGTGCACGGCGACTCGATCGGGGTCCACGCCTGCGACTCGGCCTACGCCTGGCGCCGCATGGCCATGTCCTCGAACGCCCGGAATACCTTCGCCTGCCTCATCGTCGGCGCTTGGCAGGCGGCCTACGACCGCGTCAGCCGCGGCGGCGATTTCCTGAAATGGTCGGCGCTGCCCGCGCAGGGCAATCTCGACCGCGTCGCGACGAAGGATCCCTGCGTCCTGCTGAAGGATCTCGATGCGGCGATCCGTGAGAACCTGCAGGGGCGCGCGACGGCGATCATGCACCGGTATGGCGAGCTGGGCCACAACCCGGGGGCGGCGTCGGACGTGCTCCTCCGCTACGCGATCAGCGAGGACGGCGCCCTGCACGCGGAGAAGTTCTACCGGACCTGCGTCGAGGAATTCGCGGCGATCCGCCCCGCGTTCCGCTGGCGCGAACTGGTCGCGCTGGCCCGGGTGACGGCGAGCGAATATGGCCGTCCTGCGGCGGGCATGGCCGAGGCTCGCCGCCTTCTGGGCGCCTGACAGAATCGCACGATCCAGGGAGGCGATCCCGGCGTCTAACGGGACGGAGGATCGCCCCCATGAAAAAAGCCGCTCTCCTGCTCGCGTTCCTGGCGTCCTGCAGCCAGGATCCGGCGCCGACGGCCGCCCCCCTGAAGCCGGATCTCGTCGCCTACGCCCCGGAGCAGGTGACGTCCAAAGCGGGTCCCTTCGTCACCAGGGAGGGCCGCAAAGGCTGGACGCTCCCCATCCCCGGCGGCCGGCCGCTCGCCGGCCCGGCCTACGCGGATGGAAGGCTTTTCCTCGGCGGCGGCTTCGGCAGCACCGAGTTCTACTGCGTCGACGCGGACAGCGGGAAGATCCTATGGGAATTCAAGACCGGCGACGACGGCCCCACGGCCGCCGTCATCGAAGGCCGCTACGTCGTGTTCAACACCGAAAGCTGCACGATCTACACGCTCGAGATCTCGACCGGCAAGCAGGTCTGGTCCAAGTGGCTCGGCGATCCCCTGCTCTCGCAGCCGGCGATCGCGGACGGCCGCGTCTATATGGCGTACCCGGGCAAGGACGGCTCGCACCATCTGGTCTGCATGGCGATCGAGGACGGCAAGGAGCTGTGGGACGGTCCGATCGAGGGGGACATCATCGCCGCCCCGGTGGTGCATGCCGGCTCCGTGTACCTGACGACGCTCGACGGCACGCTCTACCGCTACGGGGCCGCCGACGGCAAGCTCGCGTGGAGCGAGAAGCGGGACGCGACGTCGGCGCCGTGGGTCTACAAGGACCAGGTTCTCGTCAGCCAGGGCGCAGGGGAGGAGCTCGGGAGGAAAATAGAGACGCTCGCACTCACCCGCAGCAGCGGGAGCGGCGCGCCGCTCGCGGGGGCGACGTTCGCGCTCGAGGGGAGCCGCCGACCGGCGGACTATCTAGACTCCTCGAAACAGGGCGGGACGGGCGGCCTTGCGCTCACCGCGACCCCCCCGGCAAGCACCGAGACGCTGAAGGAAAGTCAGAACAAGGCCGACGCCGGCGTGGGCTTCGCCGTGGCGCCGCTGGAGGCCAAGCTGTACGCGGCGGAACTGAACCTGGGCGTGATGACGGTCTGCGGCGCCTGGGCGTACCAGGGCTCGAGGCCCTCGGTCGCCGGCGGCCGCAGCTACTCGGCGATGGGCGACGTGCTGCTCTGCCACGACCTGAAGACCGGAAAATTCGCCTGGCAGAAGTCGCTCAAGCCGCCCAGGCCGGTGGAAGGGCTCCGGCTGCTCGCGCCGCCCGCACTTGCGAACAACCGCGTTTTCCTTTCGACGGCCCTCGGCGACGTCCTGTGCATGGACGCGATGGGCAGCCTGCTCTGGAGCGTCAACGTCGGCGAGCCCATCGTGTTCCAGCCGACCGTCATGAAGGGGCGCATCTACGTCGGGACGAGCGGCGGGCACCTGGTGGCGATCGAGACGGGCGACGCGAAGGACGACGGCTGGCCGATGTGGGGCGGCAGCGCGGCCCACAACGGCCCCAAGTGAACGGGACCAAGACAGACCGTCTGTTTTATTCCGGGGCGCGGAAGCGGGGGCCCTGCTCGACGAAGAAGTCGAGCCAGGCGGCCATGAGGGCGTCCTCCCTCTTCCGGCTCGCCTGATACTCGGCGATCGTCTTTCCCCAGTAGAAGCTCATCCAGCCGGAGGCGATCCCGCGGGTCTGCTCCAGGAAGCCGCGGAACGTCGG
>DASQOM010000261.1:0-4868 GCA_035644495.1 Planctomycetota bacterium | reverse complement strand
CTGCTGGGGTTCGCGGCGCAGGACCTGACGGCCGGGGAGAAGGCCTGCGACCCGGTGCAAGTCGGGCGCGACCTCATCGACCGGCGCGAAGAGGCCGACAACCTCGACCGCGCCCTTCGCATCCTCGAATACCACGCCGCTCAGAAGCCCGGGAACGCGGAGCTCCGGACGCTGGCCGCCGAAGCCTATTCGCGCGCCATCGAGCGGCTCCGCGAGGATCAGGCCGCGGACAAGGCCGCCTTCAAGTTGCTGCTGCCCCTCGCCCGACCTCACGGCGAAGCTGCGGTCAGGCTGGCGCCCAAGGACGGCGCATCCCTCTACTGGCAGGCCTGCCTGCTCCTCCACGACGCGCGCTGGAACACGTCGTTGAGCAAGGCCTGGGAGGCGTCGGATCTCCTCGAGAAATCGGAGGCGGTATCCCCGAAGCTCGACGACGGCGGACCCGCGCGCATGCGCGGTCGCGTCCTCGCCCAGATTCCGGCGATCTTCGGCGGCTCGATGTCCGGGGCGCTCGCGCACTACAAGCGCTCGCTGGAGATCTCGCCCGACTGCATCGTCACCCACCTGTGGATGGGCGAAGTCTATGCCGACCAGAAGAAGGGGGACCTGGCCCGAAAGGAGCTGACCGGGGTCACGGAGGCCAAGCCGCGCGCGGGGCATGAGAAGGAGGACGCGGACTACAAACGGCAGGCCGAGGAACGGCTCAAGTCGCTGAAGAAGTGAGCTGGCCCGACAGCTTCGTGAAGAAATCCTGGATCATCGACTTCGCGCCGCTCTCGAGCAGCTTCGACCCCAGAGCGGCCGCGAAGCCGCCGACGGTCACCTCGCTCTCCCCCGAGACTTCAGTTTCCGCCCCGATACCGACCAGCTTGATCGGGACCACCGCCTTGATGGAACCCGGCAGACCCTTGCCCGCGATCTCGAGCGTCAGCGACTCCGTGCTGAGGCTCGAGAGGATCCGCACGGTCCCCTTCATCCCGGCCCCGCCGACGCGCAGCTTCACGTCGTAGAGGTACTCGTCGCGCGGCACCAGGCTCTCGCAGCCTTCGATGCACCCCTTGAGGATCTCAGGATCGGTCAGCGCCTTATAGACCTTCTCCGGCGATCCGGATACCCGGTGGGAGAAGAGGATCTTCATCTAGGCCTGCTTCAGGGTCTGCTTCTGCTTTCCGAGCCCGTCGATCGTCAGCTCCATCACGTCGCCGTCCTGGAGGTAGATCGGGTTCGGCTTGTGGCCCAGCCCGACCCCGGGCGGCGTCCCGGTCGTCAGCACGTCGCCCGGCTCCAGAACCATGAACTGGCTCAGGTACCAGACCAGGTGCTTCACGTTGAAGATCATCGTCTTCGTGTTGCCGGTCTGGCGCCGCACGCCGTTCACGTCGAGCGCCATGCCGAGACCCTGCGGATCCGGGATCTCGTCCGTGGTCACGAGCCAGGGGCCGAGCGGGTTGAAGGTCTCGCAACCCTTGCCTTTGTCCCAGCTGCCCCCGCGCTCGATCTGGAACTCGCGCTCGGAGACGTCGTTCGAGATGCAGTACCCGGCGACATACGACAGCGCCGATTCCTTGTCCGCGATATAGCGGGCCGTCTTCCCGATGACGACGCCCAGCTCGACCTCCCAATCGGTCTTCTTACTCATGCGCGGAATGAGGACCGTGTCGTAAGGGCCGATCACGGTGTTCGACGCCTTGGTGAACATCACGGGCTCCGGCGGGACCGCCATACCGGATTCCTTGGCGTGGTCGGCATAGTTGAGACCGATGCCGATGACCTTCCACGGCCGCGCGATCGGGGCGCCGAGGCGTTTGCCCGCGAGGTCGACCGTCGGAAGGTTCCCCTTCAGCAGCCCCTGGAGTTTCTCGAGGCCGCCGCTCTCAAAGAAGGCGCCGTTGTAGTCGGGAGCATGCGCGGACACGTCGACCACCCTGCCGTCCGCCAGCAGGGCCGCGGGCTTTTCCTTCCCCGGCTCGCCGATGCGCAGAAGTTTCATGAGGTCCCTCCGAAGAGGCGGGGATTATAGCAAGCGACCTGAAGAGGGGTAAGGAAAGGAGAGCGGGAGAGGCGGAGAGACGGGGAGTCCCCTCCTCTCGAACTCTCGTGCTCTCCCGTTCTTACACTCTTCCCGGTTGAGATTTTGGCGACGCCGCTTTATACTCCCACGCTCATGGGTTTCGACATCGTCGGCCTTTTCAAGCAGCGCAACGGGGAGAACTACAAGCTCCACGCGAAGTACATCAATCCGGCCTGGGCCAAAGTCACCCAGCTGATCGGCTACGACAAGGTCTGGGCGAAGGCCGAGGGCCAGTATCTCTGGGACGCCGACGGCCAACGCACCCTCGACTGCGTCTCCGGCTTCTGCGTCTCCAACATCGGCCACAACCACCCGGTCGTGCGCCAGGCGCTCAAGGACACCTTGAGCGAGACCTTCCCCAACCTGATCCAGCTCGATTGCTCCCTGCTCCCCGGTCTTCTGGCCGAGGCGCTGGTGAAGCGCATCCCCTGGCTGGACATGGTGTACTTCGGGAACTCCGGGTCCGAGTCGATCGAGGCGGCGATCAAGTTCGCGCGCGCCTCCACCGGAAGGCAGCGCATCCTCTACGCCGACCATTCGTACCACGGCGTCAGCTACGGCGCCCTCTCGGTCACGGGCCACGCCATGTGGCGCGAGGGCTTCGAGCCGCTCGTTCCCGATACGGCCCCCGTGCCCTACGGGGACGCCGCCGCGCTCGAGAAGGCGATGGCCAGGGGCGACATCGCCGGCGTCGTGATGGAGCCCATCCAGGTCGGCGCGGGCATCATCATCCCGCCCGACGGCTACCTGGCCCGCGTCCAGGAGCTCTGCCGCAAGCACAAGTGCCTCTTCATCATGGACGAGATCCACACGGGCTTCGGCCGCACGGGGACCTTCCTCGCCTCGGAGCAATGGAAGCTTGAGCCCGACATCGTCTGCCTCTCGAAGGGCCTGAGCGGCGAGATGGTTCCCGTCTCGGCCACCGTCACGCGCAAGGACGTCATCAAGGGCGTCTATTCGCGGCTGGACCGCAGCTGCGTGCACGCGTCGACGTTCATGGGCAACAACCTGGCGATGGTTTCGGGCCTGGCGACGCTGCACGTGCTGGAGACCGAGAACCTGCTCGCACGCTGCAAGGAGATGGGCGACTATCTGGTCACGTCGCTGAAGGGACTGCAGGGCAAGTACGAGCTGATCAAGGACGTGCGCGGCCGCGGCCTGCTCTGCGGCGTCGAGTTCGGCGAGCCCAAGTCCTTCTTCCTCCGTCAGGCCTGGTCGATGATGCACAAGATGCATCCCGGCCTCTTCGCGCAGGCCTTCACGATCCCGCTGATGGAGGAGCACCGGATCCTGACGCAGGTGGCGGGCCACAACGAGGACGTGCTCAAGGTGGCGCCGGCGCTGGTGGTGACGAAGGACGATATCGACTACTTCACGAAGTCGCTCGAGACCTGCCTCAAGGCGGCCCACTCCTTCCCCGGCCCCTTCTGGGAAGTCAGCAAGCGCCTCGCCAAGAACGCCCTGTTCTAAAGCTGCCCAAAGGATCCCGATTACTTTTGGCAGTCACTCGTAGGTGATCGCCTCGAGCACCTTGATGGAGGCCGCCCGGCGCGCGGGCAGGATGCTGGCCACCACCCCGATCACGACCGCCGCCAGCCCCGCCATCCCCACCGCACCCCAGGGGATATGGAGCGGCAGCGAGTAGCCGGCCACCTGCGCGACATGCAGCGCCAGCGGCCAGCGCGCGCCCGCCAGGCCCAGGGCGATCCCGAGGATCGCGCCCACCACCGCGATGAAGGACGATTCGATCAGGATCATCGTCCCGACCTGGCCCGTCGTCATCCCGACCGCGCGCAGCAGGCCGATCTCGCGCGTCCGCTGCATGACCGAGATCAGCAGCGTGTTCACGATCCCGAAGAAGCCGATGACGATCGCCAGCGCGACCTGGACGTTCATCAGCTGCAGCGTGTTGTCCATCACCTTGCTGCTCACCGCCTTCAGGTCGTCGACGCTGTACACGAAGAGCGAATGCTGCTCCTTCAGCCGGTCGACGATCGCCTTCCGCACCGGGTCGCGCTCCACCCCCGGCTTGAACTTCACGTCGAGATAGGTGACCGCCGGATCCTGCCACTGCTCCCGATAGTGAGGCCGGTGCACGTACAGCGATCCCTGCGGCCAGGCGTATTCCTCATACGTCCCCAGGATGACGTAGTTCCGCGGGCCCGCGGGCGACGCCAGCGAGACGGGGTCGCCTTTCTTCAGCTTATGGAGATGCGCGAAGTTCTCCGAGACGATCATGCCCTTGCCCGAGAGCAGATCGGGCAGCGTCCCGGGGAGGACGAAGCCATGACGCCCCCGCGATTCCTGCATCCGCACGTAGCCGTCCATGTCGATCGCGAACAGCATCACGTCCCGATCGCCGTAATCCTGCAGCGTCGCCCGAACGCCGTAGCTGAAGTCGACCCCCTCCACCGACTGCACCAGGGCCGGCACGTCCTCGGGGAGCGTCGCATTCGAGTACAAGGTCGACGCATAGTCGATCGAGTTGACCGTGCAGTCGAACGGGAGCGCATCCTCCATCCACTCCGCGCTGCGCACCTTGATCCCCGTCACGATGGACGACGAGCTGACCATCATCGCGAGCGCGCCCGCCATCGCGATCACCGTGAGCGCCGTCCGCTGCGGATACTTCGCGATGTTGTCCGCGGCCAGGAAGCCGCAGAGCTCGGACACCCGGCGCAGCAGCGGCCGCGCCGCGCGGCCCGCCCAGAGCGTCGACTGCGGCATGATCAACGCGGCGCCCAGGAACGCGAAGAACGAGCAGATCAGGCCCACGTTCTCGAAGCGGACCGTCTCG
>DASQOM010000260.1:0-8063 GCA_035644495.1 Planctomycetota bacterium | reverse complement strand
CGACGTGCTCACGCCGCGCTGCGGGCTGCGGCCGAATTCGCCCACCGCCACCACCAGCGTCTCCTCGAGCATGCCGCGGCGATCCAGGTCGAAGATCAGCCCCGACAGGCCCGCGTCCAGCATGGGCGCCGACATATCCCGCATCCGGCGCGGGAGGTCGACGTGGACGTCCCACGAATGGTTGTCCGAGTTGGCCACCTTCGGCCAGACGACTTCGACCACGCGCGTGCCCGCTTCGACCAGGCGCCGCGCCAGCAGGCAGCTCTGGCCGAACGTGGTGCGGCCGTAGAGGTCGCGCACTTCCTTCGGCTCGCGGTCGATCTCGAACGCCTCGCGCGCCCGGCCCGACGCGATCAGGTTCAGCGCCCGGTCATAGTACTCGTCCAGCTTGTAGTCCGACACCGCGGCCTCGATGTCCGGCATGGTCGCATCGATCGCGTCGCGCAGCTTCGCGCGGCGCTGGAGGCGGAACCCGAAGACTTCGGGGCGCAACTTGAGGTCGTCGACCTTGATGCGCTCCATCTTGTTGTTGTCCAGGTCGTCGCCGTCCGGATAGAGGGTATAAGGGTCGTAGCCCTTCCCCAGGAAGCCGGCGGTGCCGCCCTTGCCGACGACGTTCGACTCCTGGAGCGGCCGCGGCAGCATCACGAACGGCAGCATCGGCGCTTCGGGCGGCTTCAGCCGCACGATGTTCGAGCCGTAGTTCGGGAAGTCCTTCGGATCCGGCGGCTCGAGCTGGCCGGACGGGCTGACCTTGTCGGTCGTGTAGCCCGTCATCATCTGATAGATCGCCGCCGTGTGGTTGAAGAGGCCGTTCGGCGAGTAGCTCATCGAGTGGATGACCGTCGTCTTGTCCGTCACCTTCGCCAGCTTCGGCATCGTCTCGCAGAACTGCAGTCCCGGCGTCGCCGTCGGGATCGCCTTGAACACGCTTTTCACGTTGTCCGGGACGTTTTCCTTGGGGTCCCAGAGGTCCAGGTGGCTCGGGCCGCCCTGGAGGTAGCACATGATGATGCTCTTGGCCTTGCCCCAGCCGGGGCCGCCCACCTTCTTCGCCTCCTGGGCCTTCGCTTGGAGGCCGAACATGGAGCCGAGTGACAGTCCCAGGACGCCCGATCCGCCCACGCGGAGGATGTCGCGCCGGGTCATGCCGTGACGGCACCCGTCCTTCGGGGCTTCGTTCGGGAACACAATCATCGGTCGGCTCCTCTCAGCTCTCTAAGTATTACCCGTATCGGCCTTATCGATTGAACAGAAACGCGGGACTGTTGATCAGCGCCCAGGCCAGGTCCTGGGCGGAGGTCAGCCGGGCGTCCGCCGCCTGCTTCGTGCTCTGGTCCGCGTCCGCCCGCAGCTGCGACAGCGCGAAGTCCAGCGGCACGGGTTTGCTCACCATCGTCAGCGAGTCCTGCAGCTCCTTGAGGTGCGGATCGACCGGCAGCGGCTTTTTCGCGTCGCCCAGCGCCGTCTGCAGCTTCCGCAGCTCCGGATCCAGCACCTTCACGACCTTCGACAGATAGTCCTTCTGCACGTCCGTGCGCTTGTCGGCTTCCGTGACGAAGACCGCCCGCAGCTCGTCGGACAGGCTCAGCCCCGCCTTCTCCTCCGTCGTCACCGACAGCCGGAAGCGCGAGAGCATGAAGTCGTTCTGGTTGAAGGTCTGGCGCAGCGTGAACGTCAGGATCGTCCCGCCGTCGTAGCCCAGCGGCTCCTTCGTCTCGAAGGTGGCCCAGTGCGTCATCCCGGGGAGCGGCGAGACCGCCCAGCCGCGGTTGTTGTCGGGCGTCCCGTCGATCGCGTTCTTGACGTCGAAGTCCTTCTGGCTGAAATCGGCCTTCGCGTTCTGGAGGGAGACCTTCGCCGGCTTGGCCGGCTCGGCCTTGGAGGCGGCCTGCAGCTCAAACTGGACCAGGACGAAGTTGCCGTCCGGCGCGCGGCCCGGCCCCTTGGTGGGCACACGGTCGTCCTGCAGCGCCTCGAGACGGATCGAGCGGATGCCCTTCAGGCTCGTCTGCGCGGTGAACACATAGTTCCCCTTGCCGTTCTTGCCGGCGGCGATCACCGACAGGTCGGGCTGGGCCGACAGCGTCGCGCCGTTCGAAGCCTCGAGCTTCGCGGGCAGCAGCGGGAACCATTCCGTCGCGCTCTTGTGCTTCTTCTCGTATTCCGTGACGTGCTCCGGCAGCTTCGCCTCATACTCCTTCACCTCGCCCTCGCGCTTGGCGATCTCGTCGGCGCGCTTCTTCTCGGCCTCGGCGACGCGCGGCGCGATCTCCTTTTCATAGGCGGCGAGCTCGCCCTTGGACTTCTCTATGGCGTCCAGGCGGTCCTTCTGCAGCTTCGGTTCGAGCACCTTCCACTCCTCCTCGCGCCGGTCGCGCATGCCCGTCAGCCGCGCGTGGTCGTCGCTGATCGTCTTCAGCGACTCCAGCGCCATCTTGATCTCCTCCGGACGCGCCGGACGGTTCAGGATGCGCATGAAGATCTCGTCGACCAGCTTCGCGTCGTCCGGCTCGGCCTTCGCCAGCTTCGCCAGCCCGTTCTGCGGATCCGCGATCGCGTCGGCGATCGTCGGCCCGCTGATCAGCGACATGACCGCGCCCAGCCGCAGTTCGCTCGTGCGCTCGCATTCGCAGGCGCTCTCCCGCGGCGGACGCCCGAAAGTCCCGAGGAAGCCGCTCGGCAGTTCGACGCCGGAATCGGGCAGAGCCGCCGCCCGCGTGCCGGCGGGGACGCCCGGAATCTTCGACACCGAGCCGACGACCAAATGGACCGAGTCGAAGATGACCTCGGCCGGGAGCCGGCGCGCCATCGCGTGCGAATAGTTGATCCTGTCGTCCTTGTTCCACTCGTTCGACGACACCGACAGCTGATAGACGCGCGACTTGCAGAGGAGCTCGACGACGTGCCGCGTGTTGAAGTTGCTCTTCAGGAACTCCCCGGTCAGGTATTCCAGGAGCTGCGGGTTCGACGCCGGATTGCCCGCGCGGATGTCGTCGATCGGCTCGATGATGCCGATGCCGAACAGGTAGCCCCAGAGGCGGTTCACGTAGCTCTTCGCGAAGTAGGCGTTGTCGGCGGACGTGATCCAGGCCGCCAGCTGCTGGCGGCGCGTCGCCTTCTCCGGCGCGTCGTACTTGCAGTCGTAGGGGAACTTGGGCGGCGTCACCTTGCCCGTGCGGTCGTGCGTGACCTCGCCGCTGTCCTTTTCGTAGACGATCTCGTAGAGCGGCTTCGCGCCCTCGACCGCCGTCCCGCCGATCTTCTTGTCGCCGCTCGCGGGGTCGGTCTTCAGCCCGACGCGGGCAAAGTAGGCTGCCGTCTCATAGTACTGGTCCTGGGTCCAGCGCT
The DNA here is from genome assembly GCA_035644495.1 of Planctomycetota bacterium. Lineage (GTDB taxonomy): Bacteria > Planctomycetota > MHYJ01 > MHYJ01 > JACPRB01 > JACQFK01. The sequence goes on along the minus strand of DASQOM010000260.1, from coordinate 4,712 downwards.
CGAACGGATGGTCGTGGCACTTCGAGCAGTTGAAGCGCACCGCCAGGAACAGGTGCGTCGTGTTCTCGGTCGTGTTCTGCGGATCGCGCAGGATCTTATAGTAGGACGCGGGCGGGTTCTCCTTGTTCGATCCGTCCGCCGCGATGATGCTGCGCACGAACTGGTCGTAGGGCACGTTCGTGGCGACCTGGTCTCGAATCCACTTCCGGAACGACGCCGCGCCCTCGGGCGCCAGCCATTTGCGGTTCACCTGGAGCAGGTCGGCCCACTTGTTGGTCCAGTGGTCGACGTAGGCGTCGCTGCCGATCAGCTTCGTGACCAGGGCCTCGCGCTTCGCCTTCGACTCCGTTGCGTCCGCCATGAACGCCCGGGTCTCTTCGGACGAGGGCGGCAGGCCGGTCAGGTCGAGATACACCCGGCGGACAAACTCGGCATCCGTGCAAAGGCCGGAGGGCTTGACCTTCAGCCGCTGCCACTTCCCCGCGACGAGCTCGTCGATCTTGTTGTAGGCGGGGGGCTGCTCCCAGGTGAAGCCCTTGCGGTCGCCCATGACGGTCAGCGTCGTCGCCGCATAGGAGCCTTCATAGCGGGCCAGCACCGGCGCCTCGCCGCGGCGGATGGCCAGCATCACCCCCGAGCGGTCGGGCGTCGCGACCTCCGTATTGCCGCTCTCGATATAGGCCTCGCGCGTGACGTCGCGAGTCTTGCCGTCGGCGTACGTCGCCACCACGCGAATCTGCTGCCGGCTCCCGATGCGTTCGATGGTCGGATTGCTCGGGACCACCTCGATCTTCTTCACGCGGGCCGCGGCCGTGTCCAGGGTCGCGCCCTGGGCGATCCAGGCCCGCAGAATCTGGTAATAGGTGTCGCCGTGCTGCACGACGCGGCCGCCCTCGTGCGGCACCGCGCCCGTCGTCTTGAGCAGCATCAGGCTGTCGTCCGGAGACGCGACGTTGACGCGGCGCGAGGCCAGGTCGTCCGTCAGCGAGCGCACGTCGAGGATGGCGTCGTAGCCGCGCAGCGACAGCTTGAAGCCGTTGCGGCCCTTCGCCGAGCCGTGACAGGTGCCGGCGTTGCAGCCCACCCGCGAGATCACCGGATTCACGTCGCGGATGAAGTCCGCCTTATACTCTTCCTTGAGCCCCGTCACCGCGACGGGCACCGACACCGACTTTCCCGCGAGGGTGAAGGCGACCTTCGCCTCGCCGTCCGCCTTGGGCTGGATCAGGCCGCCCTGGGAGACGTCGGCGATGTCCGCGCTGATCTTGGCATCGACCATGCGCGTGATGTCGATCGCTTCGCCGGTCTCGAGCCTGCCGGTGACGACCAGCTGCGCGTACTCGTAGGGCCGGGTGAACCGGATCTCCGCGGGGAGCACCTCGATCGACGCCAGCTTCGCGCCCGCCGGCAGGACGTCGCGCTCCTTGCGCTCGTCGATCCGCAGCGTGGTCTGGATGGGCGCGTCGCCCGTCTTCGCCGCCGGCACCTCGATCGGCGCGGGCGAAAACTCCTTCACCACGTTGCCCGTCTCCAGATCGTAGAGCCGGACCATGCCGTCGGAGCACGCGGCCGCGACGACGCCGCCCGTGGAGCGGAACGCGACCGAGTAGACGATGCCCGTTTCGACCGACTTCTTCCAGAGCGGCTTGACGCCCTCGCCCGTGAACTTGTCGAGCGCCTTCTGCTCGTCCACGCTGCGCTTGGCGGCCTCCTTGGCCAGGATCGCCTTGAGGTTGTCGGGCGGCGCCGGGTTCATCTCGTAGGCGGTGACGGCGACCTCGCCTTTCCCGTCCAGGCCGCTGCCGGCGGCGATGCGCTTCGCGTCGGGGCTGACGGCGACGCTCCAGACGCGACCCTGCATCGCGGGCAGCTCCTTGATCTTGTTCGAGTCGTCGCCGATCTGCCGCGCGACGATGCGGTGCATCCGATACACCTTCGGCGCACCGTCGGCGCCGCCAATCACGACCTCGTCGCGCGACGGGTGCCGCGCCACGGCGATCAGGCCGCCCTTGAGGGCGCCGGGGGTGATCGACGTGATGTTGTCGACGAAACGCTGGGTCGCCACCTCGATCAGCTTGAGCGATCCGTCGCGGCCGGCGCTCGCAATATGGGAGCCGTCGGCCGAGAAGACGGTGCCCAGGGACCAGTCGCTGTGCGAGAGGTTATAGAGGATCTGGTCACCCTTCTTGACGTCGATCGCGCGAACCGTGTTGTCGCCGCAGCCGAAGGCGAGCTTGCTGCCGTCGGGCGACCAGCTGACCCCGTTCAGCGTGTCATAGGTCACCGGAACGGACAGGGTCAGATTCTTCTTCTCGAGGTCCCAGATCTGGACCTCGCCGATGCGGCCGGGCAGACCGCCCACCGCCGCGAGCGACTTCCCGTCGGGGGAGAAGCGGACGGACTGGATCCGCTCCGACAGGCCGACCAGCCGGGCGACGCGCTCGGAGCCATCGGCCTTCCACAGCAGCACTTCATGGAAACCGGCGATCGCGAGGAGCTCGCCGTCCGGGGAGAAGTCGAGGGCCGGCAGCACCGGGGGCCGGGTGTAGACGGGCGGATGGTCGACGTCGAACTTCGCCTTCGCGTTCACCGGGGTGTCGTCGACGGCGCCCTCGGCGATCCACTTTTTGACGAGGTCGATCTCGACCTGGCTGAGCGCCTTCTTGCCCTTGGGCATCTCGGCTTCGCCCTTCTCGGGCGTGACGAGCTTGAGCAGGTTGCTCTTGGCGGGATCGCCGGGAACGACCGCCGGGAGCTTGGACTCGCCGGCGGCGAGCATCCGGTCGCGCGAGGTCATGACGTAGTTGCCCTTGGACTTCGCGGGCTGGTGGCAGCCGACGCAGACGCCCTGGAAGATGGGCCGGATCTGCTTGTCGAAGCTGATCTTCTGCGGCGCGGCGGCCGGGGCGTCCTTCTTCTCCTGCGCGGTGGCGCCGAGCGCCAGGACGACCAGGGCCAGGAAGCCCATGCTGATGCGGGTTAGCTGCGTCATTTGTATCGACCCCGACAAACAAGTGGGTTTCAACCTGTCTGTGATTACCCCCGCTCCAGGCAGGCGGTAATTAAAAATGCAAGGAATGCGCCTCGCGGCGCTAGGATGCGGCCGATCGACGCCTGCTGCTTTCATTCCCCCGCACTCCTCCACCCTTAGGGAGGGTCAGTAGGCGCCAAGCATGCCGCGGCGCGCCTCACGGAGCCATTCGCGCAGCGGGGTCGCCAGCGTGTCGTTCGAGCGGATCGCCTCCTCGAACGAGCGCACCGCGCGCCCATAGTGGTCCAGCGCGCCGCTGCGATCGTGCAGCTTCGTCCGGAAACGGCCCCAGGCCAGCTCGAGATGCCCGCTCTCGGCCGACGCCTCCGAGGATACCGGGTTCGATTCGACCACCTGGTCGAGGTCGGCCCGCGCCCCCTGGAAGAGCTCCGAGGGATCCTGGCCGCAGGCGACCATCAGCGTCGCCTTGGTCCTCCGCGCCATCGCTCGAGTCACGCCGAAGTCGTCATAGGGGATCCGGACGCCCGAAAAGATCGACAGATCCTGCAGGGCCTGCTCCACGTCGCGCATGGCCGCATCGCTTTCCTGACGGGGACGCAGCCGCGCGCGGAGCACCCGCATCCGGGCCCGCTTTTCGTTCCGCTCCAGCGGATTCGGGTCCGCGAACTTCTCGAAGGCCTCCTCGGCGCGGGTGAAATCGCTCGACGGATCCTCGCCCAGCCCGCCCCGGTACAGGGCCTGGTCCTTCCAGACGAGCGCGATATTGAGCCAGGTCTCGGACGGCAGCGGGCCCTCCTTGTTCGCGGCGACCGCCAGCGTCTCGAGATCCTCGAGGTCCTTCAGCGGGCTTTCGCCCCGGGCAACCCGATAGTCCGCACGGGACCGCAGCGTGAAGCTCCTCCCCACCAGGATCGAGGGATCCTTCGGGTCCAGCTTCGCGGCTTGGTCGAGATCGGCGGCCGCCTCCTCGAATCCCTTCTGCGGGTTCTCGCCGAGCGACGCGCGGTGGACCGCGTACAGCGTCCGGGTCTCCGCGCGGTCGACCAGCATCGACCCCCGCGGCTGCAGGCGGATGGCCTGGCTGAGGTCGTCCTCCGCGCCCTGGAAGCTCAGGATCGGATCGCGCCCCGTCTCCCCCAGGATTCCGGCCAGCTCCAGACGCAGACTCGCGCGGGACGTCCAGAACGGGACGAAGCCGCGGTCCTGCTTCAGCGCCCGTCCCAGAGCCTCCTCGGCGCGGCGGCAGGCCTCCTCACGCTCCCTGGGCGTGACGGTCGCCTTTACCGGGGGGACACAGGCCCTGGCGAGCAGCTCCCAGGCCTCGACCCGGGTCGGATCCTTGGCGACGACTTGCTCCAGCGCCTCCCGGGCAGCGTCGTGATTCGCCGCCGATAGCGCGTCGACGGCGAAGAGCGTGCGCCCCTCCGGACTGTCGCCGAGCGCCGCCATGGCGGGACGGATCCTTCCCTGGATCCACTCGGGATGCCGCCCCAGCTCCGGCACCCCCAGGATGATCCGTTCGTATGCGGCGCCGAGATCGTCGGGCAATACGGCCAGAGCCCGCTCCTGGCAGGCGAGCGCCTTTTCGTTCATCATGGCCGCCCGGTACGCCACCCCCTCCAGCGACTCGAGCTCAGGGGTGACGTGCCCCTTCGACTTCGCCGCCGCCACCGCGGCCTCGATGCGCGTCAGGAACTCCTTCATCCCCTCGTTCGCGCCG
>DASQOM010000259.1:0-11003 GCA_035644495.1 Planctomycetota bacterium | reverse complement strand
TTTCGCGAAGCAGAGATCGGGATTCTTGACGCAGAGGGAGGGGATGGGCGCGGACGAGCCTTCCGCCAGGATGACGGCGGAGGCCTTCGTGGAGGAGAGCAGCGGGGCGTATTTCGAGTTGGCCAGGAAGGTGATGTCGCCCGGGCCGGCCTCCTTGATGCCGTTGACCGCCCGGACGACGGTCTTCCCGTCGCCCGAAACCGTTCCGCCCACCAGGCGGGCCAGGTCGTCCAGCGTCGCGTCCATTGCCCCGTCCGGACTACTTTCCGTCCTTCTTGTCGCCGGCGGCCTTTGCTTTCTTGTACTCGTTGTTCAGCCGCTCGAGGACGATGGTCGTGATGTCGACGTTGTCGTGGCTGTAGAGCACGACGCGGTTGTTGATCCGCTGGGTGACGTTCTCGGGATCCTGCTGGTCGCTCAGCGTGGGCGACTCGACGCGGAGGATCAGGTCGAACTTCTGCTCCTGGGCGATCAGGGCGACCACGCGGCGGATCTCGTTGTAGATCTCGATCTTCTTGTCGCTGTAGAAGTCGAGGTACTGCGCCTTGCCGTACTCCTTCTCGAACTTGAGGTCGGCCTCCAGCCGGCGCATCTGGAGGATCTTGTCGGCGCGGAGCTTGGACTCGGCCGGCAGCCCTTCGATCTGCTCCTTGAGCTGGACCATCTTCTTCTCGATTTCCTGGATGCGCTTGGCGTAGTCGTCGGCGAGCTTCTGGAGGTCGCCGTCGATCTCCTTGACGCGTTCGTATTTGTCCTTGTCGAAACAGATCCGCAGATTGACCACGCCCAGCTTGAACGAGGTCTTTTCCTTTTCCTGGGACCAGGCGGCACCCGATCCGGCGGCGAGGATCAGGGCGGCGGTCAGGATCACGGGCGCTCTCAGCATGGCTCTCTCCTCAATCTCTAGAAACCCAACGTTCCGATGTCGAAGGTCACGGTCTGGCGGTCGTCCTGGGACTGCTTGGTCAGCGGGAAGCCGAAGTCGAGCTTGACGGGGATGTTTCCGAGCTGGGGGATGAAGAAGCGGACGCCGAAGCCGACGACGTTGCGCCACTTCTCGTGGCGGAGCCCCGAGAATTCGCTCGCGAGGTTGCCCAGGTCGTAGAAGAAGGCGCCGCGGAGGAACTCGACGAAGACGGGGTAGGAGTATTCGACGGTGGCGAGCACCAGCGCGTCGCCGCCGACCGGATCGCCGTTCTCGTGGGGGCCCATGCCGCGGAAGTTGAAGCCGCGCGGGCGTTCGCGGCCGCCGGCGTAGTACCGCTCGAAGATGGGGATGTCCTCGGTCTGCCGCATTCCGGACCCGTACCCGAAAGTGAACTGGGTGCTCAGGACGTGGCGGAGCTTGTTCTCCGTGGTGTAAAGCGGCAGGTGCGCCTCGCTCTCGAACTGGAACTTGTTGAAGTCGAAGCTGCCGGGGAGGATCTGGCCCGCATAGGTCTCGCTGATGCTGAGCCGGACTCCGGAGGTCGGCAGGATGAAGCTGTCCCGCGTGTCCAGGATCAGCGCCGGGGTGATCGTGAACACCGTGTTCGTGCCCTTCAGCTCCTTGACCGCCAGCGGCGCGCCGAAATCGACGCTGCTGATGTCGATCTGGTATCCCTCCATGGTGACCTGGAAGACGAACGGGTCGATGCGCTTGTCCAGGGTGAAGGCCGCGCCGATGCGGCGCTCGTCGTAGGACTCCCAAAGGGTGTTGATGTCGTAGACCCGGACGCCGAAGCCGAACTCATAGCCGTAGACGTAGGGCTCCTTGAAATCGGCGGTGTAGCTCTGGCGCCGCGCGGCGGGCGCCACGCGGAGCCGGAGGAACTGGCCGCCGCCGGCGAAGCCCGTGCCCCCCGCCACATCGTCGAAGCCCGAGGGCAGGTCCGCGATGTCGAAGTTGCGCTGGGTGAACTCCAGCAGGCCCGTGATGCCGAAGCTGGAGCTGTAGCCGGCGGCGAAACGCACCGTCCCGGTCTGGCCTTCCTTGACGTCGACGATCACGTCGCGCGTCTGGGGGTCGTCCGTCTCCTGCGTCCGGTACGACAGACCGCCGGTCTGGGCGTCGATCAGCTGCCGGTCCTTGATGCGCTGCAGGGCCCGGTTGAAGTTCGTCTGGTTGTATTCCTCGCCCGGCAGGAAGCCCGTGCGCGTGAACTCGCGGCGCAGCACGTCCTCCCGCGTCTTCGAGTTGCCCTCGAAGATGAGGCGCCCCAGGAAGACCTTGTCGTTCTCGCGGATGCTGATCACCAGGTCGAGCTCGCGCTTGACCAGGTCGACGATCTCGGTGTGGTTGATGTCGGCCTGGATGTAGGCCCGCTCGCCGTACTTCTCCTTGATCTTGCCGACGTCCTTGTTGGCGTTGTTCTCGGTGTACGGCTCGCCGGCCTTGGAGAGCAGCCAGGACGTCATCTCCGCCTCGGTGAAGATGCGGCGGCTGGTGGCGTCGAAGTCGAACTTCACGTTCCGGATCTTGTAGCGTTCGCCTTCGTCGATGTGGATGGTGATGATGACGCGGGTCTTCTCCTCGTTGAATTCGAGGTCTTCGAGGAAGACGTTGTCGCCGTGCTGGATGTCCAGCCAGCCCTCCAGGCGGTAGTACAGCTTCACCCGCTCGATGTCCTCCCTCAGGTTGCGCTCGACGAAGGGCGCCTTCGTGGTCGGGATGATGCCGAAGAGGCTGTCGTTCTCCTTGCTCAGGATGAAGCGGCGGATGTCGGACTCCTCCGCCGTGAGCTTGCCGGTGAAATGGATCGCCTCGACGCTGACCAGGGGGCCCTCAACGACGTTCCAGGTCAGCACGACGCCGATCGGCCCGGGTTTCGTGGATTCCTCGACGCTCGAGAAATGGTAGCCCTTCTGCAGGTACTGGTCGCGGATGTACTCGCGGTCCTGCTTCAGGTGAAAGGGATTCAGCGGCTCGCCGCCGGTGATCCGCAGGTTCGGCTTCAGCGTGGTCAGCGGGATCTCGTTGATCCCCTTGAACTCCACCTTTTCGACGATGATGTACTCCTGGACGACGATGGTGACGATGACCTTCGTCGGATCCGCGGGGTCGGGCTTGATCTCGAGATCCGCGGTCTCGAACTTCCCGGTCTTGAAGAGCTCCTTGATCGCCTGGTCCTTCGCGACGCGGGTGATGATCCCGTCCTTCTTCAGCCCCGTGACCGTGATGCTCTTTCCCTTGGGCTCATGGACGAAGCCGGTCCCGTCGACGAAGCTGATCGTCTTGCTCTCCCAGTCCTGGTCCTGGGGGGCGGGCTTCGCCTGGGCGTGCAGGGCCGGCGCCGCGGCGAGCGTGAGCATAATGAGGGATATGGCGATGGCCCCGGGAGGCGGCATAAGAGTTGGGAGGCGAGATTACCAGAACCCCGAGGGGGTTTCTACTATATTCGAGCCCGCAGCGCGCGGGCGCGGTCGAGCGCCTTGCGGAGGCCGCGCGCGTCGGCGCGGTCGATGGAACGCAGGAGCGATTCCAGCCGGTTGCATAGCTCTTTGGCCGATCTACGGATGGGGCCGCGATTCGTGAGCAGAAAATCCAGCACCATGTCGGGGTCCGACGCGGCCACGCGCGTCGCGTCGCGGAAGGAGTTGCCGCACACGTCGATCGCGTCCTGCGGGGTGCCCATCAGCGCGTAGGCGAGCAGGTAGGGGATGTGGCTGACGCGCGCGACCTTGAGGTCGTGGTCCTGCGGGCTCTTCATCCACAGGGGTCGCGCCCCGGCGCCCGCCACGAGCCGCTCCAGCGGCGCGCCCGCGCGGCGGTCCCCGATCAGCACCCAGGGACGTCGCTCGAACAGCTGGTCGTCGACGCCGTCCAGCCCCGCCCGCTCGTTGCCCGCCATCGGATGGCCGGCGACGATGGTGGCCGCCGGCCTGGCCTTTCGGAACGCCTCGACGATATCCGTTTTCGTGCTGCCCACGTCGGTCAGGATGGCGCCTTCGCGGACGAGCGCCGCGACTTCCGGGATCTGGCGGAGCAGCGTGCGCACCGGGGTGGCGAGGACGACGACGTCCGCGTCGGACACCGCGGCGAGGTCGGTCCCCGCGGAGGCAAGGATGCCCATCCGGCAGGCCCGCGCGGCGGTCTGCGTCCGGCGCGTGACGCCGACGACGCGGGCCAGACGGCGTTTCGTGAGGGCCGCGGCGAAGGAGCCGCCGATCTGGCCCAGGCCGACGATGGCGACGGTCGGACGGCTCATTTGACCATCTCGAGGCCGACGGCCTTGGCGATCGGCCGGAGTTCGTGGATCAGGGTCTCGAACATCTCGGGCGTCAGGCTCTGGGGACCGTCGCAGAGCGCCTTCTCGGGATGCGGATGCACCTCGATGAGGACGCCGTCGGCCCCGACGGCGACCGCCGCCTTGGCGAGGGGGGCGACCAGGTGCCGCAGCCCCGTGGCGTGGGAGGGGTCGATGACGACCGGCAGGTGCGAAAGGCTCTTGAGCACCGGGACTGCGGAGATGTCGAGGGTGTTGCGCGTGGCCTTCTCGTAGGTGCGGATGCCGCGCTCGCAGAGGATGACGTTGGGGTTGCCGCGGGAGAGGATGTACTCGGCGCTGAGGAGCAGCTCCTCGATGGTGCCGCTGAGGCCGCGCTTCAGGAGCACGGGCTTGGGCTGCTTGCCCGCGGCGTCGAGGAGGTTGAAGTTCTGGGAATTGCGGGCGCCGATCTGGAGGATGTCGGCATATTCGGCGACCAGGGGGACGTCCTCGACGGTCATGACCTCGGTGATCACGGGGAGGCCGGTCTCCTGGCGCGCCTGCGCGAGGATCTCGAGGCCCTGCTTGCCCAGGCCCTGGAAGGCGTAGGGCGAGGTGCGCGGCTTGAACGCGCCGCCGCGCAGCACGCTGGCGCCGCTCTTCACCACTTTCTTCGCGCACTCCAACGTCTGTTCCAGGGACTCCACGGCGCAGGGTCCGGCCATCACCGTGAAGGTGCCGCCGCCGATGCGGACGTGCTCGCCGACCTTCACGACCGTGTCCTTCTTCTGGAAGTCGCGGCTGGCGAGCTTGTAGGGCTTCAGGATGGGAATGACCTTCTCGACTCCGGACAGGGTCGCGAAGTTGGCCGTATCCAGCTTCCGTTCGTCGCCGATGACGCCGATCACGGTGGTCTCCTCCCCCTTGGACATGTGCGGCTTGAAGCCGTGGGCCTCGATCTGCTTGAGCACGGAGCTGACCTCCTTCATGGTCGCTCCGGACTTCATCACGATGATCATCAACGGTCTCCTTTGGGTCCTTTCTTCGCCAGGTCGGGCCGCAGGCGCGGCGTATCGCCGAGATATTGATGCTTGATCTTCGACGCGGTCCTCCTCGTGTTGACGAGCAGGAGCACCCGGATCACCTTCTCCATCGCCCCCGGGACATCGAGCTCCCTCGCGCACATGAGGGGCACGTCCGTCCACCCGAGCTGGCGGGCGGCATAGGCGGGGAAGTCCGCGTTGAGGTCCGGCGAGAGCGTGAAGATCGCGGCGGCGATGTCCGCCGGCTTGACCCGGTTGGCGGAGAGCACCGCCTCGAGCAGTTCCTTCGACTTCGAGAGGATCTCCTCCTTCGTGTTCGAGGCGATGTTCACCGCCCCGCGGATGCCGCGCACGGGCATATCAGGCTCCCAGGAGTTCCTTGATCTTTGCCACAGGGTCGGCGGACTTGACCAGCTCCTCGCCGATCAGGGCTGCGTCGACCTTCATGTGCCTCAAAAGGACCATGTCCTCCCGCGTCGAGATCCCGCTTTCGCTGACGACGACCTTTCCGGCGGGGATGATCCCCCGCAGCTTCGCCGTCGTCTCGAGCGTCACCTGGAACGTGTCCAGGTCGCGATTGTTGATGCCGATGACGGACGCGTTCGCGTCGAGCGCCGCTTCGAGCTCCCTCTCGCTGTGGACCTCGACCAGCGTGGCGAGCTGGAGCTCCTCGCGGGCGAGCGCGATATAGTCGCGCAGCTGGACCTTGTCGAGGATGCGGACGATGAGCAGGGCGGCGTCGGCCAGCATGACGCGCGCCTCGTAGAGCTGGTACTCGTCGATGACGAAGTCCTTGCGGAGGATGGGGAGGCCTCCGGCATTGCGGACGGCGCGGAGGTCGTCGACGGAGCCCTTGAAGAACTGCTCGTCGGTGAGGACGGAGATGGCGCTCGCGCCGCCCTCGCGGTAGGCGACCGCCTGCTTCGCCGGGTCGAGATCCGCCTTGAAGACGCCCTTCACGGGGGACGCGCGCTTGAACTCGGCGATGATCGACACCGCGTCCTTCCTCCTCAGGTCGAACGGCTTCAGCGGCAACGCCGCCTTCGCCTTCGCCTTCAGCTCGACGAACTTGCGGATCTCCTTCGACTTCCGGAGTTCCTTCCGCTTCACCTGGACGATGTCGTCGAGGATCATAGGTCCAGGAAGTTCCGCAGCAGCGTCCTGCCGGGCGTGGTCATGATCGACTCGGGGTGGAACTGCACGCCCTCGACCGCCATCTCCTTATGGCGCAGCCCCATGATCTCGCCCTCGCTGGTGTGGGCGCTGATCTGGAGGAACTTGGGCAGCCCCTCCTCGCGGACCACGAGCGAGTGGTAGCGCGTGGCCTCGAACGGGTTGGGCACGTCCTTGAAGAGCCCTTTGCCGTCGTGGTAGATCTTCGACACCTTGCCGTGCATCATGCGGTCGGCCTTGTTGACGGTGCCGCCGAAGACGTGGCCGATGCACTGGTGGCCGAGGCAGACGCCCAGCACGGGCTTCTTCCCGGCGAAGGCCTTGATCAGGTCATTGGAGACGCCGGACTGCGTCGGGTTGCCCGGCCCGGGCGAGATCACCAGGTGCGTGAAGTCCCGCTGCTGCGCTTCCGCGAGCGTGATCGCGTCGTTCCGGACCACCGTCAGCTCGCAGCCCAGCTCGCCGAAGTACTGGGCGAGGTTGTAGGTGAACGAGTCGTAGTTGTCCACCAGCAGCAGCTTCTTCATCGGCGCACTTCCTCGAGGGTTTCCGGGAGGGACCCTCTTCTCTTATGCCGGATGCCCCTCATAGTCCCTCCTCCGCCATCGCCACGGCGCGCTTCAGGACTTCCATCTTGTTGCAGGTCTCGGTCCACTCGAACTGCGGGTCGCTGTCGGCCACGATGCCCGCGCCGGCCTGGAGGTAGGCGGTCTTGCCCTTCACGATCATGGTCCGGATCGTGATGCACGTGTCCATGTCGCCGGTCAGCGAGAAGTAGCCGACCGTGCCGCCATAAGGGCCGCGGCGGGTCTTCTCGAGCTCCTCGATGATCTCCATCGCGCGGATCTTGGGCGCCCCGGTCAGCGTCCCGGCGGGGAAGGTTTTCGTCAGCAGGTCGAACTGGTCCTGCCCCTTCGAGAGCGTGCCGACCACCTCGGAGACGATGTGCATGACGTGCGAGTACTTCTCGATCGTGTAGAGGTCGGTGCAGTGGACGGAGCCGTAGTCGGCGCAGCGGCCGACGTCGTTGCGCGCGAGGTCGATGAGCATGAGATGCTCGGCGCGCTCCTTCTCGTCGGCGAGCAGTTCCTTCTCGAGCGCGGCGTCCTCGGCGGGCGTGGCGCCGCGACGCCGCGTGCCCGCGATGGGGCGGATCACGGCCCGGCGGCCGGTCAGTTTCGCGTGGATCTCCGGCGAGGAGCCGACCAGCTGGTACTCGCCGAAATCGAGGAAGAACATATACGGCGACGGATTCAGGATGCGCAGCGCCCGGTAGACCTGGAAGGGGTCGACGTCGATCTGGCCCGAGGCGCGCTGGGAGAGGACGACCTGGAAGATGTCGCCGATCGAAATGGACTCCTTGGCCTTGAGGACGGCGGTCTTGTAGTCGGCCTCGGGGAATTCGTGGACGAACTGGGCCTTTTGCTTCGCGGGGCGGGGGGACGTCCATTCCGCCGCGAGGGGCTGGCGCAGCAGGTCGGCCACTTCGTCGAGCTTCGCCTTCGGGTCCTCGGAGCCGACGCTGACGAGCAGCATCTTGTGCTTCACGTGGTCGAAGATGACCATGGTCGACGCGAGGTAGAAGTTGCAGAGCGGGAGGCCGAGCGGATCCGGCAGGCGCGACGGCAGGCGCTCGAGGAAGCGGACGAAGTCGTAGCCGATGTAGCCGACCGCGCCCCCGACGAGGCCCGGCAGCGAGTCGTGCTTGAGGGCGAGGGGCGCCATGAGGTCCCGGAGGAGTTCCAGCGGATTTCGGCCCTGAAGGGGAGCCGTCTGCGTCCGTCCGGCCTCCTCGACGACGATCTGGTCGGGGAGGATCTTGATGTTGCGGAGGTAGTCGAGGCCGATGAACGAGTAGCGGCCGACGTTCTCGCCCATCTCGACGGACTCGAGGAGGAAGCGGGCGCCGCGGCCCTTGAGCTTGAGGAAGGCGGAGACCGGGGTCTCCAGATCCGCGGGGATCTCGCGCACGGTCGGCTTCAGCTCCAGCTTGATCGTGGTCATGGCGTCACGTCGTTCCCGGCCAACAAAAAAACCCGCCAGTCATCTTGGCGGGTTCTCGCGAATCTCTCGGGGATAGATCGCTGCAGACCCGCCTCAGCGGGGATACCAGTACCAGGAGTACCGGGCAGCGAAGGTCTTCATGTGGGCACCGATTGTAACCATCAGGGGAGGGAAGTCAAGCTCGATTGAGGGAGACGTCCCGCGGGGCGGCTCCCTGCGGCCCTGACCGCCGTTCAAGCGTGCCGCGACTCCGGTTCAATTGCCCGATGGCCCGATCGCTCAATGCATTGACAGCGACGAGGGGTGCCCCTAGAATCCTCCCCATGCCCGAGCGTCCCCCGCCGCGTTATCCCCTCCGCTTCAAGGAAATCTACAAGGACAAGATCTGGGGCGGGCCGGAGCTCGCCAAGGTCATGGCCAAGAAGGGCGCCGGCAAACGCTGCGGCGAGTCGTGGGAGATCGCGCAGCGCGACAAGGACACCAGCGTCGTGACCAACGGCGCGTACAAGGGCTGGACGCTGGAGAAGCTCCTCGAGCTCTACCGCAAGGACGTGCTCGGCGACGAGCACTCGATGCGCTTCAAGCGCTACCCGCTCCTGGTCAAGTTCCTCTGCTGCCACGACCGTCTCTCGCTCCAGGTGCATCCCTCGGACGACTACGCGCAGCGCTACGAGTCCGAAGGGGTCGGCAAGATGGAGGCCTGGTATATCCTCCACGCCCCGAAGGAATCGCGCGTGATCCGCGGCGTCCTGCCCGGCACCACGGTCGCCGAGTTCAAGTCCCACCTCCAGGCGGGCACCATCGAGCAGTGCCTGAATGTGATGGACGTCAAGGAGCAGGACGTCATCTTCATCCCGCCCGGCACCATCCACTCCGCGTACGGAGGCGTCGTCTTCCTTGAAGTGCAGCAGAACTCCGACACCACCTACCGGCTCTCGGACTGGGGCCGCGTGGGGGCCGACAAGAAGCCGCGCCCCCTCCACATCGAGAAGGCGATGAACGTCACCGACTTCTACTCGATGGGCGTGTCGAAGTACAAGGCGGCGCGCATCCTCGGCTTCCCGTACCGGCGCAAGCTCCTGATCAAGTGCGAGAAGTTCACGATGGAGACCATCGAGCTCGGCCACCAGCGCATCACGGAGAAGGCCAACGCCGCCCGCAGCGTCGTCCACACCATCGTCAACGGCAAGGGCAAGTACGCCTTCGGCGACAAGAAGCGCAGCGCCCAGCCCTTCAGGAAGGGCGAAAGCTTCCTCATTCCCGCCAAGATCGGCGAGTACGACATCGTGTCGCACGGCACGACGGAAATCGTCGTCAGCTACGTCGAGTAAGCCGCTTCCCCCGGTCCCTCCGGGGGCGTAGTATAGGGACGTGATCTTCATCCTCGGCCTTGCCGCGCTCCTGGCCGTCCAGGATCCTCCCGTCGACCTCGAGGGCGACCCTCTCCCGCACGGCGCCGTCATGCGCGTCGGCACGCTCCGGCTGCGCCACGACGACACCGTCACGTCCATCGCCTTCTCGCCCGACGGCACGACGCTCGCCTCGTGCGGCCACGACGGCACGCTCCGGCTCTGGGACGCCGCGACCGGCCGGCGCATCGCCTCCGTCGAGGGCCACCGCGGCCGCATGTACTCGCTCGCCTACTCGCCCGACGGCAAGCGCATCGCCACCACGGGACAGGACAAGACGGTGCGGCTCTGGGACGCGTCGACGCCGACCAGCCTCACGGACCGCACCTCGTTCTACGGGCACGACGAGCACGTCTGGGCGGTCGCGTTCTCGGCCGACGGCGCCAGCGTCGCGTCCGCCGGCGCCGACGAGTGCGTCATGGTCTGGGACGCCTCCACGGGAAAGGAGACCGCGCGGCTCCGCGGCCATGAGGGAAACGTCCTGGGCGTCGCGTTCTCCCCGGACGGGAAGAGCGTGGCTTCCGCCGGCCTCGACGGCACTGTGCGGCTCTGGTCGACGCTGACCGGG
Source organism: Planctomycetota bacterium (assembly GCA_035644495.1). Taxonomy (GTDB): domain Bacteria; phylum Planctomycetota; class MHYJ01; order MHYJ01; family JACPRB01; genus JACQFK01. The sequence goes on along the minus strand of DASQOM010000259.1, from coordinate 619 downwards.
AAGGAGACCAAGCGGATTCGCGACAATGCCTCCTCCGTGAACTGCGTGGCGTTCTCGCCGGACGGCCGCCTGCTGGCCTCGGGCACCTGGGGCGGCGCGGTGCGGCTCTGGGATCCCGCGACGGGGAAGCCCGCGGCGAAACCGGCGGGGCACGCGAGCGTCGTCTACCGCGTCGCCTTCTCGCCCGACGGCAGGACGCTCGCGTCGGCGAGCAAGGACAATACGCTGCGGCTCTGGGACACGGCCACGGGCAAGGAGCTCCGCAAGACCGTCGCCGCCGAGATGGCGGTCTGGTGCGTGGCGTTCTCGCCCGACGGCAAGACGATCGCCTGCGGCACGGGCGACCACACGATCCGCTTCTTCGACGCGGCCGGCGGGAACGAGCTGCTCCGCAAGCAGGGCGGCGGCGGCGTCAGCGCGATGGCGGCCTGCGCGCCGGACGGAAAGACCGTCGCGACCGCCTGCGCGGACGGCACGATCCGGATCTGGGACGCTTCGACCGGGCTCGAGACGCTCTCCGCGAAGGGCGGCGTGGGCGAGGTGACGTCGATGGCCTACTCGCCGGACGGGACGCGCCTCGTGGCCGCCGGGGCGGAGGGGAAGATCCGGATCTGGGATT
>DASQOM010000258.1:0-4799 GCA_035644495.1 Planctomycetota bacterium | reverse complement strand
AGGGGTCGTTCAGCCCCATCAGCACGCCCAGCAGGATGAACGCGAAGCCGAGGAACGACTCCGCTCCGTGCCTCTCCGCCTCCTGCCGGAACTCCAGTATCCGGCGCTCCATATAGAGCACGAGGCCGCCGGTGAGGACGACCATCGGCGCGTACGTGTACACGTGCGGCAGGTGTTTGAGGTAGCCGTGCACCCAGGCGAAGACCTGGACGAAGGTGACGGCGAGCGTGGCGCCGAAGAACCAGACCACGCGCCGGTCCCTGGCGAGCTCGGCGCTCAGCACCGATTTCGAGAAGCGGACGACCGCCGCGGCGAGCGCGAAGAAGCCGAGATAGAAGCCCGTCCCAACGACCGGGCGGATGTCCAGTTCCCCGTGGCTGACCACGCGCGCCAGCGGGGCGAGCACGACCAGCGAGTTCAGGAACAGCAGCGTCCCGCCCAGCATGAGCCCCAGCCGGTCGTGGACGGCGCTGCACCAGCGGCGCAGCCCCCAGCCGAACAGGGATAAGTAGACGACGCCCATCGCCGGGACATAGAGGCCTCGATGGGACACTTCCGCGTCGTTCGCCAGCAGCGCGACGGCCATGAAGTTGACGGGCAGCAGCCCGATCGCGGCCGAGCGGAGCACGGCGGCCGTCGCCTTGAACTGCGCGTCGCGGCGCTCGATCCAGCCGCCCATCCACGCGAGCAGGAACGTGAAGCCGCCGAGCAGCGCGGGCATCACCGTGTAGCGGACCACCGGCGCCTTGTCCCACGTGTAGTAGGCCAGCAGCGAGCTGCCCACCAGGACCATCATCACGCCCGCCACCATGTACCAGTTCTCGAGGAAGAACGGCTTGAGGTGGACTTCCCAGATCGACGGCTTCGGCGGAGGCGGAGGCGGTTTGGGCGGCGCTGCGGGACGCGGTTCGACGGGCCGGGGCGCCGCGATCGGAACCTCGGGCTTCGGCGGCTCCACGGGGGCCAGTTCGGCCACCGGAAGCGCTTCGCCGGTCAGGGCCCGCCACTCCTCCGAAGGGATCGATTTCGCCCAACGGTCGACGAAGCGATCCATGGTGACCGGATCCAGCCGGTTCGCCACGAGGCGCTCCAGGACGGCGACGATGTCCGGGTCCGCGTCCGCCTGCCGCGAGTACCAGAGGTACAGCATCGCCAGGGGGCGTTGACGCACGATGAGGCGCGACCCTTCGCCCGCGACGGTCTTCAGACCGATCTGGCCGCGCAGCCAGCGGCGCCACGAATCCCAGCGGGTATGGATCGCGTGGCCGAAGCGCAGGGTCAGGATCATCGCCGCCCGCTCCTGCGCCCAGGGCTCCAGCTCGAGGTCGACGAGCACCGGCGCGACGCGATCGCTCGGCCAGCTGCAGAGCAGGTCGAGCAGGCGGCGGCGCTCCTCCAGCGTCGGCACCTGGACGAACCAGGTCCTGGCCTTCTCGAGGTAGAGGTCCTCGTCGAGGCCCGGCGGCAGCGGCTCCTCGGGATGGGAGAGCGCGTGCTCGGCGACGTCGACCGCCTCGTGCCGCCGCTTCCCGGCGGCGCCCTTCAGGGCGTCGAGGATACGGCCGAAGTCGGCGAGCGTCGCGGTCTGGCTCCCGGCCTCCTCAAGGAGATCCTTCAGCGTCGCGGCGCCCCAGGCGCCCGCGTTCTGGAAGGCGTCGACCAGCGACGCCTGGTATTGTCGGTCGATCTCGGCGGCGACGACGGGCGCCTTCTCGCGATGCGGGCGCAGGAAGAGGCGGTCCCCCAGCAGGCGGAGGGCGGCCTGAACGCGGGTGGACGCGCTGGCGGGCCGACCCCAGCCGAGGGGCACGTCGGCAGGCAGATCGCAGAGGGACTGGCGTAGCGACTCGGGCGCCGCGTTCCCGCGGCTGCGGATCCCCTGGAGCGCCAGGGCATCCTGGCGGCGCGATTCGCGGAGATGCGCGGCCAGGGCGCCCGAGGCGGGATCGCTGAAGGCGAGAAGGGTCTCGAGCAGTTCGCCGCTCGGGGCGGGCGCGACCTCGTCGCCGGAGAGGTTCCGGAGCACCGGCTGCACCAGGCTCGCGTCCAGTTTTCCCGCGGCGACGTACTGGATCAGCGAGCGGATCAGCTCTTCGCGGTTCACGTCCCTCCCCTCGATAACTCCCTTATAGCATCCGGATGCAACTTGCGTGCCATTGCAGACGCCGACGCTTGCGCAGGCCGGTGTGAAAGGACGTGCTCGTCAGTAGCCCCGACGGACCGCGATCCAGACGCCGGCGACGATCACGACGGCGATGCCGAGCATGACCCAGGCGTTCGGAACGAAGTACGGGTAGATCGAGAGGGTGATGCCCGCGAGCATCTGGGGCAGGCGGCCCTGCTTCTTCCCGTAGATGAAGAGGCCGGCGCCGATGGCGCCGACTAGCAGCGACAGCAAAAGTGAATTGGTGGAACCACCCATGTCGGATGAATTATACGCGCCGCTGCGCTGATTGCCGCTCGAAGGGGGTACACTATTTCATCTGATGGGTGGAAATGATACCCGCATGAGGCCCCAGGACTCCCGGACGCTCTACACGATCAGCTGCGCGTGCGGCGAGAAATGCACCCTGGATGCGCGATCCTTCGGAAAACCCACCGTCTGCCGGAAGTGCGGCACCCAGTTCACCGTCGCCTGGGGCAAGAATTCCGTCAGCCAGCGCAGCGCCCCGGTCCGCGTCTCCCTCGCCCGGAAGCGCGCCGCCACCCCGCTGCGGCTGACCTGCACCTGCGGCTACTCCCGTTCGGTGACCGCCGGTGAAGCCCATCGCCAGAACCTCTGCCCCGGCTGCGGCCGCATCATGCTGGTCGAAAAGCCGCCCGGCCCGAAATCCAAGGACACCGGGCGCCTGATCCCGATGTCGCCTCCGCCGTCGACCCCCTCGATGCCGCTGCTCCCGGTTCCGTCCAAGGAGACTCCGGAGACACGGATCCGCCGCCTGAATCCGTCGACGGCGACGCCCGTCTTCAACAACCCGGGGTTCACCTGCGAGTGCGGCCGCGAGATCGAAGCCGTCAAGGCGCTCCAGAGCGGCGACTATTCCTGCCCGTCGTGCGGCCGCAGCATCCGCATGGAGAAGCTGAAAAGCAGCACGTCGCGCCATACCGTGATCCGGCCCGTCTTCGGCGACAAGACGCCGCCGCCCGCGGTGAGGCCGCCGTCGCCCCCCGCGCAGCCGCCCGCTCCTCCGCCCCGGGCCGCCGATCTCCCGGCCGCGGAGGTCGTGGAGGAAGCCCTGACCGTTTCCTCGGGCTACCAGGAGCTCTTCTGCCCCTGCGGCGAAGCCCTCATGGTCGGCATGGAAGACGTGGGCAAAAACGTGCAGTGCCCCACCTGCCTGACGCTGATCGCCGTGGACGTCCTGAAAGACTCGAAGACGGGCGGCAGCGCCCTCCGGGTCCGAGCCATCGGGAAGATGGACCAGGACACGTGGAGTCTCAACGACTTCGCGTAGGACGGAATACAGAGACCCAAAGACCCGGAGAAGAAGAACACGGAGAAGAAATACTCTGTTCGGGGCGCGCGGGGGAAGCACCTGAAAGAATGCCTCGGCTGTGTTCGGTCTAGAGCAGGGGGGCGAGGACTTTCTCGAACTCTTCGATCGAGCCGTACCCGACGTGCCGGTAGACGATCTTCCCCTTCCGGTCGATGACGATCGTTGTCGGCAGCCCGCTGATCTCGCCCACCTGCTTGCCGAACATCTCGGCGACCGCGCGGCCCGGGTCGGTGTTGGCGTAGATCGACAGATAGTTCAGGCCCTTCTGCTTGATCCAGACGTCGTGCTCGGTCGGGTCGTTGTCGAAGGAGAAGCCGACGATCACCAGCCCCTTGTCGGCATACTTCTTCTGGAGCTCGATGAAGCCGGGGATCTCCTGGCGGCACGGCGGGCACCACGTGGCCCAGAAGTCGACGATCAGGACCTTGTTGTCGTAGTCGCCGGCGGCGACCTTCTTCCCGTCCGGGAGCGTGATGCTCCAGTCCGGACGGCGGCCGTAGTCGCCGCCCTGGGCGTGATCCCCGCCGCCTCCGCCCCCGCACGAGGCGAGCAGCGCGACGGCCGACAGCGCGAGCGTCTTCTTCATGACTTCCCCTGCAAGACTTCGAGGAGCTGGGCGGGATGCTTGGCCGCGTCGGCCACCTTCTTCCAGTGCTTCTTCACGACGCCGTCGGGGCCGACCCAGACGGTCGAGCGGATGATCCCGATCATCTTCTTCCCGTACATCATCTTCTCCCCGTACGCCCCCCAGTCCTTCATCATTTTCTTGTCCGGGTCGCTGAGCAGCGTGTGGGGGAGCTTGTACTTTGCGATGAACTCGCGGTGCGATTCCGCGTCGTCCGGCGAAACGCCGAGGATGACGGCGCCGGTCTTCTGCAGGTCCTTCCAGAAGTCGCGGATGCCGCAGGCCTCCTTGGTGCAGCCGGGCGTGTCGTCCTTCGGGTAGAAGTAGACGATGACGTCCCTGCCCTTGAAGTCGGACAGGGAAACGGGCTGGTCGTCCTGGTCGTGGAGGGTGAAGTCCGGGGCTTTCTTCCCTTCGGCGATCTTGCTCATCGGAGTCTCCGGCGAATTGCCGGCAATCCTACTCGATTCCGGGCGTATTGGTCGAGAGGGGATCGGCATGAAAATCATCGCAGTCGGGTTCATCGTGGGATTGCTTTCGTGTTCGTCGGCGCAGGAGCCGGCCGACGCGGGATGGAAGCCGCTCTTCAACGGCAAGGATCTGACCGGCTGGAAGGCCAACGGCAGCGCGGTGTGGAAGGCCGAGGACGGGGTCCTGGTCGGCGGTCAGGACGGCGA
>DASQOM010000257.1:0-2276 GCA_035644495.1 Planctomycetota bacterium | reverse complement strand
CCCTCACCCGCGACAACACCGCGATCTCCCCCGCCGCGACCCCGAGTACCAGCCGAAGCAGTATTACTACACCGACGCGATCAGCGACCACGCGATCAAGTTCGTGACCGAGCAGCAGCGCGACCACGGCAAAGATCCGTTCTTCATGTCCGTCGCGTACATCGCCGCGCACTGGCCTATGCACGCTCTGCCCGAAGACATCGCGAAGTATGAGGGCGTCTACGACCGCGGTTACGCGCCGATCCGCCAAGAGCGTTTCGCCCACATGAAGGAGCTGGGCCTCGTCGATCCGCCCTGGAAGCTGTCGCCGGTCTCAGGCGACTGGGATAAAGTCCCCAACAAGGAATGGGAAGACCGCTGCAGGGAGATCTATGCGGCGATGGTCGACCGCATGGACCAATTCATCGGCCGTCTCGTCGACGCGCTCAAGGGCTCGGGTCAGCTGGACAACACGTTGATCCTCTTCCTGCAGAACAACGGGGGCTGCGCGGAAGCGACGGGTCGGAGTCCGGACAAGGAGCGCCCGGAGCAGCCGACCCTGCCGCCGATCGCCGCCGACGCGCTCAGGCAGGACGTGATCCCCAAACAGACGCGCGAAGGCCGGCCGGTGCTGAGCGGGAGGCTCGTGATGCCCGGCCCGCCCGACCCCTTCATCGCATACGGTCAGGCCTGGGCGATCGTGTCGAATAGAATACAAGCACCGGGAGCACGAAGGCGGGATCTCGACGCCGCTCATCGCGCACTGGCCGGCGGGCCTCTCGCGCCGCGGGGAGCTCGAACGACAGGCCGGCCACCTGATCGACCTGAAGGCCACCGCGGTCGATCTCGCGGGCGTGAAGGCGGCCGGCCTGGAAGGCGTCAGTCTGCGTCCCGCGCTCGAAGGCAGGCCGCTCGACCGTCCGACGCCGATCTTCTGGGAGCACGAGGGCAACAAGGCGATCCGCGACGGCAAGTGGAAGCTCGTGTCCAAGCACAACGCCGCGTGGGAGCTCTATGACATGGCCACGGACCGCACCGAGCTGACGAATCTCGCGAAGCAGGAACCGGATCGGGCCCGCAGCCTCGAGGCGCAGTGGGAGGCGTGGGCGAAGCGCGTCGGCGTCGAGCCCTGGCCGGTCCGTCGCCCGGGGCCGAAGGGACCCCTAGTGGATCATGGGCTTTCCGTGATGCTCGGGAACGGGAGCCCCTTCATCGGTGGTCACGGTGGCGTCACACGAGGAGACGAGGCATTTGTAGGTGACCTGCTTCCTGGCGGGCGCCTCTGCCGGCGCGGCCGCTCCCCCGCTGCAGGAAACCATCGAGACGGACAGAATCCCGACGAACAGCCAGGCCACTCCCGAAAGGAATCGTTTTCCCATACCCTTCCCTTTCATCCAGCCGGATTCGCACCCCAGGACGGTGGAAGGACAGCAAGCGCGATGCCAATGGGGTCTTTCGCAGGGGAGAGGGGCTGTCTGGGGGAGACTTCGCTAGGGCGAGGGCGGGCGCTCCCACCCGGAGGTATGTCTCGAGCCGGACATCCTACGGCATTGTTTGCCGGAAGACCGCTCCCCAGAACGGCCGACTCCTACTCGTCCACCTTGAATAGCTTGAGCTCCCCGCTTTTGAGCTGGCCGGCCGCGTCCTGGCCGCTGACCATGGACTTGAGCTCGTCACGGTCGAAATACCTCCAGCTGAGCCAGGCCCAGACGATCCCGAAGGCCTTCCCGGCCTTCTCCGGCGGCATGAACTTCTGGTCCAGCCCCGCGACGGAGTACAGATACCGGGGCTTCCGGCAGTCCCCGTACGTCTTCGTCGCGGCTTCCTGACCCTCCTCGCCGCCGACGATCAGCGTCGCCCCTTTGTACTTGTCCGGCGGCTTCAGCGGCGACGGCGGCGACAGCAGGATGACGCCTGCGACCTTGGTCGCGTCGGCCCCCGCCGCCAGGGCTGCCGCGGCGCCGGACCCATGGCCCACGACGATGACTCGTGCGGGATTGACGGCGCCCTTCCACGCCGGATTCTTGTCGGCGTTGCGCTTCAGCAGGGCTTCGCGCACGGCCATCAACCGGGCGGGTTCCTCCCCGCCGGCCTTGGGCGGAAGCACCGCGGTGACGAACCCGCGGGCGGAGAGCTCCTGCGCCATCCACTCGCAAAGCTTATAGGGGCCCTCCTCGGCGTCCGGCGTGAAGAGCACGAGCGGCGCGGGACCCTTCGAGCGGTCCATCGGCACCCTTTCGCCCTTGTCCTTCGCGGGGTAATAGAGGTCGACGGAAAGCTCGGGCGACACGACGAAG
>DASQOM010000256.1:0-2204 GCA_035644495.1 Planctomycetota bacterium | reverse complement strand
GAACGCCGCGGTCGTCGAAGCCCTTCACGTTCTTCAGGCCGGAGCCGAGCGAGGAGAGGCGCGAGGCCAGGTCGCTCCCCTTCCCGTCGAACTTCACCGTATAGCTCACCTGGCCGTTCTGGAAGTTCCCCGATTTGACCTCGCGGACGCCCTTCAGGTTCGAGAGCTCGGTCCGGATCGCCTCGACTTCCTGCATCGTGACGTTGGCGACCGTGAGCGAGAGTTCCGGATCGCGCGAGCCGCAGCCGGCCAGGCAGACCATGACGGCGACTGTAAAGACGGTTTGCATGCCAGAAGTATACCCTAGCGTCTTCGGTCCTCAAGTTCTTCCAGCGTGCGCGGCCAGTCGTCCTTGAGGAGGCGCGACAGCGATCGATCCGCGAGGATCCGGCCGCCGGTCTGGCACTTCGGGCAGTAGTTGGTCTCGTTGTCCGCGTAGCGGATCCGCTGGATCGGCGTGCCGCAGACCGGGCACGGCTTCTTGAAGCGGCCGTGCACCGCGTGCCAGTCCCGGAACGCCGTGACCCCCTCCGGAAAGCCGGACTCCTTCGACAGGCGGCCGAGGGCCTCGCCGAAGACGTCGACGGTTGCCCGATGCAGCCGCGCGCTTTCCTCCGCCGACAGCTTCGTGCTCATCGCGAGCGGCGACAGCTTTGCGCGATGGAGTATCTCGTCCGAGTACGCGTTGCCGATCCCGCTGAACAGGTGCGGGTCGGTCAGCGACCGCTTCAGCGTATGGTTCTCCCGGCTCAGCGCCGCCCGGAATTGGTCGAGCGTCGCGGTCAGCGGCTCCAGCCCGCCGGGGTCGAGCGCCTTCAGCGCGTCCTCCCCCCGGACCAGGTGCAGCGACGCGCGCTTCTTCGTCCCCGCCTCGGTCAGGGTCAGGGTGCCGTTGTCGAAGTCGAAGGCCGCGAGCCCGATCTTCGCGTTGATCTTCGCGCCCGTCTCCGCCCAGTGCAGGCGGCCGGCGATCATCAGGTGCAGGACCATATGGACGCCGCCGTCCAGATCCAGCACGATCCGCTTGCCGATGCGTCGCAGGGAGACGACCTTCCTCCCTTCGACCGCCTCGACCGGTGGATCGACCGTGCGGAGCAGGAAGGGACTGACGATGCGGACGCGGTGGAGCGCATGACCGACGACGAGGGTCTGCAGCGCCCCGATATAGGCGACGATGTCCGGCAGCTCAGGCATCGCCGCTCAAGGCGGCGCGGTTCTTGCCGCCGCGCTTGCTGACATAGAGGGCCTCGTCGGCCTTCGCGAGGAGATCGTCGGCGGTCGCGGCATGGTCGGGATAGACGGCGCCGCCGACCGAGATCGACAGGCGCAGGACCTTGCCGTCGACGCCGAGCTTGCGGTTGCCGAGCTCCTTCACCAGCCGGTTCGCGACCAGGCGGACCTCGTCCTTCCCCGCGCCCGGAAGCACGATCTCGAACTCGTCGCCGCCGAAGCGGGCGACGGTGGCCGGGCCGGGGGCGCGCGCGACGATGTCCTCCCCGCGCACCGTCTGCGCCAGCGTGCTGGCGACGTGCTTGAGCACCTGGTTGCCGGCCTCGTGGCCGTAGCCGTCGTTGATCTTCTTGAAATCGTCGACGTCGATCATGACGACGCCGACCTTGCCGCCGCTGGCCTTGGCGCCGTCGACGACCTTGTTGAGCCGCTTCTGGAAGTGCGCGTGGTTCCAGAGGTGGGTCAGGCGGTCCTGGTTGGACTGCCGGTAGAGGCGCGCATTCTCGATCGCGATGGCGGCGTGGGCGGTGAGGATCTCGGCGATTTCGATCTCGCGGGAGCCGAAGGCGGTGGGTCGGGAAGGATCGTCGAGATAGAAGGCGCCGATCATCTTGTCGCGGAGGAAGATGGGGACGCAGAGGATGCTGCGCAGCTGGAGTTTCTGGACGCTGTCGACGAGCTTGAAGCGCGGCTCGGCATGGGCCTCGTTGCAGACGACGCGCTGCCCCGTCTTCTGGACGGCGAGGAGGACGGTCTTGGAGATCCCGCGCTCTTCTTTTCGCAGCTGGATGCCGGAGCGGTGCCGGGCGAGTTCGACCCGGAGCTTGCCCTTGGGGAACGTGACGACGGCGCCGCGCTGGGCGTTGCTGCTCTCGAGGGCGAGGTCGAGGATGCGGACGACGATGTTGCGGAGGTCGGGCCCCTTGTTGATCTGCCGGGCGACGTCGAGGATGGGCCGCAGCTTGCCGAGGGTG
>DASQOM010000255.1:0-7216 GCA_035644495.1 Planctomycetota bacterium | reverse complement strand
CAAACATGACGGTCTTGTTTGTGGTTCTAAAAGGAATGGGGGCGGCGGGGCTTGAGCAGCTTCTCGCGGTGCTTGGTGTACTTGCAGAAGACGTAGAACGCCGAGGTGACGGCGATCACGAAGCCCGGCCAGCCGTCCAGGATGCCCAGCTTCAAGATATAGCAGCCGAAGAACTTCAGCGGCGGATGGAGGATCGCCTTCAGCCAGTTGAAACCGCGGCCCTCCTTCATCCATTCGTCCGAGACCACGTCCGAGTAGCGGTCCGCCGTCCGGAGGTGGTCCTTGAAGTCGTCGTAGGTGAAGTGGAGGATGTCCGCGTCGATCCGCCGGACGGGGCCCTGGGGGATCAGGCGGTAATGGGGTTCGTGGCCCTCGCAGCGGACTCCCTCGCGCTTCACGAAGCGCACCTTCCAGTCGGGATACCAGCCGCCGTGATCGATCCAGCGGCCCAGGTACCATGTATGCCGGCGCAGCTCGAATCCCGCCGTGTCCCCGGCCTCCGGCAGGCTCTTCGCGATCGCCTCCTTCAGGCCGCCCGAGCAGCGCTCGTCCGCATCGATGCACAGCACCCAGTCGCCCGTCGCCTGCGTCAGTGCGAAGCGGATCTGCTCGATGAAGCCCGTCCAGTCCCGGTGCAGCAACTTGGGCGTGAACTCCCGGGCGATCTCCACCGTGCGGTCCGTGCTGCCGGAATCGACGACGACAATCTCGTCGCACCAGGCCAGGCTCTGGAGGCACTCGCGGATGTGCTCTTCCTCGTTCCTGCAGATGACGATGCCGGAGACGCGCGGGCTCATGAAGCGGCCCATTATACGCGTCCCGACGGCGAATGGAAGCGCGCCCTGCGGCCGGGTTGACCTCCGCCTCGGCTTTGTGCTACGTTCCGGCTTTCGCATGAACCCCAAGACGCCCGCCGTTTCCGTCGTCGTCGTCAACTACAACGGGAAGGAATTCCTCGCCCCCTGCCTGGAATCCATCCCCGCCGGCGTCGAAACCGTCTTCGTCGACAACGGCTCGACCGACGGCTCCGTCGCCTACGTGACGTCGACCTTCCCGTCCTTCCTCCTCCACCGCAACCCCGGGAACTACGGGTTCGCGCGCGCCGTCAACCAGGGTCTCGACCTCGCCAAGGGCCGATATGTCTGCCTGCTCAACACCGACGCGCGCCTGCAGCCCGACACGCTGACGATCCTCAAGGAGTATATGGACGCGCATCCCGACGTCGGGATGACGACGGCGCAGCTCTTCCGCGAGAACGGGAAGAAGCGCCACTCGTTCGCCGAGGATCCCTCGCTCGCGTCGGCCTTCGTGAACAAGAGCCTGCTGCGGCTGGTCGCGCCGGGGCGATTTCCCAGCAAGAATCAGGAGCACGCGGAGCCTGCCGAGGTCGACACCCTGATCGGTGCCTGCCTGATGGTGCGCCGGGCGCTGATCGACCAGATCGGCCCGCTCGATGAGGGCTACTTCCTCTTCTTCGAGGAGACGGACTGGTGCCTGCGCGCAAGACGCGCCGGATGGAAGCTCGTCCTGGTGCCCGCCGCGAAGGCCGTCCATATCCTCGGCCTCACGCGCCAGAAGGTCCGCGTTCGCGCCCGCATCGAGTCCGCCCGCTCGCAGTTCCGCTACTTCCGCCGCAACCTGCCGGGGTCGTATCCGTTCCTCCGGCTTTTCTATCCGATCCGGAGCCTCGTCGAGTTCCTCTTCCAGTCGCTCGGCGTCTTCCTGCCGAAAGTCCGCCGGCGCTGGCAGGAGACCGCCGCCGTGCTCGGCTGGCAGATCTGCGGCGCGCCCCGGTCGTGGGGGCTGTCGATGGCCATCGAGCCGAAGGTCATGACGCTGCGTGACGGCACACGCGTCCTCGAGGAGCACGCCGAGGCCTTCAACGATTTCGACGGCAAGCGGCGGACGGCGAAGACGATCAAGGACCTGACCTGGAAGCGGACCCAGCTCTACAGCGCCGTCGGCCGGACCTACTACGTGAAGATCTACAAGGTCCCCGGCTGGGGCAAGAGGATCAAGAATTTCCTGCTCGGCTCACGCGCCGCGCGCGAATGGGAGATGTCCCGCGGCGTCCATGTCCGCGGCATCCCCCAGGCCCCGGTCATCGCCCTGCGCGAGTCGATGGACGAGACCTGGATCGCGGTCGAGAAGCTCGACGACTGGGCCCAGCTCCAGGAGACGCTGCTCGGGCTGGCCGACCGGCGCCGCCTCTGCCGGGAATACGGCCGCTTCGCCCGCCGCCTTCACGAGTCGGGCATCTGGCAGTACGATTTCAACCCCACCAACGTCCTCGTCCGCGACGGCCGCTTCCGACTGATCGACTTCGAGCGGATGGAGCTCACGGAGAAGGCCGTGTCGCGCGACCGTCGCCTGCGCTCGCTCGCCAAGATGAACCGCATCCCGGCGCTGTCGCGGACCGACCGGCTTCGCTTCCTGAGGGGCTATATCGACGCGGACGCGGCCGAGCGCAGCGACTGGAAGCCCCTCGCGCGGACGATCCTGTCGATGCATGTCGAGCAGATGGAGCACGACGTCGACCGCTCCGAGCGGCGCTGCCTGGACGAGAACCGCGACTTCGGCGCGTTCGAGGCGGGCGATTGGCGGGGACACTATCTCAAGAAGCGGCCCGACCGTGCGGGGGGGCTGACGATTGACGAGGTCAAGATCCTGGCGGGCGGCAACGGCGAGGCCTACCGTATCGAGACCGCGTCCGACGCCCTCGTCGAGTGGCAGAAGGCGAACCGCAGGGCGAAGGAAGGGGGGCCGGCGCCGGTTGCCGTCCTCCTCAAGCGATCCTCGTCGGAAGGCAAGATCGCATTTCCCAGGGCTGAGACGGCCCCGAAGGCGTAAAATCAACGGCGAACAGCCCTATTAGGGAGATCCCCGTGAAGCGCACGAAACTCGCGATCCTGACCGCGGCCGTCCTCGTCGCCATCACCCCGGCCCTGCGCGCGCAGAGCCTGGAGGAGCTGAAGGCGGCGAAGCTGAAGGAGGAGTTCTTCAAAAAAGCGGACTGGATCCTGGACTATGACCAGGCGCGCGAAGAAGCGAAGAAGTCGGGCAAGGTCATCTTCACGTACTTCTCGCGGTCGTATTCGGCGTGTCCCGCCTGCCACGCCCTCGAGGCCGGGGCGCTGATCACGGACGATTTCGCCAAGTTCGCGAAGGACTATATCCTCTACTGCCACATCACCACGATGATCCCCGGGGAGAAGTACGGGGACCTGCTGGAGCAGAAGGGCGGCCACGCGTTCCCGTTCCTCGTGTTCATGGACGCAGGCGGCGACGTCATCGTCGAGCACGAGGGCGAGCGCAGCGCCTCCGCGTTCACGTCGTCCGGCGAAAAGGCCAGGGGCTGGCTGGCGCTGAAGGACAAGGCCGCCAAGGGCGACGCCGCGGCCAAGATCGACTTCGCCATCCTGCAGCTCTCGATGGGCCAAGCCAAGCCGGAGGAGGCCCAGAAGACGATCCAGGAGGCGGGCGCGCTCTCCAAGGAGCAGCAGGCGAAGCTGGACGCGGAGCTGGTGAACGCGGAGATCCGCATCGCGGTGCGCGCCGTGCGCAACGACGAGCAGGCCGCGGAGCTCGGGAAGAAGTACTATGCCCGGATGAGGGAAGGCAAGCCCGCGCCGACGGCGGATAACGCGATCCAGGCCTATTACATGCTGGGAATGGACGCGGCCGCGGAGGCCAAGGATGCGGCGACGTTCGAGACGGCGTATAAGGTGCTCTTCGAGAAGTACGGCAAGATGGAGGGCGCAGGCGCCTTCTTCGAGGCGAAGCAGAAGCAGCTCAAGGAGCTCCAGGAGAAGAAGTAGCACCGCAACAACGCGGAGATGGGAGGCGTTACACCAGCATGAACATGATGCTCGCGGTCGGTCTTGGTCTTCTGGCCTGCCAGAAGGATCCCGCCACGACGCGGGATGCGATGAAGCCCGTCCAGCTGCTCGTCGGCGAGTGGCGGATCGAGGTGTCGTGCGACGACGCCAAGGAAGAGGCGTGGTCGGAGACGCAGGCGTGGGAGTTCAAGATCGACAAGGAGGAGTACGCGCTTCAGTTCGAGTCGAAGGGCGGCAAGAAGCTGAAGGGCGGCGTGCTCAGCTACGACCTGAAGAAGAAGGTGTACCGGCTGGAGCTGGTCCGCCCCGACGACAAGAAGGCGGTGCTCGAAGGCAAGCTGTCCGGGAAGGAACTGGCGCTCGAGGAGGTCGTCGAGGGCAAGGCGAAGGCGGAGCGGATGACGTTCAACCTGCTGCGGGATAACCGGGTGTTGATCAACATCGAACACCGGGACGCGGGCAAGAACAACTGGACGCAGACCTACAGCTACTCGTCGACGAAGAACGGGGTGCCCTTTGTCCGCGTCGAGGCCGGAAAGTGCGTGGTGACGGGCGGGACGCCGGCGAGCACGGTGGACTACAAGGGCGTCACCTATAATCTGTGCTGCAACTCCTGCAGGAAGGAGTTCCTGGCTCATCCCGAAGAGACGCTGGCACGCGCCAAAAAGGAAGGCTACATCAAATAAGAGTATCCTGGTTGGCTTTGGAGGCGCTGCCTTCGGACTTCGGCCATCAGGACGGCGGCACTGGCCGCGACATTCAGACAGTCCCAGCCCGACGACATGGGGATGTAAATCACTCCCTTGCAAGCCTTTAGAACCGGATCGGTGACCCCCAGCGGCTCGCTGCCCAGCACCAGGCAGACGGGCGCCTTATAGTCGATCGAACGGAAATCCTGCTTCTCCCCGTGGATATGCGCCGCGTAGGCGTTGAGCCCCTCGACGGTCTTGGCCAGATCCTCCGAGGTATACAGGGGCACGACCATCGGGGCGCCCAGGGAGACGCGGACCGCCCGGCGCAGCCACGGAGACGAGGTGCCCGGACCCAGGATGACCCCGTCCACCCCGAACGCCGCGCAGGAGCGCAGGATGGCGCCGACGTTCTCCGCGTTCGCCAGGCCGTCCAGCGCGAGGTGGAAGGACCCGGTCAGCGGCCGCTCGGCAGGGATTTCGGCCAGCGCCATCAGCCCCTGGTGCAGACGGAACCCGACGATCCCGATAAGGTCGGCGATCGGCGCGATCCGGACGTCGATGCCGGGCGGGATGGGCAGCTTCTCGATCCAGTCCGGCGTGCAGAGAATGCGCTCGACCCGGGTCATCTTGAGCATGCGGCGGACGACCTTGTCGCCGTCGCCGATGAACATCCCGTCCGGATGCCGCCGCCCCCGGAGGGAGCTGAACATCTCCAGGTCTTCCGCGGATGCGGGACGAACTCCCGCGCGTTCTTCCATCGCGTACCAATCATATCGATCCCCGGTGTCTCAACCATGAGGATTCACGCATGATCGACCGCGCCTTCCTGCTCCTGCTGCTCCTGCTCCCGCAATCCGACCCCACCCTCGACGCCATCCTCAAGGAGGAGCGGTCGAACAGCCACGTGATGGAGTACCTCGAGCATCTGACCGGGAAGATCGGGCCGCGGCTGACCGGGTCGACCCGCCTGACCCAGGCCTGCGAATGGACCAGGTCCGAGTTTGAAAAGTTGGGCCTCGAGGCGCGCCTTGAGGAGTGGGGCACGTTCCCGGTCGGCTACGACCGCGGAACCTGGTCGGCAAAGATGACCGCGCCCGAGGAACAGGAGCTGACCATCGGTTTCGCCGCCTGGTCGCCGGGCACGCAGGGCCCCGTCGACGGTCCCGCGATTCTGTCGCCGGAGACCGACGACGATCTGAAGGCGGTGAAGGAGAAGCTGAAGGGCGCCTGGGTGATCGCGACCGCGCGCGGCCCCCAGAAGTACCAGGTGGCGTTAGACGAGGCGGGGATCGCCGGGGTCATCCGCACCGAAGGCGGCGAATTCATCCACACGGACGGGCGCTACCGGATCGAGTGGGAGAAGCTGCCGACCCGCGTCGTCGTCACGATGCTCGGCAGCCAGCACAAGAAGATCGTCGGCCTGCTCAAGGACGGCAGGGAGGTGCGGCTGACCCTCGACATCCACGCCGAGTTCAGGCAGGGGCCGATCAAGCTCTATAACGTGATCGCCGAGCTCCCCGGCAGCGAGAAGCCGGAGGAGAAGGTGATCGTCGGCGGGCACATCGACAGCTGGGACGGCGCCACGGGTGCGACGGACAACGGCACGGGCGTCGCGACCACGCTCGAGGCGGCGCGGCTCCTGACCAAAGCGGGCGCGAAGCCCCGGCGGACGATCCGCTTCATGCTCTGGAGCGGCGAGGAACAGGGCCTGCTCGGCTCGCGCGCGTATCTCAAAGCCCATCCGCAGGAGAATTCGACCATCTCGGCGGTCATCGTCCACGACGGCGGCACCAACTATGCGTCAGGCATCAACGCGACCGAGGCCATGCTGCCGATCTTCGAGAAGGCCTTCGAGCCCCTGAAAAACCTCGACCCCGAGATGCCGTTCCAGATCAAGAAGGTGGCGGGGCTGCCGCAGGGCATCGGGAGCGACCACGACTCCTATCTCGCGTCGGGGGTCCCGGGCTTCTTCTGGCAGCAGGCGGGCCGGGCGAAGTACGGCTTCGGCCACCACACGCAGAACGACACGATCGCGCTCGCCATCCCCGAGTATCAGCGGCACACGTCGATGGTGGTCGCGATCGGCGCGCTCCAGCTTGCGAACCTGCCCGATATGGTCCCGCGCCAGGGGCTGACCGTGAAAGGGACGAAACGCCGCACGCTGGGCGTTCAGCTCGACGCGGACATGGAGATCCAGGAGGTCGTGAAGGACAGCCTCGCGGACAAGTCTGGGATCAAGGCGGGCGACCGGCTGCTGAAGCTGAACGGCATCCAGATGGGCGACACGATCATGCTGAGCCAGGCGCTGCAGAGCACGCAGAAGGAGTTCAAGCTCGTGCTGAAGCGGGACGGGAAGGAGCAGGAGCTGACGCTTACCTGGCCCGACTGAGGCAGATCGGCAGGGCGACGGCGCCCTCCGGGTCGATGCTGATGCGCCCGCCGCAGCCCCAGATGAAGGTGCCCCACGGGAGCGGCTCCGACGGGGCGGGCTCGCTCCGGACGGCGATCCGGACCACCGGCGCAGGGGTCGGAGGCGGGACCGACGGAGCGGACGGCAGCGTCGCCGGCGACGCGGACGAGCAGACGCCCACGAGCATCAGATTGCAGGCCAGCACGGACGTGAGTCCGCCCAGAAACACCCCAGCGCTTTTCATCATTTCCCCCAGCTGTAACTCATAGGGGTTA
>DASQOM010000254.1:0-8347 GCA_035644495.1 Planctomycetota bacterium | reverse complement strand
CGGCAAGCTGATCCACTGCGACGCCGGTCCGAACGTCGTCCGCATCTACTCCCCGATCCCCGCGGAGGCCGGCTATAAGTGCGAGTCGGCCGACCTCGTGAAGTCCTCCGACCGCTGGTTCCGCCCGGCCGACGTCTGCGTCGGGCCCCAGGGCGAGATCTATATCGCCGACTGGACCGACCCGGGCGTCGGCGGCCACGCGACCGGCGACAAGGATCCCGCGACGATCAGCGGCCGCATCTACCGTATTGCGCCCCCGGGCTTCAAGGTCGCGCCCTCGAAGCTCGACCTGACGACGGTCCAGGGCCAGATCGACGCCCTGCTCTCGCCGAACCTCGCGCGCCGCTTCCTCGGCTACCAGAAACTGGCCGCCGGCGGCGCCGACGCCGTCAAGGGGCTCGAGGAGCTCTGGAAGTCCGCGAAGCACGACCAGCACCGCGCCCGCGCGCTCTGGCTGCTCGCGCGGTCGGCCGACGGCGCGAAGTACGTCAAGGAGGCGCTCAAGGAGAAGAGCGTCGACCTCCGCGTCTGCGCCCTTCGCGCCGCGCGGCTGATCAAGATGGACATGATCGAGCTCGCGAAGGAGCGGATGAGCGATCCGTCGCCGTTTGTGGCGCGCGAACTCTGCCTCGCGATGAACTACGAGTCGACCGGCAAGTGCATGGACGTCCTGGTCGCGCTCGGCGACAAGGTCCAGCCCCAGAACTCCTACGAGGGCGTGACCAACAAGGACTGGAACACCCAGGAGAAGAACCGGCAGGACGCCTACGTCCCGAGGTGGTACCTCGAGGCGTTCGGCATCGCCTGCACGAACCGCGAGCAGGAAGTTCTGGAAGCCTGGCAGAAGAACGGGAAGAATAAGGACCCGAAGGTGGCTGAAGCGATCGCGTGGCGCCTGAATCGGGTGATTCCGGAGCCCCCGCCGCCGCCCCCCAAAAAGGATAAGTAGTGATCCATCGGGTCCTGGTTCTCGCGGCCTCCCTGCTCCTGCTCCAGGATGACGTCGCCAGGAGCATGGCCGTCGTGCTCGACATCAAGGCCCCCCTTCCCGAGCGCGAGACCGCCATCAAGACCCTCGGCAGGTCCAAGGCCGGCGCGCTCGCGCTGCTGGCCCTCGTGGACAAGAACGGCATGCCGGCCGAGCTCAAGGCGACGGCGGCCTTTGCGGTGGCGGCGTGTGTCGACGTCGACATTCGCAAGAAAGGCGAGTCGAAGCTTCCGTTGCCCAAGAGCAGGGACGGCAAGGCCCTCCCTCCGATCCCCGATCTCGTCGAAATGAAGGGCGACGCAAAGGCGGGCGCCCTGGTTTTCCGCAATAACAACGGCGGGCCGAACTGCATCGGCTGCCATCAGATCGGCGACGAGGGCAAGCAGGTCGGACCGCCGCTGACGACGATCGGCACCAAGCTGAGCCGCGAGCAGTTTTTCGAGGCGATCCTGACGCCCAGCGCGTCGATCCTGATGAGCTTCGAGCTGTGGATCGTGCGCACCAGGGACGGCGACATCAAGACCGGGATCAAGACGGAGGACACGGACGACCACCTCACGCTGAAGGACAACAACGGCGAGTACATCGACATCCCCACGGAGAAGATCGCGGAGAAGAAGCAGTCGGCGCTGTCGATGATGCCCGAGGATATCACGAAGGCGATGACGCTCAAGGACCTGGTCGACGTCGTTGAGTATCTGTCGCAACAGAAATAGGAGCCGACGATGAGCCTGGCCGCGCTGGCGCTGATGCTTTCGTTGCAGGACGCCCCGATCTTCGAGGAGAAGTTCGCGGGCAAGCTGTCGGACGGCTGGACGTGGCTGCGCGAGGACGCGGCGGGCTGGAAGCTTGAGGGCGGCGGGCTCCGGATCAAGGCCCAGCCGGGGACCATCTGGTACAAGAAGAACGACGCGAAGAACATCCTCTTGCGCAAGTCGCCGGTCCTGGGCACGGAGGCGGCGCCGATCTCGATCGAGGTGACGACGGACAACGCGCCGGAGGCGAACGCCGAGCAGTGCGGGCTGCTGCTCTATATCGACGACTCGAACTATCTCAAGATCATCCGGGAGTGCAACAAGGGCAAGCCGGGAATCGTCTTCGCGCGCGAGCAGAAGGGAATCCCCGAGAGCCTCCCGCCGAAGGAAGAGTCCTCGAGCAAGGTCCAGCTGAAGCTCGTGTGGTCGGGCGCGAAGGTGTCGGGCGCCTATAAGGCCGGCGGCGACTGGATCGCGATGGGGGAATACGACGTACCGGAAGGCGACTTGAAGATCGCGCTCGCCTGCCACGGTGCCCCCACCACCGCCGATCGCTGGGCCACGTTCACCTCGCTGCGCGTCACCAAGGCCGCCAAATGAGCTCCGGGGACCTCCCCCGGGTCCCGCCCCTCTGGCCGCTGCTGGTTCTCCTGATCCTCCTCGGTTTGCTCGGAGGGGTCGGCGTCGAAGTCTACCAGCAGCGCCGCTTCTCGCAGCTGGAAGAGCAGATCGCCCTCCTCAGCACAGGCTTTGAAGACCTTCACGTCGTGCGGGACAAGAAGGGTAGCCTCCGCATCGAGCCGGGCAAGGCCGTGGAAGGCGTCGGGTTCTCGGCGGGAACCGGCGCCGACACGGAGAACAATCCGCGGTGGATCTGGTTCACTGTGCAGGCGAAGTCCGGGCTGCCGCTTCCCGACTGGGCCCCGGGGTCGTTCATCCTCCAGCTGAGCCAGCGACGCAGCGTCCTGCTTCGGAGCCCGAAGGTGCTTCTCATCCCGATGCAACCCATGGCCCCCGGCGTCGCAGCCTTTGTGGACACGCTGCTGAAATCCCACGGCATCGCGACCACGACCGGCGCCATGGGCGATTAACCTTGAAGTCCCGGGGTCCCGGGCGATCGGTGAAGGAGGTCAATTCCTGGTCAGAGCGTGCACCGCACCCATGATGCGCTCCTCGATGCCGGGGGCGAAGGGGACCGGCCAGCCGTAGAACATCATCGAGCCCGTCGCGATCGTGTCCTTCGTCGCGGGCTCCCAGCCCGGCTCGTAGCCGCTCTCGGAGAGCACTTTCTCCGACGGGATATAGCAGGGCACTTCATTCGCGTAGCCGATCGTCCATGTCTTGTCCGCGCCGAGCTCCTTCTTCGTCCTCAGGGCGTACTCCACGCAGGTTTCGCCGCCGAACGCGACGACCGTCTCGTCGCCGAGCCGCCAGCGCTGGATCGGCAGCGGCACCGCCGACGGCAGTTTCCCCGCATCCATCAGCTTCAGCATCTCGCGCACGAAGCGCCGGCGGAACACGTTCTTGTCCTTGTCGTCCGCCGCAATCTTCTCGAGCAGCTCGCGCTTCGGAGCAGCCGCGAGCGGAAGATCGACCGTCGTCAGCTTCGACGAGAACGGCCCCGTCAGGGGCTTCCCCGCAGGCGCCCCGGCGACCGCCGTCGCCATCGTCCGGCCGTGCTGCTCCGCCAGCTCGAACTTGGGGCCGCGCGGGGTCGGATTGAGATCGGCGCCGCAGCCGGTCGCGAAGAGCGCCGGCGCGCCGCCCGTCGCCTTCTCGATCTCGTCCGACGCGTACCCGATCCAGTCGCCGTGGTACTGGTACGTCTCGCCGCCCAGCGTCGTTCCGTGGCAGGCGTACGTATAGACCGTCGCCAGGCGCTTGCCGTCGGTCGAGTCGACGCGGACGATCGTCACGTCGGGATCGACCAGGCCCTCGGGATTGTCCTTGATCGAATACGAGCCGTTGGGGTTCCTGTAGCGGCGGTTCATGCCGAAGTGCGCTTCGGCGTGGGTCAACGTCGCCGCCGCCGGCGTCTCCGCTGCGATCGCGAGGCGGAGCGATTCGAGAACGCGCTCGCGCAGCCAGTCGGCGTACTCGTAAACCTCCTGGCCGGTCGTCTCGTCCAGGCCGTGGAAGATCTCCATCGAGGGACGCGACGGCACCGCGGGACCGCCGTGCGTGTGGCTGGCGACGAGCATCAGATCGGCTGCGTCGATGCCGAACTTTGCGACGGCGTCCGCCCGGATGCTCCGGCTCAGCAGCGGCGGGAATCCGAGAATGTCGGCCGTGACCATGACGAGACGCTTCCCCGAGGCGTCCTCGAGCACCAGCGACCGCACCCAGAGGTCGGTCTTGACGCCGTCGGCCTTATGGTTCCGATTCCCGTAGCCGGTCATCCAGCCCATCTTCTCCGGCGTGATCTTGACCTTCGACGCGCCGGCCTTCAGACCGTTCGTCGATGCCGGACCCTGGGAAGCGCAGCCCAGCAGCGCGAGCAACAGACCGATCGCAAGCGTCTTCATTTCACCTGTCCCCTCTGGAGGAAGTCGAGCAGGTCGGCGAACTGCTGGGCGTTCACGTTGTTCTCCACGCCCTCGGGCATCAGCGACGCCGGCCAGGCCTTGATCTCGAGAATGTCGCGGCGCAGCACGATCGTCTCCTCGGCGTTCGCCCGCCTCAGCGTGATGCTGGCCGGCGTCTCGGCCGCGATGATCCCCGAGACGGGGTCGCGCGCGCCGGGGATCTTGACGAGGTAGACCTGGAACTGCGGCGCCACCGCGCGATTGGGGTCGAGGATGTCGGTGAGCAGCGCGCGCTGGTTTCGGCCGGCCACGGAGGACAGCGTCGGGCCCACGTCGTAGCCCTGTCCGTGCAGGCGGTGGCAGGTCGAGCACGTCGTCATATAAACCTTTTCGCCCGCGACCGGATCGCCCTTCAGCGCCTGCACTTTCGCGTAAATCTCTTCGATGAGCTTCTCGCGCTCGTCGGAGGTCTTCGCCGCGAGAAGCTTCTTGACGCGGGGATTCTTGAGCAGGACGTCCCGCTGCTGGGGTTCCAGCTCGACCGCGCGGATCTCGCCCTTTTCCAGGCGGTCGATGATGCCCTCGGTCGTCTCCGGCTTGGAGAGGCAGGCGGACAGGACCTCGCGCCGCACCGGCGCCGTATAGCGCGACCAGCCGTCGAGCAGCTTCGCGGCCGCATCGGTGCCCAACGCCCGCACGGCGGCGACCTGAACCTGCGGCGGCTCCTGGGGCCGGAGCAGCTTCTCCATCGCCGCCGCCAGGTCGGGCAGCGGGAGCATCGACAACAGCTCGATGGCGCTGACGCGGTCGGCGACGTCGCGCGACGGATCGACCGCGGTCTCCAGCAGGCCGGTCCTCCAGCCGCCGACGATTTCGGCCGTGCCCGACTTTTCCAGCAGCATGTCCAGTTTGATGCCCGATCGACGCAGGGACGGCCCGAGCGCGGACAACGCAACCAGACGCCAGCGCTGGGAAGTCGTCGCGTCGGCAGTGAGCACCTTCAGCCATTCCCGCAACCGGTCCTCGTCACGGCCGGCCGCGACCAGTTCCCCGAGCTGTCGTACGAATTCCAGACGTCCCGGTCCGTCGACTTCGAGAAACGGCTTCGGGAGACGGGAGAGCAGCTCCGGACCCTTCTTCCCGATGGAACTGAGCACGGCCAGACGGGTCCACTTGTCTTCCGCGTCCTGGTCGATGATGGTGGCCAGGATGTCGACGTTGTCGATCTGTCCCGCCGTGAACGCCGTCTGGAAGCGGACGCGCGGGCTCTCATCCCGGGCCAGCCGCTTCAGTTCGCTCCGAAGATTGAGCGACGTCCAGATCCGGTCGTCGCAGAGCTGGAGCGCCTGCTCCCGGACCCCGGGATGCTCGTCCCGAAGCCCTCTCAGGACGAAAGCCTCCGACTGCAATCCCAGTCCGTCGAGCGTCCACAAGGCGTGGACGCGGGCGAGCGGGGACTTCGTTTCCAGGATCATTTCCCGCAGCAGGTTCGCGACGGACTTGTCCTGACGCTCGATCAGCAGCCGCTGCGCGGTCATCCTCCACCACGCGTTGGGATGCTCGAAGAGCGCGACCAGGTCGGCCCCGATCGCCTTCGACAGGTGGGGCCGCTGCCCCGGCTTCCAGCCTTCGGGCGTCACCCGGTAGAGGCGCCCCTTGTCCTGTCCGGCGCGCAGGTCGACGCGCTTCTGCATCTCGAGCGGGATCCACTGCGGATGCTCGATGATCGCGCGGTACATGTCGACCACATAGAGCGCGCCGTCCGCGCCGGAGCAGAGGTTCACCGGCCGGCACCAGTTATCCCGGGAGGAGAGGAACTCCGCGTTCTCGTAGGCGCGTTTGGCGACGAAGCTCGCGCCCTTC
Organism: Planctomycetota bacterium; assembly: GCA_035644495.1. Lineage (GTDB taxonomy): Bacteria > Planctomycetota > MHYJ01 > MHYJ01 > JACPRB01 > JACQFK01. The sequence continues at coordinate 2,216 of DASQOM010000254.1, read as the reverse complement.
GGGACGACGATGTCCCGGTGGACCAGGTTGTGAACCGGCTCGCAGCAGAAGACGTTGCCCTGGAACTCCGGCCCGAACGCCGCCCCCTTATAGACGGTCGGCGAGCAGGCCGAGGTGAAGTGACCCGCCGCGAAGTGGTCGTTGGGCCGCTCCTGCAGCTTGCTCGTCGGATAGACCACCGAGGAGGGCCCGTGATCCGAGATGCCCTCCTCGACCGACGCGACCGCGAGGTTCGGGTTGCGCGCGAGGTACTTCAGGGGCAGCACCGGATGACGGAGATGGTTGGAGTTGTCGTTGATGAAGCGGTGGCCCCACTCGTCGAAGGTGTTCGAATACTGGCCGCGGCCGGCCGAGCCCTCGAAGTCCGAGTAGTCGGGCCGGAAGCGGAAGTCGCGGCCGCTGATCGGGATCTTCGGGCCGTCGCCCGCGCCCCGCCGCACGTTGCCGCCGCTGTCGCCGTTCGTCCCGTAGATCCAGTTGTCGAGGCCGAAAGTCAGCCCGTTGACGCGGTGCTGCTGGTTGCCCTCGGTGAAGCCGGTGAACACGAGCTCGCGGACGTCCGCCTTGCCGTCGCCGTCCGTGTCCTTGAAGAACCAGATGTCCGGCGCCGACGTCACGAGGACGCCGCCGCGCCAGGGCATCACGCCCGTCGGATACGGCACCTTGTCGACGAAGAGCGACACCTTGTCGACGCGGCCGTCGCCGTCGGTGTCCTCCAGCAGGTTGATCCGGCCCGACGGCGGTCCCAGCGGATAGTCGGCCATCTCGGCGACGTAGATGCGGCCGTCCTCGTCGAAGGCCATGGCGACGGGATCCCTCACGTCCGGCTCGGCGGCGACCAGGTCGATCCGGAACCCCGGCGCGATGCTGAAGGCCTTCAGGGCATCCTCGGGCGACAGCGGGCCGACGGACTGGGCCGGCGGGGTGCTGAGCAGGAGCGCCAGCAGGAGGGCGTGTTTCATGAGATCGATCCCGGTTTTCCCCGCTCCGAACTTCTACTTATACTCCCGGCCTCCGGGAATCGTCTCAAAAAGTGGTCTGACCACTAGGCCCGAATTTCGGGTTCGTTTTTCCGGTAACGGCCTCCTCCGCCGGGGTACGGACCAGCATGAAGGGGCTGCTCCTGGCCGTCGCGCTGCTCGCCGCCGTTCCTGCGGCCGTGTCGCAGGAGCAGGACGAGATGAAGCCCGGCCTCGTCGCCGAGTTCTTCAACATCGGCAAGCAGATGGAGGAGTTCCCCGCCATCCCCGCCGAGCGCAAGCCCGACTACCGCCGCATCGACGGCCAGATCAATTACGAGGAAACCGCCGAGTCCTTCCCCGGCACCCAGATGAGCGACCACTTCTACGTCCGCTGGACCGGCAAGCTGAAGATTCCGCGCGACGGCAAGATGACGTTCTTCACCGAGTCCGATGACGGCTCCCGCCTCTGGATCGACGGCAAGCTCGTCGTCGACAACGGCGGACTCCACGCCATGGAGGAGAAGAGCGGGGAGCTCGACCTCAAGGCGGGCGATCACGATCTCAAGATCGAGCTGTTCGAGAACGACGGCGACGTGGGCTGCAAACTCTCCTGGGAGTCGTCGACGATGACGAAGGAGATCCTGCCGGAGAGCGCCCTCCTCCACAAGAAGGACAAGGACCTCGACAAGTAAGAAATATCCGCATAGGTCAACCTCCTGTAAAGGGCGGGCCGTTCACGCGGTCCGCCCTTTGTGTTTTCAGGAGGACTACGTCGAAAGGCGCCGCTCCAGGTCCGCGACGATGTCGTCCCAGTCCGCGTCCCCCGACTCCTCCCAGAGCTCCTTGAGCTCGGAGTCCTTGCGGATGCGCTGGACGGCCTGGAGCGCGAGGCTGCGGTCCATGTCCTTCAGTTCGCCGCCGTGCGCGGCGGACCAGGATACCGCGTCCGGGGAGGCGCTGGCCGGCGGCTTCTTGCGGCAGAGGGCGATGCATTCCGCCGCGGCGAGGGCGTTGCAGCACTCCGGGGCTTCGGCATACTCGGCGTCGATGACGTCGGCCAGGGTCGCGCGGATGACCGCCCAGCCGTCCTTGGCGTCGGTCAGGTCTCCGACCCAGTCCAGCGCGTCGTCGTTCTGGAAGTTCCCCGGACCCCAGGCGCCCATGGCATCACAGCTCTTTGACGTAGATGTTCTTGAACTCGAGATGGTCGCCGTGGTGCTGCAGCTCGATCGGGCCCTTCTCGGGCAGCGGATC
>DASQOM010000253.1:0-17254 GCA_035644495.1 Planctomycetota bacterium | reverse complement strand
CAGAACTTCGAAATGACCTTCATGGCCATCGCGTCGAAAAACGGATTTTTGACGCACGAGGAGGCCGCCGAGGTCCTGACGGAGTTCAGCGGGCAGCCCCCGGGCGGCCCGAGGCAGACGATCGAAGAGATCGTCCTGGCCCACGGGATGCTCACCGCCGAGCAGGTGCGCGTCATCTCGAGCGGAGCCCGCAAGATCCTCGGAATCCAGACCGTGACCGCCGGTGCGCCCTTGCCGACGACGCCGGTGCCCGCCGCTCCGGCGCCCTCGGGCAGTCCGGGCACGCGGCGGATGCAGGCGCCCCCGCCCGGCGGTCCGAAACCCAGCGCGGCCGAGCCGATCCCCGGCATCAAGATCAGCGGAAAGCTCGGCGTCGGCGGAACGGCCACCGTCTTCCTCGCCGACGACACCCGGAACAGCCGGAAGGTGGCGCTCAAGATCATGCATCCGTCGCTGGCCAAGGACGAAAAGGCCGTGCGCCGCTTCCAGCGCGAGTCGGCCCTGCTCGTCTCCTTCGACCATCCCAACCTCGTGAAGGGATATTCGCAGGGCACGATGGGGCCGCTTCCGTATCTCGTCATGGAATGCCTGGACGGCGAGTCGGCCCAGGAGACGCTCGACCGCGAGCGGAGCTTCCCCGAGGCGCGCTCGCTGGAGATCATCCAGGAGGCCGCCAAGGCCATCGACTACATGCAGTCCAAGAAGATCATCCACCGCGACATCAAGCCGGGAAACATCTACCTCCTCAAGGACGGCGGCGTCAAAGTCATCGACCTGGGCTTCGCCCAGGAGATGGGCACCGTCGTCGCCGCGGGCGAGGAGGAGACCACCAGCGGCACCGTGCAGTACATGAGCCCCGAGCAGGCGCGCGGCTCGGCCGACCTCGACGTCCGCGCCGACATCTACTCGCTCGGCGCCACCCTCTATCACATGGTGATGGGCGAGACGCCGTTCTCCGGCACGGACTCGGTCGAGGTCATGGCCAAGCAGGTCATGGAGGCCCTCAGTTCCAGCGGGATGAAGAACAAGCGCATCTCCAAGCACATGCACTACTTCATCGAGCGGATGATGTCGAAGGACAAGGACCTCCGCTACTCGACGCCGCGCGAGCTGGCGGACGACATCAACGAGCAGATCGACGGCTTCCGCTCCCTGGAGTACCGGCCCGACGAGAAGGACGGCCAGGATTCGACGGTGATGCGGCTGATGAACCGGCCCTCGGACACCGGGAAGATCGAGCGTCCCGCGACGCGCCGGATCGTCCCGCAGCCCACGCCGCCGACCTCGCGGCGGCCCTTCCCGCCGCCTTCGGGCCCGAAGAAGGCGGCCACGCTGGACGACCTCCGAAAGCGGCTGAAGAAGAGATGAGATAGGGACGCCGGATGGCGGGTGGGGCGGGACAACCAAAGCCGGAGACGACGTTCTACCGGACCCAGCAGGGCGTCGGATTCAACGCCCGCGTGGAGCCGGTGTGGCACACCTTTTCGCAGATCGAGGCGACTCTCGGGTTCTTCGATCGCCGCCGCGAGCGCAAGAAAGTCGAACGCGTCATCGACGGTGTCAACACCGCCATCGTCGGCCAGAAGGGAACTCCCGCCGGCTGGGAGAAGGCTCCGGGCGCCTGCATCTGCCACCTCCGCGTCGCCAAGATGGGCCTCGTCCGCGAGCTGAAGACCTGGCTCAAGATCGGCCTCGACGGCCAGGCGGAGGGCCGCTGGCCGCACCTCCACGTCCTGCGCGACCGTCCCTGCATGCTCGTGCCCGCGCGATTCTCCGTCCCGCTCTCCATCGACCCGGGCGGCGGGGACGAGGCGCTGCCGGTGGCGAGCGCGCCCTGGGTGCTCGAGGAGCTCGCGGCGATCAACAAGAAGTTCCGCATCGACGACACGTTCGCCATCAAGAAGATGGTCGACTTCATGGACGCGACCGACCGCGACATCTCGATCTACGAGCAGCGGCTGGGGGCCCAGGAGGGGTTCTGGCCGAAGTTCGCCTACGTGCTCCTCAAGAAGCTCGCCGACGTCAGCGTCGAGAAGACGCTGCCCGCCATCTTCGCGTAAGAGCAACACAAAGACACCCAAGGACACAAAGCAGGACCGTTCTGTTCGGATTCTTCGGACCAGGAGGAAGGAAGGTTCGAGGTCTGAAGTATCCGAACAAAGACGTTCTTCTTTGTGCTCTCGGTGTGCTTTGTGTCTCTGTGGTTTTTCTAGGCGACGATGGCTCCCTGGCGGGCGCCCTGGAGCAGGAGCGAGTTGACCGAGAGGTTGAGCTCGTTCACCACGCGCAGGCGCATCGGCAGGAACTCGAAGGAGCCTTCGAACCACTGGAAAAGCTGCTGGAAGACCTCCTCGGGCAGGAGACGGCCCCGGCCCTGGATCTCGATCCGGTGCATCTCGCCGCCGACCAGATAGATCAGGACCTCCTCGCGTCCCATCGGCCGCGTCAGGCGCAGGATCCCCGAGCGCCGGCCCATCGCGAGCACGCTGAGCAGCGACGCGGTGCCGACCTGGTCCAGGGTCCCCTTCAGGCCGCCGCCCGAGGGGACGGCCTTCGGCGCCATCGACAGCTCGGCCTCCAGCTGGCGGCGCTGGGCGAGGGCTTTCGACACGCGGCGGGGCAGTTCGTGCAGGTTGATCGGCTTGGCCATATAGTCGTCGGCGCCGATCTGGAATCCGGAAATGCGGTCCTGCGCGCTGGTCCTGGAGGTGAGGAAGAGGACGGGCACCAGCGCGAACTGGGGATTCGCCCGCAGGTGCCGGACGAAGGTCCAGCCGTCCATCTCGGGCATCATGACGTCGGTGATGATGAGGTCCGGGCAATAATCGAGGGCCGCCTCGAGCCCTTCGTTGCCGTCGCGCGCCGAGCGCACTTCGAAGTTCTGCGCCTCGAGCACGACCTTCGCACCGGAGATGATCCAGTCGTCGTCGTCCACGATCAGGATCCGGCCCATCACGTTGTTCTGCATGGCTAGCCTCCGGCCTGGATGGAGCAAGCGGCGGGCCACGTCCGGAGGCTCTTTTCCCGCGGGATTTGAGGGGAAGGGCCGACAATTTTGTCGGACGCCCCTACAGAATCAGCATCGCGTCCCCGTAGCTGAAGAAGCGGTACTTCTCCTTCACCGCCTCCGCGTAGGCGTCCAGGATCCGCTCCCGGCCCGCCAGGGCGCAGACCAGCATGAGCAGGGTGCTCTTCGGGACGTGGAAGTTGGTGACCATCGACTTCACGGCTTTGAACTCGAAGCCGGGGGTGATGAAGAGATCGGTCCAGCCCGACGTCTTCCCGGTCAGCGCCCAGGTCTCCAGGGCCCGGCAGGTCGTGGTGCCGACGGCGACCACCTTGCCGGTCGGCGGCTCCGGGATCTCGTAGGCCTCGGCGTGCATCTTGTGGTCTTCGGTGTTCTCCACCTTGATCGGCTTGAAGGTGCCCAGCCCGACGTGGAGGGTGACACGCCGGGTGTTGAGCTTCGCCAGGATTTCCGGGGTGAAATGCAGCCCTGCGGTGGGGGCCGCGATGGAGCCGTCCCTGGCAGCGTAGACGGTCTGGTAGCGGGTGTCGTCGCCCCAGTCCGCCGGCCGCTTGATATAGGGGGGCAGGGGGGGCTTCCCCAGGATCTTGAGATCCGGCTCCTGGTCGAACTCGAGGGTCCAGTGGTCGTCCTCCTTGGCCACGAGGAGGACGGACAGGGGCTTGCCTCCCGGCTGGGCCGAGTATTGGGGCTGGGAGGGATCGGCAATATGGAGTTTTTCCCCGGGCTTCAGGCGGCCGCTGGCGTCCAGCAGGGCCTGCCACTTCCGTTCCTCCAGCCGGCGGACCAGGAGGGCGGCGACCCGGCCGCCCGTCTGCCGGAGCAGGAAGATCCTCGCCCGGAGCACCTTCGAGTCGTTGAGGTAGACGGTCTCGCCCTTCAGGTACTCGGGCAGATCCAGGAAGCGGCGGTGCTCCCGTCGGCCGTCCCGGTGGAGGACCAGCAGCCGCGACTGGTCGCGACGGGGCGTGGGCGCCTGTGCGATCAATTCCGGAGGCAGTTTGTAATCGAAGTCGGAAACTAGCATTTGAGGGGGATGGGCAGTATTATAGGAACGAAATCCACCTTAGGGAGAACAAAGCATGCTCGCCCTTTTCGCCGCCGCCGTTCTGCTCGCGCAGGACCCCGTCAACGGGACGGTGACCTTCGAATCGAGCCTCGAGCTCGAAACGGTCATCCACGACGGCAAGGGGGAAACCATCCGGCAGCTGATGCTGAACCGGAAGGAGAAATTCAAACAGACCAAAGTGGATGCAAAGTCCGTGAAGATCGAATGCCTGAGCTCCTCGCTTCAGAAGAGCGGCTCCGACACCCCGATCGAGGAAAAGCCCACCCCCCTGGCCGGACAGTCCTATATCGCCACCCGCACGGATGCCGGCTGGACGGTGACCGACCCGGACGGCGGCGGCGCGCCGGCGGAAGGCCAGAACCTGGGCGCCTGGAACAGCATCTCCGCCCTGCTTCCCTCGAACGGCGAGGTCAAGGCGGGAGACAAGTGGACCGTCGAGGGAAAGGATCTCCTGCCCCTGATCTTCCCCAGCTCCATCAAGGACGCCACGGGCAAGATCGAGTGCAGCTGTGAGTCGGTGGAAGGCGGCAAAGCCGGCATCGTGTTCACGGGACAGATCACGGGCAAGAGCAAGGACGACCTGCAGGCGGACCTCAAGCTCGAGATCAAATCGGCGCGCCTGACCTACGACCTGGGCAAGAAGGCCCCGTCGTCCCTGCTCCTGTCGGGCTCGTTCGAATCGACGATGGATGTGGTCGACGTCCTCCGCAAACCCGGCACGGGCGGGAAGGTCAACAACGAGGAAGAGCGTCGCAAGGTCGGCGAGATCGCCATCAAGAGCAAGAAGATGGAGATGTCGCTGACGTTCGAATAGGCCGCCGTCAGGCGACCACCCGGAACGACGCGGGCAGGGGCTGCTCGGCGTTGGCGGGAATGCGACCCACCCGGCGCCCCAGCCTGCAGGTCATCTCGTAGGGAATCGTCCCCGCCTTTCGCGCCAGGTCCTCGACCCGGATGCCCTCCCCGATCAGCGTGACCTCGTCGCCCACCTCGGCGTTCGGCACGTCTCCCAGGTCGAGCATGATGTAGTCCATCGTCACCGAGCCGACCACGGGGACGCGTCGGCCGCGGACCACGGCTTCGCCGCGTCCGGAGAGCTGGTAGGGGTAGCCGTCGTTGTACCCGACGGGGCAGGTCGCGATGCGGGTGGGGCGGGAGGTGCGGTAGCGGCCGTCGTACCCGATCGGCACATCCGCGCCCACGCCCTTCAGATAGGCCACCTGAGTCTTCAGGGCCAGGACCGGCTTGAGCGTGATGCCCAGCTTCCCGAAGACGCCCGGATCGATCCCGTAGAGCGCGATGCCGGGACGGACCATGTCGAAGTGCGCCTCGGGGCAGGTGAAGAGCCCCGCGGAATTCGCCGCGTGGAGGATGGGCGGATGGATGCCGTCGGCGTTGAGCTCGTCGACGGTCGAGCGGAACTGGTCGAGCTGCTCGCGGACGGCGTCGATGTTCGACGCGGACGCGAGATGCGTGGACAGGCCTTCGAGGACGAGGTTGGGGCAGTCGAGCAGGGCGCGGGCGACGTCGAGGGTCCGCGCGGGGGAGGCGCCGAGGCGGGCCATGCCGGTGTCGACCTTCAGGTGGACGCGGAGGCGGCGGTTGCGGCGGCGCGCCTCATGGTCGAGCAGGCGCAGCAGGTCGGAGGAATGGACGGTGACGGAGATGTCGTACTGGACGACCTTGTGGATCTCCTCCTCGACGACGGCGCCGAGGATGAGGATGGGGCCGGAGATGCCGCCTTCGCGGAGATGGACGGCCTCGCCGGAATCGCCGACGCCGATCATGGCGCAGCCGGATTCAAGGGCGGTCCAGGCGACGGGCAGGGCGCCGTGGCCGTAGGCGTCGGCCTTGGCGACGGCGAGGATGCGGGTGCGGGGATCGAGCGCGCGGCGGACGGCGCCGATGTTGTGCCGCAGCGCCGCGAGGTCGATCTCGGCCCAGACGCGATAACCCCTCATGTGGCGGCGCGGAGGGTGGTGCCGTCCCGGGCGGCCGGAGGGCCGGCCGCCCGGGACTTCTTCCCCCCTGTCTCGCGCCCTCCCCCCTTAAGCTTTCCGGCCGAACTTGATCTCGGCTTCCGTGGGCCGCAGGTACAGCGGCACCAGCGTCGCGGCGTCGTGTCGCGTCCCCTGTTCGTGCAGGCGCTGCCCCAGGAGCGCGACCAGGTCGGGTCGCGGGTCCCAGAGCTCGCGTGGGGCCTTGACGATGTCGCGGAACAGCCCGCCGTATTGGTCGAGCGCGTCGCCGAGGACGAAGGCGTCCTTGGGAACGCGCGCGGCGAAGGCGTCGGGCTTCTCCGCGAGGTAGTCGGTGGTCCGGAGGCCGTCGATGTAGACGGCGCTGTAGATCTGCTCCCATTTCGCGTCCATGGCGGGGACGAGGATTTTGGCGCGGTCGCGCGCGGCCTCGGCCATCGCATCCAGGGAGGCGACCCCGATCAGGGGGCGTCCCAGAGCGAGCGCGAGACCCTTGGCGGCGGCCAGACCCACGCGGAGGCCGGTATAGGAGCCGGGTCCGATGTCGCAGGCGATCAGGTCGATCGCCTCCAGGGGCCAGCGGAGCTCGTCCAGAAGCGAGCGGATCGACGGCGCGATGTCGCGGCCGTGGACCATCCCCTTTTCAAAGAGCCGGGTCCCCCGGACCTGTCCGGCCTCGAGGAGGGCGACCCCGCCGCGCGCGCCGGACGTTTCGATGCCGAGGACCTTCATGACATCCGGGGGAAGTATACGCGGTCGCGGGTCTCCGTCAAGTCGTAACTTATGATTCGTAACTTATAACATGACCGCAAACGCACCGGTTGCTTTTGTGGGGGCGGGCTTGCCAAGCAGGGGCGGGATCGGATATACCATGGGCCCACGCATGAAGCTTTCCCGCATCAAGAAGCTCTCCTGGAAGCTGTTCCTCGTCTACGGGCTCCTCATCGTCCTCATCTTCTTCGCCGACCGCCGCGTCGACAAGTGGACCCGCTGGAACTTCTGGGTCGGCCTCGCCCTGCTGGCGTTCTCCTGCTGGCTCCGCATCTGGGCCTCCGGCCACCTCGTCAAAAACAAGGTCCTCACCGTGACCGGCCCCTACGCCTACGTCAAAAACCCCCTCTACATCGGCACCTTCTTCGGCATGGTCGGCACCGCCTTCCTCACGATGGGGGATCTGCGGGAATCCAACGCCACGATGTGGTACTTCAAGTACATGAACTGGCTGATCCTCGGCTTCGGCATCCTCGCCTTCGTCTTCTACTACATCCCCTATAAGAAGAGGCGCGAAGGCAACCGCCTGCATGACATCTTCGGCGACGACTGGGACCGCTACGACCAGGCCGTCCCCGACTACTTCCCGAAACTGACGCGCTACGACCGCGCCCAGGACCGGCCCTGGAGCTGGCAGGCCACCTGCGACAACAGCGAGCAGTGGGGCCCCTTCGCGTATGCTCTGGGGGTCGCCGCCATCATCTGGAACGGATGGATCATCACCCTCGTCCAGGGCCTGAGGCATTGAGCGGCCGCGTCCTCCGGGACAAAGGCGGCTTCCTCTCTCCGGCCGTCTCCGTCGTCGACCACGAGGGCCGGCTCGCCGTCCTCAAGGACTACCGCCGCAAGAACCCGCTCACCCGCAGCCTGATCGCCCCCGCCCTCGTGAAGCGCGAATTCACCGTCCTGCGCCACCTCGACGGCATCCCCGGCATCCCCAAGGCCTACGCGATCCTCGACAAGCGCGCCCTGCTGATCGAATACGTCGAGGGTCAGACCATTAACAAGTTCAAGGCCGGCGAGCTGTCCGACCGCGTCTACGAACGGCTCGTCGACCTCGTCCGCGCCATGCACGAGCGCGGCGTCGTCCACCTCGACCTCCGCCAGCGCAAGAACATCCTCATCGCCGGCGAGCAGCCCTGGCTCATCGACTTCGCCAATGCCATGCGCGGAAGGCTGACGACGAAGCTGCGCGGCGTCGACGAGAGCGCGCTCCTCAAGTTCAAGCAGCGCAACTGGCCGCACCTCCTGACCGACGCCGACCGCGACGCAATCAAGAGCCACAGGTTCCTGCGCAAGTTCTGGATCTTCTCGCCGCGCGGCAAGAGCGTCCGGTGAAGAACGTCCGCGAGCTCGCGGCCCAGGTCCTGATGGCGGCCGAGAAGAAGTTCGTCGACGAAGCCCTCGAGGACCAGCGCAGCGCCGCCCTGTCCCGCCGCGACAAGGCGCTGCTGACGACCCTGGTCTACGGCGTCACCCGCTGGCGCCGGGAGCTGGACTGGCTCATCGACCGCTGCGCCGCGCGCGTGCACCCCGAGATCCGCCAGCACCTGCGCCTCGCGCTGTTCCAGATGCGCCACCTCGACAAGATCCCGCGCCACGCCGCCGTGAACGAGGCCGTCGAGCTCGCCAAGGGCGTGAGCCGCAAGTCCGCGGGCTTCGTCAACGCCGTGCTCCGCAAGGCCGCCGACCTGGAACTGCCCGACGCGGTCGGCGTCCGCACCTCGCACCCGGACTGGCTGATCGAGCGCTGGCGGAGGCAGTATCGGGGGAAGGAGCTCGACGGGATCCTGGACGCCGACAATGCCATCCTGCCGCTGACGATCCGGCCCAACCCGCTCCGGGCGATGGGGACGATCGAGGTCGAAGGCGATCCCGCCGCCGATCCGCGCTTCGCGGAGGGCCTCTATACGGTGCAGGACGAGACGTCGATGAAGGTGGCACCGCTGCTCGATCCCAAGCCGGCGGAGCGCGTCCTCGACGTCTGCGCCGCGCCCGGCGGGAAGACCACCCACCTCGCCGAGCTCATGGGCGGGAAGGGCGTCGTCGTCGCCGTCGACCTCCCCGACCGCATCGGCCTGGTCGCCGAGTCGGCGAAGCGGCTGGGTCTGGCCAACATCGAGTGCGTGGCCGGGGACGGCGCGACGGTTGCGTTCAAGGAGCCGTTCGACGCGATCCTGGTGGATGCGCCCTGCTCGAACACGGGCGTCCTGTCGCGGCGGCCCGACGTGCGCTGGCGGCTGAAGGAAAAGGATATCGCGGGGGCGGCGGCCGTCCAGCGGAGGCTGCTCGAGAACGCGGCGCGGCTGCTCAAGCCCGGGGGCCGGATCGTCTACTCGACCTGCAGTCTCGAGCCCGAGGAGAATACGCTGGATCCTGCGCTGTGGAGCGTCCAGAAGGAAGAACTGACGCTGCCCACGGGGCACTGTTCCGGGGGCTACCAGGCGTTGGCGAGGAGGCTCGGATGAAGATCGCCGCCGCGGCCCTGATCCTGGCGCTGATCGCGTTTCAGGATACGACCGGGTCCAAAGATCCCCGGGTGCGCCCGGTTTTCATGAAGCTCGTCAACGCTCCGATTTCGGCGATCGTCGCGCAGCTTCAGGAGGAGACGGGAATCCCGATCGAGTTCGGCGTGGAAGCGAAGAAAAGCATGAAGAACGACTGCAGCCAGATCAGCATCGACGCGCAGGACGTGACCCTCTATGCGGCGCTCCAGCGGGTCTTCCTGCCGCGCAATCTCAAGGTCGTCTCCGTCGGGAAGAGGAAAATCCTCATCACGACGAATCCCTAGAGTCACTTCTTCGCCGTGAACAGCGCGTCGATCCGGACGTCGCTCAGCTTCTCCTCGCCGCTGTCGGCGACGGCCAGCGCCTTGCCGTCCGCGGTGACGTAGACCACGCTCGTGCCGAGCTTCAGGGCGTCGACCAGGGTCGGCGCCTTCTCCAGCAGCCGGAAGTAGGCCTCGCTGCCGAACTTGACCATCGTCAGCGTCGCGCCCGCCTCGAAGCGCTCGTCGACCCAGACGCCGTCGTAGTCGAAGAAGCGCGTTCCGGCCGCCTTGCGGAAGGCCTGCACCGCGCCGCCGGCCTTCTCGGCCTCCTTCAGCTCGCGCAGGCGGCGGGAGACGTCGACCGCGGCCTTCCCGTCCTTGTCGTTGAACTTCTTGGCGAAGGATTCGGCTTCCAGGCGGGCCGCCCGGGCCTCCGGCTCGGACTTGGGGGGCTCCGGAGCCGGCTTGAGCACCGGCGAGTTCTTCTCCTTGACGCCGTCCAGTACCTTCGCGGTCTCGGGCCTGAACGCCGCACCGCCGGAGACGTCCTTCCGCCGCGGCATCTCGGTCGGGACGCCCAGGGGCGTGCCGTCCTCCAGGATCAGGTTGCTGGTGTACGGCGTCTGGATGCCGTATTCCTTCGAGAGGCGGATCACGTCGTCCACCAGCTCCTTCGATTCGCCGTTGAGCCGGATCTGGTCGAGGAGGAAGCCGATGCGCCGCTGCGCCCAGAGCAGCTCGATGAAGCCGCCCTTGGCCTCCGTCGCGGCGAACTTGTTCTCGTAGGTGAACTTCTCGACCCTGCCGTTGACGCGGCCCGTCAGCTCGAAGGCGACGTCGCCTTCGCCCGTATAGCGGCCGAGCAGCACGAGCTGGCCGCCCGCGTAGAGGTCGGGGAGGGCGCGGGGAAGCATGTTGGCGAGCTGGACCTTGTCGCCGATCAGCTTGAGGTCGAGGCTGGTGAGCACCGGCTGGCTCGCCTTGTTGGCGAAGGCGGCGACCTTGGTCGCGATGTCCTCCTCGGGGCGGACGTACTCGCTGACGCCGCCGCCCTGGTTGGCCATGTCGTCCAGGAGGTGCGTGTCGACGTCGTAGCCGACGCCCCAGGTGAAGAGGCGGATGGACTCGCCGTTGGGGCGGTTCTTCGCGGCGGTCACCTTGGCGAGGATCTTGCGAGCGTCGGTCGTCTCGCCCATCGTGGGCTTGCCGTCGGTCATGAAGATGATATAGGAGGGCCGCGCGGGGTCGTTGCCGAGGCAGGAGACGGCCGCGTCGAAGGCGCCGGCGATGTCGGTGCCGCCCTGCGCGATCAGGGTCTCGGCGAAGCGCGACGCATCCTCGCGCCGCTCCTTCGCGCCGACGAGGCCCTTCTGCCAGGTCTCCGCGAAGCTCGAAAAGCTGACGATGTTGAAGCGGTCGCCGTCATTCAGCTTGCCCACCAGGTACTTGAGGGCGTTGCGGGCCTGCTGGATCTTCGCGCCCGCCATGCTGCCGGAGGTGTCGACGACGAAGACCAGATCGCGCTCCACGATGCGGTCCGTCTGGAGCGTGCTCTTGGGGGCGAGGAGGAGCATGAAGTAGCCGGGCTGTTTGGGATCCGGCCGGTATGTGACCAGGTTGAGGCCGATCTCCTTTTCGCTGAGCCCGTAAAAGAGCTGGAAGTCCTTTTCCAGCGTGGCGCGGCGGTCGGTGAACGTGACGCGCACCTCGCGGTCGCTCGCCCGCGCGACGGCGATGCCGTGGCTGGGGCTGTACACGCTCATGATGGGGACGGCGCTCTTGATCGTCGCTTCGAACGAGAACTCCCCCTGGACGACGGGGCCGTGCCGCTGGGCGGAGCGGACGGGATAGACATAGGACACCAGGGCGTCCTGGGCCGTCAGCACCTGGTCGAAGCGCAGGGTGATGGTCTGCGAGCCGCGCGGGGCGATCGGAAAGATGTTCGCGCGGAAAAGCTCGCCGCCCAGGTACTCGAGGAGGCCGGGGTCGCGCGAGCGGTTGACGATCGAGTTGTAGATCTGCCGCGCCTGGTTCTTTTCGACGATCTCGCCGGCCTTCTCCTTGCCGTTCATGAGCATGGTGAAGCGGCTCATCGCGGCACCGCGCGGGATCGGGAAGACGTACTGGGCTTCGAGCTGGCGGTCGGTGTTGTTGAGGAAGATCTGCTCGACCGTCGTGGTCGCGCCCTGGCGGTCGATCTCGACCCGGACGCGATGGTTGATGAGAGAGAGGGGCGGCAGATTGGGGTCGTCGGGGATGACGATGCCCTGGGCGAAGGCGGGGGCGGCGGCCGCCACCAGGAGGGCGGCGGTCCAAAGCGCGTTCCGTTTCAGCATGGTCAGTCCCTTTCGATTACGTTCTCGTCTCATTCGACGCAACCCGATGTCGCGAGTTCCGGAAAAGTGACGGACGAAAAACAGAACCGCGGAAGATCGGAACCCCGTCACCCTGGGCTGCGTCAGAGACGTGGGTTTAAGGAGATTCCGATGTCCACGCTTCTACTCGCGCTCGCGATGCTGGCGGCGCAGGCCGAGCCGGCCTGCGAGAAGTGCCACAAGCCTCTGCGTCCGCTCGCGGTCCGGTGGGAGGACAGCCCGTCCCAGGCGGCGAAGAAGGCGAAGGCCGAGGAGAAGCTGGTCTTCGTGGTCCACTGCAGCTCCGGACCCCTGGACCCGAGGGGCGCCCTGAACGACGCCACCCTTGGCGCCTACTTCACCAGGAACTTCGTGTGCGCATTCCAGCGTTTGCCCGGGCTCGGGGACCGGCCGGGCGGCAGCGTCGCCTCCTATTTCTGCGCGCCGGACGGCCGCGTCCTCCATATCGTCGCGGGCGCCGTCGACGCGGCCGCCCTGCTCGCCGAGGCGACGTGGGTCGTCGAGGCTTCGACGAAGGCGATCGAAGAAAGCAGGCGCACGGAGGTGCCGTTCAAGGCGCTGTTCCGAAAGGCGCACGCCGAGCGTCTGCGCCGGAACTATGGTCTGGTGGTCGAGCCGGTGACGTTTGACGCCGTCGAGCCCTCGGAGGACGATCCGCTGACGTGGCGCGATCCGTCGGGACGGCCCGCCGCACCGCCGCTCGTGATTCCTCCGCTGGACGGGCCCGACGTGCAGTTCCGCGCGGCGGCGAAGGAACAGAAGGGCGGGATCCCGGATCGACAGGGCCGCTGCTGGCAGATGAGCGCGCAGTCGCGGGTGCACCAGCTGCTCGCGGCGCACGCGCTGGTCAAAATCGAGCGCGTCTACGCCACCGTCTTCGAGAGCCTGCTGCAGCAGCGCATCGCCGACAAGCCCTGGCAGTGCCTGCGCGCGTGCGATGTCGAGCGGATGCGGATCTGTCTGGCCTGCGGCGAATAGAGCCCCTACACTGGGGTCGTGCCTCGCCGCGAGCTGCTGGCCAAGATCGGCGGCTGTCTCCTCGTCGTTGCCCTCATCGCCAACCGCATCCTGCAGCTGCCCGGCTGGCCGGGCTATGTCCGCGAAGTCCGCGGGCTGCACTCCTGGTTCGACGGCCTCCCGGGGGCCGCGCCGGCCTTGGACCTCGAAGCGCGCTATACGGCCTTCGGCTACGCGCGCAGCCAGGTCGTGACGTTGTGGAGCCTGCAGCTCTCGCTGTGGATCCTCGAGACCGGGCTCCTGCTCGGGTACGCGCTGGTCTGGGTGACCCGGCCCGCGGCAACGTCGGCCGCGAGAGGCTTCAGGGAAACGGTGTTCCCGCTGCTCCTGGTGCTGCTGCCCTTCGGCATCGTCACCCGGCCCTATACGTACCCCCGGTGGATCCCTGAAAACGCGTCCCTGCACCTGGGCGGTCTCTATGCGATCAACCTCCTCCTGATTCTCGCCGGCGTGCTGAACATCGTCGGTCTGGCCGCGCTGCGGAAGTCCTTCGCCGTCATGGCCGAGGCGCGCGTCCTGGTCCTCGGCGGCCCCTATCGCTGGGTGCGCCACCCGATGTACCTGGCGCACTTCCTCATCTTTCTCTGCGTCCTGCTCCAGCGCTTCGCGCCGCTGACGCTGGGCCTCTATATGGCGTTCGTGGCGGGCCAGATTCTGCGCGCCCGGATCGAGGAGCGGAAGCTCGCGGAGACGTTTCCGGAATACGGGGAGTACCGGCGGACGACGGGGATGTTTTTCCCGAAGCTGCGACGGGCCTAGGCCAGCGTCAGGAGGTCGTAGAGCTGGAAGGCGTGGTGGACGGCCGACTCCAGCTCCTCGGGGCGGTAGAGCAGGTCGTCCGCGCGCAGGTGGAACCAGAGGCGGAAGCCGGCCGAGGGCGACATCCGCAGCTCAAACTGCCGCACGCCGGGCATCTTGCGCAGGATCACCAGGCTCTCGGCCAGGCCTGTCGGCTTGCCTTCCGAGGGGATCCCGTCGAGCACGGCTTCGCGGAGATAGCTCCCGAAGGCCGGCGTCGCATACAGCGCGACCGACTCGTCGATCAGCGGATCGTGCGTCAGGATGCGGGGCAGGACGCGGAACGACTCCCAGAGCATGGCGACCGGCGGCGTCAGCGTCCCGAGAGTCCGGACGATCAGGTGGTATTTGGGCTCGATCTTCGGCTCCAGCTGGATCAGGAGCTCGTCGTCCGAAGGCTGGTACGCCGTCGCGGCCCGCCCCTCGTGCTTGAACGAGATCCGCGACATCCCCAGGATCGTCCGGTGCGCCTCGACGCCGGTGAACTTTTCCTTCAGGCGGTCGATCAGGTCTTTGAAGCGGCGGCCGCGCTCCCGCGTGTCCTTCGTCATCTCGTACAGGATGCGGATCGGCACCATCAGCACCACGAGGGCGATGCCGACCAGGACGAAGACCTGGATCCAGTGCGGAACTTCGATCACGGGACTTTCACCTTCGCGGATGCCGTATAGAGCAGCCCCCGGTCCCGCCGCGCCGACTCCAGCAGCGTCTCGAGCGACGGCTTGACGTCGAGTTTCGTCCGCGTGCCGTTCACCGTCAGGGTCAGGGGCTTCGTCAGGTCGATCATCCGCTCATGCAAGTATACCCGGATCTCCCTTGCCCCCGTCGCGCTGATCTTGATCTCGTTGGATTCGCGGAGCAGCTCGGCCTTCACGTGGGAATGCTCGGGGAAGAGCGTCCGCTCCTCGATCGTCTTCTTGTCGAAGTCCATATAGTTCCGCTTGAGCAGCTCTTTGCCGGCGAACTCGGAGATCTCGAGCCAGAAGTTGCGGCTGTAGGCGCGCTCGTTGGTGTCGATGCCGACGCGGACCGGGTAGGCGTCGCGGCGCTTCGTGTCCATCCACGCCAGGACGGCCGCGTTCTCCTGCGGGAACCATTCGTGGCCGCCGTCGGGGAACTCCTTGAACGTGAAATCGCCCTTCAGAGAGTCGAGCTGGGCCTTCGCGATCTGGACCCAGGCGTTGGGCACCTCGGGATCCCTGGCGCCGACGGTCCAGTAGAGCGGGGTCGCCATCAGGTTCTCGAGTCCCTCGGCCGTCACCGTCTTGTCCTGCTTCCCGGTCCCGGTGGGGATATAGCGGAACATGGGGCCGCCCGATCGCGGCGCGGCGCCCGCGAAGAGGTCGGGATAGAAGCAGGCGAACTGGAACGAGCCGTTGCCCCCCATCGACGCGCCGTCGAGGAAGACGCGGTCGAGGTCGATCGCATACGTCGCCATGACGTCGCGCATCGAGTCGAGGATATGGTGGTATCCGAGCAGCGACGCGCCCCAGCCCCCGCGGCCGGCGGAGGGACAGAGGAGGAAGGTCTGGCCGTCCCGCTGCACGTCCGCCAGCCAGTTCCGGATGAACTGGTCGCCGTTGCCGCTCTGACCGTGGAGGCTGACGATCAGCCGGCAGGCCTTGTCGGGACTGTAGTCCTGCGGGACCCACAGGACGTATTCAAACTCGACGCCGAGGGCGTGCTGGTTCTTGATCCGCTTCCTGACGATCTGCCCTTTCGCGTCGACCGGCGCCCGCTTCGGCGGGGTGCGAAGCGCCGTCTCGACGTCGGCGAGGGGTCCGCGGATCTCGGACAGGAGGCGGCTCCGGGCCGCCTTGTCCTTCTCCGCCAGATAGCGTTCGACGGCGCTGTCCTGCAGGAGGAGGGCCAGCAGCAGCAGCATGCCTATATTACTGCCATCCGCGCCCGCTATTTCCGCAGCATTTTGAATGCCTGGGCCCAGCTGCCGGCCTTCATGGCCGAGAGGACCCAGACCATGCACATCGATTCGAGGAAATGGGCGGAGTCGATGCCGCCGCAGTCGAGCACGCCGAAGCCGAAGTCGCGGATGATCGACGACGCCTTGGACTTGGCGCCGTCGTCGTTCCCGCAGATGAACATGTCGGGCGGGCCGCCGGGAAGGTCGGGCTTGAACATGAAGGCGTTCCCGACGGTGTTGAAGGCCTTCACGACGTGGGCTCCGGCGAGCAGCTTCTGATGGCGCTCGCCGCCGGAATCGCCGACGCCGCCGAGCAGCCGCGGGGAGCCCTTGGAGAAGTCGAGCGGATTGGTCGCGTCGAGGACCAGCTTGCCGTTGAAGGGGTCGGGTCCCACGCCCCGAAGGACGTCCTCCGTGACGCTGCCGAGGGTGGCGATGACGACGACCTCGCCCGACTGGGCGGCCTGCGTGAACGTGCCCGCGGAAGCCCTGGCGCCGGCTTCCTGGACCCAGGCCAGGGCCTTGGGGTTGCCCGCTTCGCGGGCGCCCATGAGGACGGAGTGGCCGAGGCTGACGAAGCCGCGTCCGAGGGCCTTGCCGACGTCGCCGGTGCCGAGAATGCCGACCTTCATGGGATCCTCCCTTTCTCTGGACTCCCGCCCTAACGCCGGAGGGGGACGGGCTATTTCGGGGTCTCGCGGCGGGCGAGGTGCTTCCGGATGACGTGGACGGCGCCGTCGAAGTCCTCGTCGGCCACGATGATGATGAGGGGGACGGTGGCGGCAGGGACGACGAAGAGGGAGGAGTATTCGTTCTCGAGGTCGGACTCGATGCCGTTCTGGCGGAGGCTGACGCGCAGGAGCTCAGCCTCCTGCAGGGAGCCGGTGCTGTAGACCCGCTTCATCGCCCTCCATGAGACGTCCCGCAGGGGGCCCCCGTCAAGGGTCGCCAAAACCAACCCGGTTGATTCTAGCGCCGGGTGCCGCCGGGCATCTGCCAGTTCGTGCTGTTGCACTTCGAGCAGACCATGCGCAGGTTGGACGAGCTGACGTTGGTGGCGGACAGGGTCCGGACCACGAGCTCGCCCACGTGGCCGCAATCGTGGCAGGTGACGGCGCCCTGGGCGCGGACCTTCCGCCCCCAGCGGCGGGCCCGCGGGTAGTTGATGAGGAAGGCGATGAGGATCAGGAGGGGCACGATCCCCAGGAACACCGCCGGCGAACTGAAGAAGCTGCTCATGATGCACTCTCCCGCAAAAACAGCGAATGAATCCTAAACCATTAATAATGTATTGTCAACACAATTCATGCACGATTCCCGCCCCGGAGTCCCCCCCCTCGGATTGCCCCGTCCGGGGCTCCCTGCTATATTGGCCGTCATGCCCTTCGACGCGCGTTTTCTCCAGACCCTCGAGGCCCTCAACCTCCTCGCCAGGCGCACCCTCGCCGGCGACGACCGCGCCGAACGCCTCACCCCCCGCAAGGGCGCCTCCCTCGAGTTCGCCGACTACCGCCGCTACACCCCCG
>DASQOM010000252.1:0-7277 GCA_035644495.1 Planctomycetota bacterium | reverse complement strand
CCTCCGCGCCTGCTTCGACTCCGGCGTGACGCTCCCCGAGGGGGTGGTGCTCCTGGCCGTCAAGTGGTGGCGTGAGAGCCAGTTCAAGGACCCGAAGAAGGACGAGAAGAAGGCCGTCGCCTCCGGCGGGACCGCGATCAGCGGCAAGGTCGAGGGCTGGAACTACAAGGACGAGAACGCGCAGGCGGACAAGCCGCCCTATCACAGCATGACCGCGGGCGGCGTCGGCTCCCTCGTGATCTACGACTACATGCTCGACCGGAAGTGGAAGGACGACTCGTTCGTGAAGGGCGGCATGAACTGGCTGACCGTGCACTTCGAAGTGCCGGCCTGGAACACCTATTACCTGTACGGGCTCGAGCGGGCGGCCATCCTCTTCGGCACCGAGAAGATCGCCGACCGCTTCTGGTACGCCGAGGGGGCGAACGCCCTGATCAGCGCCCAGGCGGCCGACGGTTCGTGGGGCAAGGACACCGACTGGTTCAACACCACCTGGGACACCTGCTTTTCGGTGCTCTTCCTGCGGCGGGCCACGCGCGCCCTGGTGGTCACCGGCGACAGCCGGCTGAAGAAGTAGGCGAAACTCCGCCGCTCCGCCGGGTGTTTCATCCACTGAGCATCCTTGCGAGGATTGGAGGGGATCGATGAAGTCCGCGACAGTGATTCTGTCTTTCCTGCTGGCGGCCGCCGCCGCGCAGGCCCAGGACCAGGCCAAGATCGACATCGCGATCCGCAAGGGCTGCGAGTTCCTCAAGACCGCCGAATCGCCCCCGCATCCGCATTCCAAGGCGACCCATTCCGACGAGCTGATCCTGTACACGCTCATCATCGGCGACGTCCCCGTCACGAACCCCAAGGTCAAGTCGATGCTGGAGCGCGTCACGACCGAGGAGCCGTACCAGACCTACAAGGTCGCGCTTCAGGCGATGGCGCTCGAGGAGATCGACCGCGTCAAATATCAGCCCCGCATCGCCTTCTGCGCGCAGCACCTCATCGACAACGAGTGCACGAACGGGCAGTGGTCGTACGGGAATCCGACGATCGCGCCGAAGGACGTGCCCACGGGGGTGGCGTCGGACGACAAGCCCGAGAAGGCGAAGCCGGTGACGGGGACGCGCGACTTCGGGACGGCCGAGAAGGTGAAGCCCAAGGTCACGCGCCGGATCCCGATCAAGAAGCAGAAGGACGGACCCGCATCGGGCGACAACTCGAACACGCAGTACGCGTCGCTCGGCCTGCGCGCCTGCTACGACGCGGGCATCGTCATCCCCGAGGAGTCCACCCAGCTGGCCTACCGCTGGCTGATCGAGAGCATGCATCCGGCGGAAGGCGACGACAAGGCCGGGAAGGGCGCGGTGGTGTCGGGCGGCGAAACCCCCGGCAAGCCCTCGGGCTGGGCCTACAAGGGCGCCGACGAGGGCAAGCCCTACGGCTCCATGACGGCCGGGGCGATCGGCGCGCTGACCATCTACGACTACATGCACAAGAAGGACTGGAAGAAGGACCAGAACGTGAAGAACGGCCTGGCCTGGCTGAACGCGCACTGGTCGGCCACGACGAACCCGGGCCGCGGCAACGCCTGGTCGCTGTACTACCTCTATGGCGTCGAGCGCGCCGGCGTCCTCTCCGGGACGGACAAGATCGGCGACCACGACTGGTACGTCGAAGGGGCCAAGTACCTGCTTTCGACCCAGGCCGCGGACGGCTCGTGGACGGTGAGCGGCGGCGAGCACACGACCTGGGACACCTGCTTCGCGATCCTGTTCCTGAAGAAGGCGACGAAGCCTCTCGTGGCGTCGACGGACAAGCGCTGAGGGCGGCGGCGGGCCACGGGGCTCTGGTCCCCGGGGGCCCGGAGACTCTATAATCCCGCCCCGGTGCACGCCTACCTCCGGACGCGGCTCGGCTTCCAGATGTTCCTCGCCGGCGCCGTCAACGGCGCCTGGCAACCCGTCCTGGCCCCCTACCTCAAGCAGATGGGCCTGGGCGAATTCCAGATCGCCGTCTGCCTGGCCACGGCCCCGGTCGCGACGATGATCGCGCCGCTCGCGGCGGGGCAGGCCGCGGACCGCTGGTTCGCGTCGGAGCGCCTGGTGGCGCTGCTCAGCCTGGGGACCGGGCTCCTGATGCTCGCCGCGCGGCCGCTGGTGGGCTTCCTCCCCTTTGCGGGCGCCTTCTTCGCCACGATGCTGGTGGCAGCGCCGCTCATCCCGATGTCGACGTCCCTCGCGCTGCAGAACCTGCCCGACGGGGCCCGCGATTTCCCGGTGGTGCGGGCCTGCATGACGACGGGCCACGTCGCCGGCGCGAATCTCCTGTCGCTCTGGCTCTGGCTGACCCACCGCGGGTTCGCGGACTCGCTGGCCGTCGCCGGGATCCTGGCGCTCCTGAACGCGGCCTATACGCTGACGCTCCCGAACACGCCGCCGCGGCGGGATGCGGCCGGGCCGAGCGCCGCGGGCAAGGCGCTCGGAATGTTGCGCGATCCGGGCTTCGCGCTCCTCGTCGTGCTGCTCTTCTGCGTTAATCTCTTCGGCACGTCCTACTATGCCCGCGGCCCGCTCTTCCTCCTCGGCGAGGGGGTGTCGAAGGAGGGCCTCTCCGCGCTGATGAGCCTCGGCCAGGTCACGGAGATCTTCGTCGTCCTCCTCCTTCCCTGGATCTACGGCCGCTGGGGCGCGAAGGGGACGATCGCGACGGGCATCGCGGCCTGGTCGGTCCGCTATTTCCTCTGGTCCCTCGGAAGCCCCTTCGCCGCGCTGGTGGCGGCGGTCGCGATCCATGGCGTCTGCTTTGCCTGCGCCCGCATCGCAGCGACGATCTATGTCGACCGCATCAGCCCGCGGGACGCCCGGGCGAGCGCGCAGAGCCTGCTCAGCCTGACCGTGGACGGCAGCGGCAACCTGCTCGGGAACTTCCTGATCGGGGCGGTGGTGACGCGCCATACGGTCGCGGGCGCGGTGGACTGGCGCTCGGTGTGGCTGGTGCCCGCCGCCGGCTGCGCGGCGGTGCTGGTCGTCTTTCTGGCCGCGTTTCGTCCCCGTCCGATCCAGGCCTCCTGAAAGTTCCCGATCCCGCCGGAATTCCGCGAACCTTTGCCGGGAGCCCCTGTTTAAGCGGGCGAAGGAGACGCTGACTTCCATGATGACCGCGACGCCCCGAAGCTGGAAACGACCCGGCTCCAGGTGCAGCCTGGGGTTGATGTCGTATTGCCCGCTCGTCGCGGTCCTATTCCTCGGAGGGTCGAATCCGTCCCAGGATCAGCGGGCCGCTGAAGAGCGGATCGAGCGCGGGGTGGCGCCATGAGCTGACCTGAAAACCGTACTTCGTCCAAAACCCCGCGCTCGCAAGGGCGCGGGGTTTTTTTGTTTTCTCGATCCGCCGCCATCGGGTCCGCCCGGGGGCGAATCGAGGAGCTTTGTGACAATCGGGCCGGAAATGAAGAGCGCGGAGGGAGCGCGGGCGGAGAGACTCCGTCCCGGCTCCCTCCGCGCTCGCGGAATATCTCCACTTGCGCTCTTAGCTCAAGAGCAGAGCGCCGGTCTTCCAAACCGGTGATGCGGGTGCGATTCCCGCAGGGCGCACCAGACAGCAAACGGCGGACAGGAATCGGGATACGGGGGCCGCGGTCCAGCGACCAGGGAGGTCTCCAAAACCACCCGGCGGGGTGCGACCCCTCGGCGGCCCGCCATCCGGCTGCGCAGGCCGATGCGGGGGCTGCGGCGTGATCCAAAGATTCATCGGGTCTCGAGGCCGAAGCCGTGGAGGCGCCGCCTTGTCAAGGCGGAGGAAACGGGTGCGACTCCCGTCGGGACCGCCATTGCCGAGCACTCTGTAGCGGTACGGAGACGACGCTCTGAACGTCGGAGCTGCAGGTTCGACTCCTGCCTCGGCAGCCACGCAGTCCGGGTGTATCGGTCGCACGTCACGCTGAAGACGTGAAGGGCGGAGTTCAATTCTCCGGGACTGCGCCAGACAACGTTCCCCGGGCCCATCGTCCAACAGCAGGATGCCGCCCCCGCACAGCGGCGATCAGGGTGCGAATCCCTGTGGGTCCACCACCCTTTCCGGGCGCGCTCCCGAGTGGGATCGGAAGCAGGCCGTAACCCTGTTGTCCTTGAGACTAGGGGGTTCGATTCCTCACGCGCCCACCATCCGCCTTCGCTCGCCCGAGGAGAGCCAAAGGCGGATGCCCCGCCGAAGCGGGATCCCAAGAGGCGCGAAGGCGGGCTGTCCGGCGCGGCGAGCTTCGGCGGGATCCCCAATTCCGGGCGCGTAGGTCAACGGTAGACCGTGATCCCGACGCGATCAAAGTGCTGGTTCGACTCCAGCCGTGCCCACCCCTCCTCGCCGCCGACTCGGAAGGTTCGGGCATGCGGCAGGCCCACCCCGCTCGAAACGGGACAGGCATCGACAGGTGTCTTGGGAGTTCGACTCTCCCACCTTCCTCCACTTCGACTCCGCACGGAGAGGTGCGGCGAACGGTAAGCCGCCGCGGTGCTAACGCGGTGCCTTTCGGGGCATGCAGGTTCGACTCCTGTCCTCTCCTCCAGCTTGATCCGCGTCCCCCCGCAGCCAGGCCTTGCGCTTCGGCTCCGGGAAGCGCTCGATTGCGTAGCGCAGCATGGTCCGCGGCATCCTCCGGTGATGCCGGCGCAGGAACGTCTCGAGCGCGGCCACGTCGCGCTTGCCCACTTCCCGCAGCATCCAGCCCGTCGCCTTGTGCATCAGGTCCTCTTCGTCGGCGAGCAGCGCCGCGGCCACCGCCAGCGTGTCGCCGAAGCGGCCCGCGCGGATGGAGTGGAACGTCGACACGATCGCGATGCGTCGCGTCCAGAGGTGCGTCGATCGGGCCCAACGCAGCAGCTGCGCGCGGCCGACTTGCTGCGCTCCCACGATATGTTCCGCGGAGGCGTCGACCAGGTCCCAGTTGTTGATGCGGTTGAAGTGTTTCACGTAGAGCCGGAAGACCCGGTCGCGGTCCTTCGGGTACCGCTCGACCAGGAGCAGCAGGGCCAGCAGGCGCTCTTCGTGGATCGGAGAGCGGAGGAGGCCGGAGACGACGGCGTCGTCCGCCGGATGAAAACGGCGGATCAGGGAACGGATCTGAGGAACGGTGAGGCCGACGAAGACGTCTCCCTCGCCATATTCCCCGGGCCCGGTCTTGAAGAAGCCCTGCAAGCCGGCAGCGCGTTTCGGGTCGGCGAGGGCCCGGACCGCCTTCTGGACTTCAGCAATCCTGTTCATGGGTGAGTGGCGAATCAGCAAACGCGGCGGTCCGCAAAACCGCCACAGCGGGGGCAGCACCCGCCTCGCCCTCCATCGGCCGGCGTAGGTCAACAGGAGACTGCTTGTTTCGTAAACAGGCGATGCGAGTGCGATTCTCGCCGTCGGCTCCAAATCTTTGTGGGGTCGGGTAACGGTAGCCCGCCTGCCTGTTAAGCAGGAACGGTGTGGGTTCGAGTCCCACCCCCACAGCCACTATTCCGCCCAGACCTTTCCGTTCGGGAACTCGTGGGCGTCCAGCGATTCGGGCTTCATGCGGATCGAGTAACCGGGCGCCGTCGGGGTCAGATAGCGGCCCTGACGGATCACGACCGGATCGAAGAAGTGCTCGTGCAGGTGGTCGACGTACTCCAGGATCCGGTTCTCCAGCGTGGGCGCGATGCAGACGTAATCGATCAGAACCAGGTGCTGCACGAACTCGCAGAGGCCGACGCCGCCCGCGTGCGGGCAGACGGGGACGCCGAACTTCGCGCACATCAGCATGACGGCGAGGATCTCATTGACGCCGCCGAGCCGGCAGCTGTCGACCTGGCAGAACTTGATCGCGTCGGCCTGGAGCAGCTGCTTGAAGATGACGCGGTTCTGGCAGGCTTCGCCGGTCGCGACGCCGATCGGCGCGATCGCCTTGGCGATCGTCGCGTGGCCCAGGACGTCGTCCGGGCTGGTCGGCTCCTCGATCCACCACGGGTCGAAGCGCGCGAGCTCCTTCATCCAGCGGATGGCCTCGTCGACGTCCCACTTCTGGTTCGCGTCGACCATGAGCTTCCGCGACGGGCCGATCTCCTCGCGGACGATCGTGAGCCGGCGGAGATCGTCCTTCAGGTCGCCGCCGACCTTCATCTTGAAATGGTTCCATCCGCCCGCCATGCCCTCGCGGCAGAGGCGGCGGATCTTGGCGTCGTCGTAGCCGAGCCAGCCCGCGGACGTCGTGTAGGCCGGATATCCGTCGCGTAGCATCTCGGCCTCGCGCGCGGCGCGGGTGGGCGCGTTCCTCCGCAGGATCGCCAGCGCCTCCTCGGGCGTGAGGGCGTCGGTGATGTAGTGGAAGTCGATGAGCGACACGAACTGCTCCGGGGTCAGGTCGGCCGCGAGTTTCCAGACGGGCTTGTTTTCCGACCGGGCCCAGAGGTCCCAGATCGCGTTGATGACGGCGGCGAGCGAGATGTGGGCGACGCCCTTTTCGGGGCCGAGCCAGCGCAGCTGGCTGTCCTGGGTCAGGCGGCGCCAGAACGCGCCCATGTCCCTGGTGATCGACTCGAGGGTCTTTCCGACGAGCAGCGGCTTGAGAGCGCGGATCATCGCGACGCAAACCTCGGTGCCTCGCCCGCAGGTGAAGGTCAGGCCGTAGCCTTCGAGGCCTTTCGGGCTGTCGGTCTTGAGGACGACATATGCCGCGGAGTAGTCGGGGTCGACGTTCATGGCGTCGGAGCCGTCGAGGTGCTTCGACGTGGGGAATCGGATGTCGCGCGCGACGACGTCGGTGATGGTGATCGCCATACGGAGTTCCTTACGGGTGGAGCGCCCTGTGATAACGGCTTTTGAGGCGTCCGTCCAGAAAATCGCGCCCCCGGGAGGGTGCCGGCGGGGGGACCAACTTTGCCCTTATCGTCTAACGGCTCAGGATGCCGCCCTCTCAAGGCGGAGATGCGGGTTCAACTCCCGCTGAGGGTGCCAATTCGACTCGCCCTGCGGGCGCTGCGGGTCCGCAGGGGCTCGCACCGTGCAGGCAGCGGGGATTGGGGATGGGAGCGAGCTCCGAAGTCATCCCTCATTCCCTATTCTCCATTCCGGGATTCTTCCCGGGGATGTGGTGTAAGAGCAGCATCGTGGTCTTTCAAGCCGCGAGTCCCGGTGCGAATCCGGGCATCCCTTCCAGCGGGCTCCGCCCCCGAACGCTTTAGCAGATGAGCAGCGGTTTTTTAAGCCGTGGAATCAGGTGCGATTCCTGACGGGGGCACCCGCCGGCGACGACGTCAACCCTCCCCCCCCCC
>DASQOM010000251.1:0-5351 GCA_035644495.1 Planctomycetota bacterium | reverse complement strand
CGGGGGATACGGCGGCTACGGAGGGGGTGGATATGGGGGCTACGGCGGCGGTGGCTACGGGGGTTATGGAGGCGGCGGCGGATACGGGGGAGGCCTGTACGGCGGCGGCCTCTACGGCGGAGGCATGTACGGCGGTTACGGAAACGGCCAGTATGGCTACGGCCAGCAGCTGCCCAACACCGCGCCGGCCCAGGTGCGCGATCTCGCCAAACTCGACGTGAGCGTCGACGAGATCCAGCAGCTCGAGAAGATCGTCGCCGGCGCGAAACTGGAGGACGGGGAAAAAGAGGCGCTCCTGGATACGCTGTCCCGGCGCAACCAGGCGACCATCTTCGTCACCGTCGCCAAGCGCCAGAACAAGCTGGTCGTCCGCACGGGCGACGAGCAGGCCATGGCGCAGATCCGGACGCTGGTCCGGCGCCTGGACGTGCCGACGTCGATGGTGCTGCTCGAAGTCCGCGTCATCGCCGTCGATCTGCTCGACGGCAACAGTTCCTTCTTCGAGTACCAGTGGGCCAAGGAGAAGACCGCGGGAGCGTTCACGACCGGCAACATCGTTCCGCCCACGCCGCCGGCGCTCGGGCCGGCCGGCACGGGCCTCCAAAGCGGCAACCTGATCTTCCAGTACGTGAACGACAACTTCGCCGCGCGGCTCCAGGTGCTCCAGCAGAAGAACCGCGTCCGGCTGCTCTCGACGCCGATCCTGCTCACTGCGAACAACGAGGTCAGCAAGCTCTTCGTCGGGAAGGAAGTGCCCCTGAACCGGAGCTTCACCGGCGGCCAGGCCATCGCCAACGAGTCGACGACGACCACCACGCCGGGGACGACGAACATCGAATTCCGTCCCGTCGGCACCAGTCTGCTCATCACGCCGAACATCAAC
The DNA here is from genome assembly GCA_035644495.1 of Planctomycetota bacterium. Lineage (GTDB taxonomy): Bacteria > Planctomycetota > MHYJ01 > MHYJ01 > JACPRB01 > JACQFK01. The sequence continues at coordinate 4,468 of DASQOM010000251.1, read as the reverse complement.
GCCGACCGCACGGTCACGCTGCGCATCGTCCAGGAGAACTCCGACGCCAATTCGACGGCGACGATCCTGGTCCCGTCCGACACCGGCTTCGTCTCCCAGACGGTCAATATCGTCAGCTCCCAGTCCGTCAGCGGCACGATCGTGGCCAAGAGCGAGCTGGCCGTCGCGTTCGGCGGCCTCATCGAGAAGGGGAAGAGCGACGAGAACGATCAGGTCCCCATTCTGGGCGACATCCCCCTGCTTGGGCTGCTCTTCAAGCGGCACACCGACAAGGACACGCGGCGCGAGATCGTCATCGTCGTCCGCCCCTACGTCCTCAGCACGCCCGCGGAGTCGGAGGCGGCGAGCCATCGGCTGCTCGACAAGCTGGGCGCGGATCTGCGCGCCCTCGACGTGCACCCCTACGCCGGCGCGGCGGAGCGTCCCGCCGACGCGGACGCGCCGCCCGGACGGCAGACCTTCAAGATTCTCGGCATCGACTCGGAGGATCCGTGAAACCGACCCTCGCATTCCTCGCCGCCCTGCTGATCGCGGGCTGTTCGTCCTCGCCGGCCGGCGTGAAGATGGACGGCCCCGAGCCCGGCACGCGCGCGCTGACGGTCGATGCCTGGGGCTCGTCGCCCCAGGTCCAGGTCGAGCGTCCGGTCTCGACGGAGGAGTTCCTCGAGCGCGTGGACCGGCTGCTGCGCGCCGGGCGCAAGAACGCGGCGGAGCGGTTGATCCGCCGGTATCCCGACGTGTCGCTGCAGGCCCTGTCGGAGGCGCCGACGCGGCCGGCACGCTCTCTTCCGGTGATCGCTCAGGTCCACGAGCGCCAGTGCGGCACGGGTCCCGGCGGCTGGCCGGATCTGCTGCGCGACCGCTCGGAGCGACGGGAGCATTTCAACGGCATCGACGCGGAGCGCGAGCTCCGGCTCCGGATGCTCCGCGAAGGCCGTTTCCTGGAGGCGGCGGAGGTGGACGTCGACGTCGTCCCGGGAGATTCCCCGGCGTCGGCGCTGATGAGGATCGATCTGTGGAAGCTACGCGGACTGGCGTTCCTTCTGGCGGAGAAGCCGGCGGAAGCCGCGGCCGCCTTCCGGGCCGCGTCGGAGCCCGCGCGGATCTCGCGCCCTTACGAGGCCGCCCATCTGCTGCTGCTCCTCGGAGAGGCGCAGTTGCGCGCGGGGAAGTCCGAGGCCGCCGCGGCGGCGTGGACGGACGCCACCGAAAAGGCGGTGCCGCTGTCGATGGAGGCGGGGGAACTCGTGGATCCGGGTTTCTGGGAACGGGCCATCCACCTGAAGCCTTCGGCCGCCCTCTGGTCCCCCCGGGTGGGCGCGATGGTGAGGGAACTGGGCGATCGGCGGCTCGGGGTGCGGATCACGTCCGACGCGGACGCCGAATCCGGACTCTGGGGCCTGATCGGACTCGCCCGCCTGCTCCGGGGAGAGTCGAGGGGGGCGCTCATGGCGTTCAGCCGCGGTGCCGGGGCGGGCAGCGTCGACGAGAAGCTGAGGGAAGCCAATCGGGTCGGTCAAGCCCGGGCGCTGGCCCGGCAGGGGGAACTCTCTTCGGCGAAGGCGATGCTCGTGCCCTCGGCGGCGAAGCCCGGCACGGGCGGCATCCCGGCGCTCGCGCTGCTGGGCGCGCTGGAGCTGCGCTCCGGGGATGCGCCCCGCGCGTCGGTCATCCTGAAGAAGGCCCTGGAGGAGCCGGAGGCCGCCGACTGGCCGGGCCGGGCGGACGCGGAGGCGAACTTCGGCCTCGCCCTGCTCTCGACGGGCAAGGAGGCCGAGGGCCTGAAGTGGCTGCGCTCGGCCGAGTCTCGCTTCGAGGCGGAGAAGGATCCGGAAGGATTGGTCCAGGCCCTGCGCAACGAACTGCGCTATCTCGAGGACCACGCCCGGGACCGGGAAGGGGTCGAGGTCCGCGAGCGGCTCAAGACGGTCGAATAGGCCGCGCGCTGCGCACAAACTCCGCAGGCCTGGGGCATTTGGCAACGATCGAGCCGCAAGGCGGAGTCATCTGAACGGACCTCGCGCTTTGACCGTCACCGGAGGGCAGCCGTTCGCATAAGGTCTATTAGGAGCGAGGACCTTCAATGATGAGACGCACGCTCGTCTGGACGACCGTTCTCAGCCTCAGCTGCGCCGCGGCCGCCTTCGCCCAGAACGTCGGCGGCGGCGGAGTTTTTCCGCCCAACGAGGTCGACCAGATCAAGGTCGACCTCACGATCGAGAAGGGCGTCAAATACCTTAAGGCCCGCAACGCCGACCACCTGAAGATCTTCCAGTTCATCAACCGGCCGATGTCCCACTGCGAGCTCGTCGCATTCACGTACGTCCACGCCGATGTCCCGGATTCCGACGCCGACCTCAAGGCGCTGATCGACGACATGATCCAGCGCCAGCTCGCGGCGACGTACTGCGTGTCGCTCCAGGCGATGGTGCTCGAGGAGGTCGAGCGGGTGAAGTACCAGAAACGCATCCTCCAGTGCGCGCAGTTCCTGGTCGACAACCAGAGCGCCCAGGGCTGGTGGGGCTACGGATCGCCGTCGATTTTCGTCGACGACGTGACCTACGATCTGCCCAAGCGCAAAGACGTGGCCTCGGGCGGCGGCGTCCCGATCGGCGGCGGAGCGCGCGAATTCCAGCTGCCGTCGAACGGGCAGCGCGTCAAGCCGCCGGTGAAGAACAGGATCAAGGTCGTCAAGAAGCGCGACGGCGAGGAACACGACAACTCGAACTCCCAGTATGCGACGCTGGGGATGCGCGCCTGCCACGACGCGGGCATCATCCTGCCGCCGAATGTCATCGACTTGTCGATCAAGTGGTTCCGCGACAGCCAGAAGAAGGAGCAGGCCCAGGAGGAGGAGTTGGTCGAGGGCGGGGTCAACGGCCCCGAGGTTCCCAAAGGCGGCACGGTCGCGTCGGTCCGCCGCAAGGCGATGCCCGAGGGCTGGTCGTACACGGGCAACGCGCATCCGGCCTACGGCTCCATGACGGCGGGCGCGGTGGGCAGCCTGTCGATCTGGGACTACATCAAAGACAACGACGACGGGAAGAAGAGGAGCTGGAAGACCGACAAGGACATCCACGAAGGCCTGGTCTGGCTGGCGAAGAACTTCTCGGTGACCTACAACCCCGGCCCCTACGAGCACGCGAACGACGAGGTCAACTCGAAGCACCAGTATCTCTATTACATGTATGCCCTCGAGCGGGCGGGCATGCTCTACGGCACGGAAGTGATCGGGGCGCACAAGTGGTATCCCGAGGGCGCGAAGGTGCTGATCGACACCCAGAAGGCCGACGGCTCGTGGGGAGACGGCACCGTCGACACCTGCTTCGCGATCCTGTTCCTGAAGCGGGCCACGCGTTCGCTGGGCGTGGCCACGTACACCGCACAGCAGATGCGGCAGGGCCAGCGCTGACCCTCCGTGAAATTTGGATAAGAGCGGGTAAAGGCGCGCCGGACGGAGGCCCCGCCGTGGTACAATTCAATTTAGTGATGTCTCACCAGGCCGCCGTCCGCTCCTCCCGCATCCGCCCGATCACCGCCCTGCGCTTGATGGAATACACGGCGGTGCGCACCCTCCTGTCGACCGCCCGCGCGATGTCGTACCAGGCGACGCTGCGGCTGGGGAGCCTGATCGGCGCGACGGCGTGGCGCCTGTGCCCGGGCCTTCGCCGCCACGCGCTGCGCAACCTGGAGCTCGCGTACGGCGGAAGCCTGGACCGGCGGCAGGCGGAGCGGATCGCCCGCGGCTCCTTCGAGATCCTGGGAAGGAACATCACCGAGGCGGCAAACCTGGCGGCCCGGCCCTATCACAAGCTCGTCGTGGAAAACGCGGAAGCGATGCACCTGGCATACGCCCGGGGCAGGGGCGTGATCCTCGTGAGCGCCCACATGGGCTGCTTCGCCCGGCTGGTCGCCGTGCCCTCCTTCCTGGGGATGAAGGGCGCGTGCATCATGAAGAAGCAGAAGAACAGCGCGTTGCTCGACTGGGCCCGCGCGTTCATGAAGAAGACCTTCAACCTCCACATCATCCTCAAGACGGAGGCGCCGACGGAGGTCGCGGAGTACCTGCGCGACGGCCGCCTCGTGGGCTTCTTCGCCGATCAGCGCCCCCGCTCCGGCGGCTTCCCCGGCCGCCTCTTCGGCCAGCCGGTGATGATCGCCCCCGGCCCCGCGATCTGCGCCCGCCGCTACAAGGCGCCGATGGTCGTGCTCACGCTCAACAGCCGGCCCGACGGCACCCAGGTCGCGCGGGTCGACGCCATCGACACGCGCGGCTCGCTGAGAGAGCTCAGCCAGCGCTGGATGTCCGTGGTCGAGGACCGCATCCGCGAGCATCCCGAGCAGTGGATGTGGATGCACCGGCGCTGGAGGGACCTCGAGAAGCAGCCCGCCGCCCTCCCGCTATAATTGAAACTCGGAATCACTTTTATCCTTGACTTCCCAATGGAACTTGGCATGATTCCATTGA
>DASQOM010000250.1:0-16587 GCA_035644495.1 Planctomycetota bacterium | reverse complement strand
CGTTCAAGGCGACCGAGCTCGTCGAGCGCATCGAAAAGCTGTTGTCGAGATAGTCCGCAGTCGGCAGTCCGCACCGCGAGCATCCCGCCCTTTGCACCCCTATCCCCATGGATGAATCGGTGCTGCTGGATCCCAGATCCGGGCGGGGAGGAGAAGGGGGGCTTCTGCGGGCTATTTGCTCAGGGGGGCGCCCGAGGCGACCAGCTTCTGGGACTCGGATTCCATGAAGTAGCCGATGCGGCGGTGTTTCTCGTAGCGCTTCTCGACCAGGCGGTCGATCGGCTGCTGGATCAGCTCGTCCAGGTACTTCACGAGCGAGGCCTTCAGGATCTTGCCCATCTCGGCAGGGCTGCGGTGCGCGCCGCCCAAGGGCTCCGCGATGACGTCGTCCACCACACCCAGCTGCAGGAGCTCGGGCGGAGTCAGGCGCAGCAGCTCGGCCGCGAGGGGGGCCTTGGTCGCGTCGCGCCACAGGATCGCGGCGCAGCCTTCCGGCGAGATGACCGAAAGATAGGCGTTTTCGAGGATGGCGAGCTTGTCGGCAACGCAGATGCCCAGCGCGCCGCCCGAGCCGCCTTCGCCGATGACGATGGAGACGATGGGGGTGCGCAGCTTGGACATGTCGAACAGGTTCTTGGCGATGATGAAGGCCTGGCCGTGTTCCTCGGCGGCGAGGCCGGGGAAGGCGCCGGGGGTGTTGACCAGGGTGACGACCGGGATCCGGAACTTCTCGGCCAGGCGCATCTTCTCGATCGCCTTGCGGTAGCCCTCGGGATTGGGGCTGCCGAAGTTCCAGGCCATGCGCTCCTTGGTGGTCTTGCCCTTGCGCTGGGCCACCAGCATCACCTTGATTCCGCCGACCTTGCAGAGGCCCGTCACCATGGCTCCGTCGTCGCCCAGGGCGCGGTCGCCGTGGAGCTCGATGAAGTCCTCAAAGACCATCGTCAGGTAGTCGGTGAGCTCGGGCCGGGCGGGGTCGCGGGAGAGGAGCACCCGCTGCCAGGCGCTGAGTTTGGCGAAGATTTCGCGTTTTTGCTCGTCCGCGCGGGTCCGGAGCTTGTTGATCTCCTCGGAGAGATCGACTCCGGCCTTGCGGGAGAAGCTTTCCAGGTCCTCGATGCGCTTCTCGAGTTCGAGGATCGGCTTTTCGAAGTCGCGTTCGACGGGGTTTTCAGCCATAGTCTCCGTTCGCCCCCTCTCTAAGGGAAGCCCGCCAAAACGACGATTTTATAGGAATCCGGGGGCCAGATCAACGGGGAACTGCGGAAAATCGGTCGGCCGTGTAAAGGAAGGGTGAAAACAGCCCCTCAATCGTTCATTTTTTTCCTCGGGGCGGAATCGGCCCCAGCTGCCGGACCCGGACCACCGTGTCCTTTTTCTCCCATTTCGACATCTCGTAGAGGATCGCGTCCATGTCGGACCAGCGATCCTCCTTCTTCTTGGCCAGCATCTTCAGGACGAAGGTGTCCAGATCGGCCGCGAGGGTCGGCACCAGCGTCCGCATCGACGGGGGCGCCTCCTTGAGGTGCTTGTCGAGGATCGCGTCCTGGGTCGTCCCCAGGAAGGGCGGCCGGCGGGTCAGCAGTTCGTAGGTCATCACCCCGAAGCCGTAGACGTCCGCCCGGACATCGCACTTCTCGCCCCGGATCTGCTCGGGTGCCATATACAGCGGGGTCCCTTCGGCCTTCTTCCCGAACTGGAAGACCCGGTCCATCCGGGTCTGGGCGAGGGAGAAGTCGATGAGCCGCACCTCCTGGTTTGCGTTGACCAGGACGTTCTCGGGCTTCACGTCCTTATGGAGGATCCCCTTGGAATGGACGTAGCCCAGGGTCTGCGCGACCTGCCGGAGGATGCGGAACTCGTGCTTCACGATGCGCCCCGGCGTGTTCCAGAGGGCGTATTTGAGGTTTTCGCTCTCGAAATACTCCATCACGAAGGCGGGAGGGGTGCTGTCGAGCCGATCGATGACCTTGATGATTCCCGGATGGGCGAGTTTCATGGTGATGGCGGCTTCCTTGTCGAAGCGCCGGACCTGGTCCGGGTCGGCCGCGTTCTTCGCCGACATCTGCTTGAGGGCGAAGACCTTGCCGCGGGAGTCGGTGGCCCTCCAGACGGGACCGACGCTGCCCTCCTTGATCTTCTCGATCACGAGGTAGCCCTTGATCGATTGTCCCATCATGTCCGTGGGAATCTTATCGGCAAAACGCGGGATAAAACAGACGGTCTGTTTTATCCCGCTTTGCCGACGTTTGACTCCCCAGAAAGCCTGTGCTAAGGTACGCCCAACCATGATCTGGCGCGTGGACGTCGCGACGAAAGAGGGGCTGGTCGATCCGACGTCCCGGGGCGCCCAGGCCGGCCTCGCCGAGTTCGGCTTCCCCGGAATCCGCTCCGTCCGCGCCTTCCAAGTCTACCTCCTCGACGGCGACCTCGACCGCGCCGCCGCCGACCGCGTTGCCCGCGAATTGCTCCACGATCCCGTCTCCCAGGACTATACCCTCGTCGAAGGGGCGACCCCGCCCCCGGCGCCCGCTTCGACCCAGACCATCCTGGTCTTCAAGCGCCCCGGCGTCATGGACCCCGTCGAGGCCAGCGCCCTCAAGGCCGTCGGCGACCTGGGCCTGACCGTCCGGAGAATCCGCACGGGGATGCGCTACGTCGTCGCGGGCGGCGCCGACGGCTCGCTCCGCGACGCGGCCGCGAAGGTGCTCGGCAACGAGGCCATCGAGGAAGTCACCCTGGGCGACCGCGCCTTCACCCGCATCGAACTCGGCGCCCCCTATGCGTTCAAGAAAACCGTCGTCCCGATCCTCAAGCTCGACGACGCCGCGCTCCTCAAGCTCAGCAAGGACATGACCCTGTCCCTGAACCTGAAGGAGCTCCACGCGATCCGCGACTACTTCAAGGGGATCGGCCGCGACCCGAGCGACATCGAGCTGGAGTCGATCGCCCAGACCTGGAGCGAGCACTGCAAGCACAAGACCTTCACCGGCCATATCACGTTCGAGGGGAAGGTCATCCCGAACCTGCTGAAGTCCACGATCGCCCAGGCGACGAAGGACCTGAACAAATCCTGGTGCGTCAGCGTCTTCAAGGACAACGCCGGCATCATCGAGTTCGACGAGACCTCGAACGTCTGCTTCAAGGTCGAGACGCACAACCACCCGAGCGCGATCGAGCCTTATGGCGGCGCGAACACGGGGCTCGGCGGCGTCATCCGCGACATCCTGGGCTGCGGCCTGGGCGCGAAGCCGGTCTGCTCGACCGACGTCTTCTGCGTCGGCCAGCCCGACGCGAAGGAGATTCCTCCCGGGACCATTCACCCGCGCCGCCTCCTCAAGGGCGTGATGAGCGGCGTTCGCGACTACGGCAATCGCATGGGCATCCCGACTGTCAACGGCGCCGTCTTCTTCGACGAGCGCTATACGGGGAATCCGCTGGTCTTCTGCGGCACCGTCGGCATCCTGCCCAAGGCGATGTCCTTCAAGGCGGCGCAGAGGGGCGACCTCGCGGTCGTCGTCGGCGGCCGCACCGGACGCGACGGCATCCACGGCGCGACGTTCTCCTCGGTGGAGCTGCACGAGGGTTCCGAGACCGTGTCGAGCGGCGCGGTCCAGATCGGCAACGCGATCGTGGAGAAGCGCGTGCTCGACACCGTCCTCCAGGCGCGCGACCGGGGCCTCTATACGGGGATCACGGACTGCGGCGCGGGCGGCCTCTCGAGCGCGGTCGGCGAGATGGGCGAAGAACTCGGCGCCGAGGTCGATCTCGAGAAGGTCCCGCTCAAATACGACGGCCTCTCGTATACGGAGATCTGGATCAGCGAAGCGCAGGAGCGCATGGTCATCTCGGTCCCGCCCGACAAGCTGCAGGAATGCCTCGCGGTGTTCAAGGCCGAGGACGTGGAGGCCACCGTCATTGGCCGTTTCCCGGGCGACGGCAAGCTGAAGCTGAACTACAACGGCCAGCTCGTCGGCGAACTCGACATGGAGTTCCTGCACGACGGCCTCCCGCGCTTCGAGCGGACGGCGACCTACACCGCGCCGACGGTCAAGCCGCTGGATCCCGCAGCGAAGCCGGACTACGGTGACGACGTGAAGAAGATCCTCGCGAGCGGGAACGTCTGCTCGAAGGAATGGATCATCCGCCAGTACGACCACGAGGTGCAGGGCGGCAGCGTGGTGAAGCCGCTGACGGGCGCCGCGAACGACGGCCCGAGCGACGCCGCGGTCGTGCGCCCCGTGCTCTCGCACTACAAGGGCCTCGCGATCGGCAACGGGATGAACCCGCGTTACAGCGATTACTCCCCGTACGATATGGCCGCGAACGCCATCGACGAGGCCATCCGCAACGTGGTCGCGGTCGGCGGCGATCCCGAGCGGACGGCGATCCTCGACAACTTCGCATGGGGCAGCCCCGAGAACCCGGAGCACCTGGGGGCGCTGGTGCTGGCCGCGCGCGCCTGCCAGGAGGTCGCGGTCGCGTACGGCACGCCGTTCATTTCGGGCAAGGACAGCTTCAACAACGAGTTCCGCGTCGGCGACAAGCGGATCGTCATCCCGCACTCGCTGCTCATCTCGGCGATCTCGATCGTCGACGACGTGCGCAAATGCGTGACGATGGACGCCAAGCAGGCGGGCAACGCGGTCTACATCGTCGGCATCACGCGCAACGATTTCGGCGGCTCGCACTACGCGCTCGTGAACGGGCTCAGCGGCGGCACCGCGCCGAGGGTCGATGTCGCCGCGGGCCGCCACGTCTTCAAGGCGATGTCGACGGCGATCCGCGACGGGCTGGTCCGTTCGTGCCACGATCTGTCGGAGGGCGGGCTCGCGATCGCGGCCGCCGAGATGGCGTTCGCCGGCGGGCTCGGGCTCAAGCTTGACGCGACCCACAGCGCGCCGGAGGATCTGCCGGCCGTGGTCGCGCTCTTCTCCGAAAGCCCCTCGCGGTTCCTGGTGGAAGTCACGCCCGCGAACCAGAAGGCCTTCGAAGGCCTGATGGAGAAGGATCCCGTCTTCGCCGCACGTCTCGGAACCGTGGTGGCCGAGAAGAAGCTGACGGTGACCATGCGGGATCAGAGAGTCCTCGACGAGACCCTGGACGCGCTGAAGGACGCCTGGCAGAAGCCGCTGAAATGGTGAGAGCGCTGCTGGTCCTGGTTCTTTCCGGGTGCTCGGCCGCGCCCCGCGCGGCGGAGCTGCCGGTCGTCGCGACGTTCTCGATCGTCGCCTACGATCCCGAGACGAAGGAGCTGGGCGTCGCGGTGCAGTCGAAGTTCATCGCCGTCGGCTCGGTCGTGCCCTGGGCGAAGGCCGGGGTCGGCGCCGTCGCGACGCAATCCTACGCGAACACGACCTATGGCCCGAAGGCGCTGGACCTGATGTCGCAGGGCGTCGAACCCGGGAAGGTGATGGAGCTGCTGACGGACATCGACCGCGGCGCGGCGGTGCGGCAGGTCGGCCTGGTCGATGCCAAAGGCCGGTCGGCGACGTACACCGGCACGAAGTGCAACGCGTGGGCGGGCGGCATCAAAGGCGAGAACTTCGCCTGCCAGGGCAACATCCTGGCGGGGGAGGACGTGGTCCTGAACATGGCCAAGTCCTATAAGGAGTCGAAGGGCGACCTGGGCGAGCGGCTGATCGCCGCGCTGCAGGCCGGCCAGGACGCCGGGGGCGACTCGCGCGGGATGCAGTCGGCCGCGCTGCTGATCGTCCGGGACGGCTGGGGCTACGGCGGTTTCAACGACCGATATCGCGACCTGCGGGTCGACGACCATGTGGAGCCGATCCAGGAGCTGAAGCGCGTGTACGACCTGCACCGGCAGATCTTTCCGAAGCCGGGAAAATAACGAAGATGGCAGCGCCGAGAGCGATCGTCCTGAGGGCCGCGGGGATCAACTGCGACCAGGAGTCCCGCGCCGCCTGCGAGAAGGGCGGCTTCCAGACCGACGTCACGCACGTCAACCGCCTCATCGAGAACCCGAAGCGCGTGCACGACTACCACTTCCTGATCGTGCCGGGCGGCTTCTCGTTCGGCGACGACTTGGGCGCGGGGAAGGTCCTGGCCAACGAGCTCAAGGCGAAGCTGGTCCCGGAGCTCCGCGAGTTCATCAAGGCCGGCAAGCTGATGCTCGGAATCTGCAACGGCTTCCAGGTCCTGACCAAGACCGGGATCCTGCCCGAGCCCATGAACCCGTCCTCCTTCCAGGCCACCCTCGGAAACAACGACTCCGGCAAGTTCGAGGCCCGCTGGATTCGCCTCAAGGTTTCCTCGCTAAAGTCCGAATTTCTTAAGGAGGAGGAGGTCCTCGAGCTTCCCATCGCCCACGGCGAAGGGAAGTTCCTCCCGGGCGACGCGCAGTCGATGAAACGGTGGGAGCAGGGGGGGCAGCTGGTCCTCAAGTACGTGGACAACGAGGGCCGCGAAGCCGGTTACCCCTGGAACCCCAACGGGTCGACGTCTTCCGTCGCCGGAATTTGCGACCCGACCGGCCGGGTCCTCGGCCTCATGCCGCATCCGGAGCGGTTCCAGGATGCGACGAATCATCCGCAGTGGACGCGGAAAGGCGGGGACGTGCGGCCCGACGGCCTCAAGTTCTTTTTGAATGCGTTCGAGTACGTGAAGAGGAACTTATGACGTTCCCGGGGGGATTCCTGGCCGCGGTAGTCCTGACGCTGGCCGCGGAATCCCTTCGCGCGCAGGACGCCCCCGCCGTCGCCGCCAACGAAAGCTACTCCTCCAGGCGATTCGTCGAAGTCCCCCTCGACCGATCCCGCCTCACCGGCAAGAAAGGCGTCGAGCTCTGGTACTCGACCGACGCCGGCCAGACCTGGGTCAATCACGGCGAGGTCGACGGTACCAAGCCCGGGGTCGCCTTCCTCGCGCCGCGGGACGGACGATACGGCTTCCTGCTGATCCCCGTCGGCGCCGACGGCCGACGCGACGTCAACCCGAAAACCGGCGACCCGGCCGAGAAGACGGTCGTCGTCGACACCCTAGCTCCCGTCGTCGAGGTGCTCGCTCCCAACGGCGGCGAGATGCTCGGGTCCGCGCGGTCGACCGTCGTCCAGTGGGCGGCCGCCGACGCCAACCTCGACCCCACGAAAGGCATCACGATCGAGGTCTCGACGGGGAAGGACACGTGGATCCCGGTCGCGACGAACGTGCCCAATACGGGGAAGTACCACTGGGACATCCCGCCTGCGCTGTCGAGCATGACCTGCCGCATCAAGGTCACCGCGCGCGACCTGGCCGGAAACGTCGCGAGCGACATCTCCGACGCGGATTTCGTCGTCGACGGCCTCCCGCCCGAGCTCCGCATCAGCGGCCCGACGACCTCCAACGAGGTGCCCGTCAAGATCGAGTGGACCGGCGGGGACCTGGGCGGCTCCGGCATGAAGCGCGTCTCGCTCTGGATCACGCGCGACGGCGGCCAGACCTGGAAGCTGCACGGCGACGACCCGTCGATGAAGTCGCCGTACTTCTTCACCGACCTCGACGGCGTCTACGGCCTCAAGCTGGTGGGCGAGGACAAGATGGGCAACGCGAACCCGTCGCCCGTCGCCGGCATGCCGCCCCTCTTCACCCTGACGCTGGACCGCACGAAGCCCGAGGTGAAGCTGATCTCGCCCGCGCCGCCGGGCTACCTGGGCGGCGTCGCGATGCCCGTGCAGTGGACGGCGAAGGACAACATCGACATGCCCGCGAACGGGATCGCCCTGTCCTGGACCGACGACGGCGGGAAGACGTGGAAGGAAATCGCGAAGGGGCTGAAGAACGACGGGCTGTATTCGTGGACGCCGCCCTGCGCGACGCTGACGGACTGCCGTCTGAAGATCGTCGCGACGGACTTCGCGGGCAACGCGCGCGAGGTGGTCAGCGAGCGCTTCGGCATCGACGGCGGAGTCCCCGAGGCGCGGGCCACGGGGCCCGACCGCTCCAACGCGTCGTCCGTCCCGATCGCCTACGAGATCCGGAACCGGGGCAGCCTGCCGATCCGGAACGTCACGATGTACTACCGGCCCGACGGCGCGAAGGACTGGGCCAAGTACGGCGACGATCCCGACCGCGAGCCGCCTTTCAACTTCGCGAAGACCGACGGCAAGTACGGCCTCTATATCACCTGCGCGACGGATGCGGGACTGAAGGCCGACATGGCCCAGAAGGCGCCGGACAAGGACACGGAGCCGCAGCTCGTCGTGACGATCGACGGCACCCCGCCGCAACTGGAACTGACCAGCTTCAACGACGGGCCCATCGTGATGGCCGGCTCGGCCATGGACATCACCTGGAACATGACGGAGCCCAATCCGGATCCGAAGGGAGCCGCCCTCTACCACTCGCTGGACGGCGGCAAGAACTGGAACCTGGTCGGGTCCAACCTCGACGCGCTCAAGGGCTCGTACCGCTGGATCGTCCCCAATGCCACGGGCGCGCACCACAAGATCCGCGTCGTCGCGGTCGACCGTTTCGGCAACCGCGGCCAGGCGGAGTCCGCGCAGATGTTCACGATCGACAACGACCTCCCCGTGGTCGGGATCGTGGAGCGGCCGCCGCTGGTGTCCCGGACGCCGCGCATCGCGATCAAGTACAAGGCGACCGACACGACCTCGGGCATCAAGAAGATGGCGCTGCACGGCCGCCTGCTGACGGAGAAGGGCGGTTACCGGCTGCTGACCGAATCGAACCACGCCGAGGGGACGATCGAGACGGACCTGCCGTCCGAGGGCAGCTGGGGCCTGCTTCTGATCGCGCACGACGGAGCGGGCCACGCGTCGGGGGAGCCCGAGAGGAACCCGCGGCCGGACGCCGTCACCCTGATCGATTCGACGAAGCCCGAGATCACGGTGCGCAGCTTCCCGCTGGAGAACGGCGGGAAAACCTGGCTGAATCCGTCGTGGGAGATCGAGTGGACGGCGACCGACAAGCTGTCGCCGATCGAGCGGATCGTGCTGCGCATCGAGTATTCCGCCGACGGCGGCAAGACGTGGTTCGTGGCCGTCCCGAAGCACAACAACGTGGGCCGCGCCGACCTGCGATCGCATCTGATCGCGGGGAAGAAGGTGCGCCTCCGCGTGGTGGCGATCGACGAAGCCGGCAACGAGGCCGAGGATCAGACCGGCGACTTCGACCCGGGCGAAGTTCCGGCGCCGAGCCTGACGCTGCGCGGCATCGAGGACGGGCGGCCGCTGGTCGCGGCCACGGCGGTCGTCCTGACCTGGAGCTCCCCGGATCGCGCGGTGCTGGAGGCGTCGCTGGAGCTCTCCAAGGACGGCGGGAAGACCTGGGCCCCTTATGCCGTGCTGAGCGGCCCGGCGACCAAGGTCACGCTCCCGGCGGACGAGGGCCGCTACCAGATCCGGGCGTCGGCGAAGGACGCGGCCAACCGCCCGATCAGCTCGAACGTGCTGACCTTCGACGTGATGACGGGCCTCGAGCCCGTCCGCATCATCGCCAACGCGGAGGTGGAGCCGGGCGGCCTCGTCGCCGCCGTCGTGGAGCCGAAGTCCATCGTGAAGTCGGCCGAGTCGCTCAAGCTCGAGCTTTCCGAGAATGGGCAGACCTGGATTGCTCTGGCCGAGGTGAAGGACATCTCCTTCACGTTCCGCGCGCCGTCGAAGCCCGGGGACTACCAGGTCCGCCTGCTGGTGCGCGATGCGAAGAAGCGCGAGTACGACTCGAACCACTTCCGCTTCCAGGTCCTGGGCCGCGTCGAAAGCCTGCGCCTGCTGAACTTCCGCGGCGGGGAGACGCTGGTCGGCGGGACCAGCCGGCCGATTTTGGTCCGGTCGTCCGCGGACCCGTCGTCGCTGAAGGTCGAATTCTCCGAAGCCTCGGGCAAGGAGGGCAGCTGGAAGCCGCTGTCGAATCTCCAGAAGATGGAGCGCGGCTTTCTCTGGGCGCTGCCGAAGATCAGCAGCGCGACGTGCCGCCTCCGGATATCGATGACCGACGACAAGGGCAAGACCGTCAGCGACGCCTCGGATCGCGATTTCAAGATCGAGTCGGGCGAGACGGCGATCGAGGTTCCCGTCCCGCCCGCGGACGGCAAGCTGCAGCTGACGTCGACGATCCCCGGACGCGTGAAGGGAGGCACCAAGCTGCGCCTCGACTGGGCCGCGGGCGACCCCAAGGCGAAGGTGACGATTGCGCTGGTGGTGGACGGCAATGCGGGGGCGCTGTTCAAGGATCAGTCTTCCAGCGGGACCGTGGAGTTCGTCGTGCCGAAGCTCGATTTCCAGGACTGCCAGATCGTGCTGAGCGCCGGCGACCTGAAGTGGACCTCCCGCACGTTCGAGATCGTGAGTCACGCCCCGTCCATCGACGGCGTCGACATCGAACTCCCGCGCAAGTAGCCTCGAGGCAGGAAGTGACTCGGAGTCCCTTATTGCAGACTCTCCCGCCGGTATAATCCCCTCGTGACCCGCCCGATCTTCATCCTGGGACAGACCGCCTCCGGGAAGCACGCCGCCGCGGAGGCCGTGGCCGACCGCCTGGGGTCCCAGCTCATCTCCATCGACTCGATGAAGGTCTATAAGGGGATGAACATCGGCACGGCGAAGCCGAAGCGGCCGTACCGGCTGGTCGACCTCTGCGACCCGGCGGACAGCTACAACGCCGGCCGCTTCGTGCGGGATGCTCGCCGCTGTCTCGAGGAATGCCCGCGGCCGCTTTTCGTCGGCGGCACCGCCCTCTACTACAAGACTCTCGCGTATGGTCTGTTCGAAGGTCCCGAGGCCGATCCCGCCCTGCGCGAGGAACTGGTCGCCATCGGGGCCCCGAAGCTGCACGAGGAGCTTCAGCGCGTCGACCCGAAGGCCGCCTCCCGGATCCACCCCAACGACCTGAAGCGGCTTGTGCGCGCCGTCGAGGTCTGGCGCAAGACGGGCGAGCCCATCAGCTCGAAGCACACGCATTTCGATTCGGCCCCGACGCTGGAGGCGGACGTGTTCGGCTTCCGTCGCGAAGACATCAAGGACCGCATCGCGGCGCGGACCAGGCGGATGCTGAAGGACGGTCTCGTGGACGAGGTCCGCGGGCTGCTGAAGCATCCTTGGAGCAAGGAAGGGCGGCTGGCGGTAGGATATCGGGAAGTCGTCGCGTTCCTCGAGGGAGACGTCGACGCCGCCGAGATGGAGCGGCTCGTCAACCGGAACACCAACACGCTCGCGCGGCATCAGGTCATGTGGCTCAAGCGCTTTGCGGAGGTCCAGTGGGTCGACGGAGCGGACGATATCCTGCGGCGCTTGTCCTGATCCTGCTCGCCCTCATCGGAGCAGGTCCGCCGGACGAGCCCTGCGAGCACGTCGTCATCGTCTCCATCGACGGCTTCCGCCCCGACTTCTACCTCGGCGACTACGACGCGCCGGCCCTGAAGGCGATCGCCGCGGCCGGCGCCCGCGCGACCGGCGTCGAAAGCGTGTATCCCAGCTCGACCTATCCCGCGCACGCCAGCATCGTGACGGGGGTGCGTCCTGCCCGGCACGGCATCGCCGCGAACACGACGTGGACGGAGTCGGGGTCGACCCGGAACTGGTACTGGCACGCGAAGGACCTGAAGGCGCGCACGCTCTGGCAGGCGGCCCGCGAGAAAGGACTCAAGGTGGCGATCACGTACTGGCCGACGTCGGTCGGGGCAGACGTGAACTGGATCCTGGGCGAAATCTGGGATCCGGACCGGAAGGAGACGGTGAAGCGGCTGGCGGGATCGGCCAGTCCCGGATTGCTGACGGAACTCGCCCTTGGCGTGGGGGTGCCGACGGAGAAGATTGCCGACGACCGGTCGGCGACGGATGCGTTCGTCTGCCGGATGGCGGCGTACGTCTTCAAGAGGTACAAGCCGAACCTGCAGTTCGTCCACCTTCTGAACGTCGACGAGGCGCAGCACAAGCACGGCCCCGACGCCCCGGAGGTGAAGTCGGCGGTGCAGCTCCAGGACGGGAATATCGCGCGGATCCGCAGGGCGATCGAGGAGTCGGGCGTCGCCGATCGGACGGCGCTGCTGATCGTCGGCGATCACGGGTTCACGTCGATCTCGCAGAACACCGCGCCGAACGGCCTGCTCAAGGATGCCGGCCTGCTGACGGCGGAGGACGGGAAGATCACGTCGTGGCGCGCGATCATCCGGTCCAGCGGCGGATCGGCGGCCGTCTACGTGAAGGAGGCCGGGGATCTGGCCCGCGTGCGGGAAGTCCTCGTCGGGGACGGGAAGCTCCCCTATCGCCTGCTGGAGCGGAAGGAGCTGGACGCCCTCGGATACAATTCCGAGGCGGCGTTCTCGATCGAGCCGGCGGACGGGTGGGCGGTCACCGAGCGGATCGAAGCCGGATTGCCGACGGTGAAGGGGAATCACGGCCAGCTGCCCACGCGGCCGGGCCTGTTGACCGGCTTCGTCGCCGAGGGCGCGGGAATCCAGGCCGGCGCGCGCATCGAGCGCATGAAGCTGGTCGACATCGCCCCCGCGGTGGCGCTGCTGCTGGGGCTGGAAATGCCGGGGGTCGAGGGAACGGTTCCAGCCGGCCTGCTACGGTGACGTGGCCTTCGGCCGCGACTGGCGCAGGATCTCCGTGAGCTCGCCGAGCTTGTCGGCGTAGCCCTTGGCGGCCGCCAGCCAGGGATGCTGCCAGCGGACGCGTTCCTTGTCGATGCGCTTCCTCACATCGGGGTCGAACTCGGTGCGCGACCAGTCGATGGCCCCGCCGCGCGTATACTGGTCCACCAGCATGAGGATCTTGTGCTCCTCATGAGCGAGGGCTTCGCGCAGATCGATCAGGTCGGCGTTCGGCGCGTCGTCGAGCGAGGCCCCGCGGAGCAGGGCGGCGGCCGCCTTCCGGATCTCCTGGGTCGCGTCGCCCACGGTCCAGCGCGGGTCGTCGTCTTCGGGGTGCTTGGGGCCCAGCGCCATCAGGAGGCGGGTCTTGAGGGAGCGGCCGACGAGCGCGACCTGGATGCGGCCGTCCTTCCACTCGTCGACGGTATAGGTGCCGGTGTCCCAGATCCGGGCTCGGCCGCGGTCGCCGGAGATCTCGCCTTCGAAGTCGAGGTACATCTTCCGGTGGTCCTTGATCTGCCGCGCGACCTGGAACGCCTGGAACGCGGTGTTGGCCAGGCGCCACGTGCGCAGGCTGTCGCCGTGTTCGAGCATGAGGTCGTAGTGATCGCCGTCCTTCGACCCCGTATGGTGGCTGATGGTGAACCTGGGCATCAGTTGAATCCGTATCTTTTGATCTTACGATACAACGTGCGCTCGCCGATGCCCAGCATCTTGGCGGCTTTCTCTCGATTTCCTTCGCAGAGGGCGAGCGCCTTCCGGATGCTTTCCTTCTCTTTTTCCTCGAGATTGACGCCGCCGAGGCCCGAGAAGGACGGCCCGTCGTCGGGCTGCTTGACGAAGCGGGGGACGTCCTCGGCGTCGATCCTGCCGTCCTTGTCGAGGACGACCATGCTTTCGACGCAGTTGCGGAGCTCGCGGACGTTGCCCGGCCAGTCGTAATTATAGAGCAGCTCCATCGCGGCGGGGGTGATCTCGGGAGCCTTCTTTCCCTGAGCCTTGGCGAACTCGTCGACGAAGGTCTGGAGCAGGATGGGCAGGTCCTCGAGGCGCTCGCGGAGCGGCGGCAGTTCGATGGTGACCACCTTCAGGCGGTAATAGAGGTCCTCCCGGAAGGTGCCCTCGCGGATCAGGGCGGACAGGTCCTTGTGCGTGGCCGCGATGAGGCGGACGTCGACCTTCACGGGCTCGTTCGAACCGACGCGGAAGACCTCGCCGTATTCGATGACGCGGAGGAGCTTCACCTGGGTGGCGGCGGGGAGGTCGCCGACCTCGTCGAGGAAGAGGGTGCCGCCGTGGGCGTATTCGAAGCGCCCCTTGCGGGCCTGGGTGGCGCCGGTGAAGGCGCCCTTCTCGTGGCCGAAGAGCTCGCTTTCGAGGATGGTCTCGGACAGGGCGGCGCAGTTGAGCGCCATGAAGCGGTTTCCCCGGCGGGGGGAGTTGGCGTGGATCGCCCGCGCGACCAGTTCCTTCCCGGTGCCGGTCTCTCCGAGGATGAGGACGGTGGCCGTCGAGCCGGAAACCTGGCGCAGGGTGTCGAAGACCTGCTGCATCGGCTCGCTGCCGCCGATGATGCCTTCGAATCCGTATTTCTTGTCCAGCTCGCGCCGCAGCTCGACGTTCGACCGGAACAGCTTCTGCTTCTCCAGCGCCTTCCGGATTTTCACCCGGAGGATGTTCATGTCGATCGGCTTGTTCAGGTAGTCGTACGCGCCGGCGTCCATCGCCTCCAGCGCGGTCTCGTAGGAGGGATAACCGGTCATGACGATGACCTCGGATTCCGGGGCCGCCGCCTTCACCTTGCGGACGATCTCGATGCCGGAGGTGTCGCGGAGGACGAGGTCGGTCAGGACGATGTCGTACGCGTCCTTCTCCAGGAGGCGGAGCCCCTCGGTGCCGCTGGTGGCGACCGTGCACTCGTAGCCGGCCCTGGAGAGACTCTCGGCGGCGGCCTCCGCGTGGGGGCGGTCGTCGTCGATGACCAGGATTCCTACTTTTTCAGGCATATCGTGAAGGTGGTGCCCTTTTTCAACTCCGTCTCGACTTCGATCCTTCCCTGGTGCTCTTCGACGATCTTTTTGACCATCGGCAGGCCCAGGCCAGTGCCGCCGGGCTTGGTGGAGAAGTAGAGGTTGAAGATCTTCTCCCGGTGCTCGGAGGGGATGCCGGGGCCGTTGTCGGAAACGGACAGCTTGACGTATTGGCCGTTCTCGACGGTCCTGATGCGGATCTCGCCGCCGGTGGGGAGCACCTGCTGGGCGTTGACCAGGAGATTGAGGACGGCCTGGCGGATGAGGTTGGGGTCGGCCTGCACCGGCGGGAGGTCCTTGTCGAAGTCCCGGATGAGGCGGATGTGGGACCGCTCGGCCTGGGGGGCCAGGAAGTCGAGGAGCTCTCCGGTGAGGGAGTTGAGGTTGGTTGGTTCGAGGCGAAGGGCGTGGCCGGCGGCGAAGCGGACGAAGTCGGAGACGACGCTTTCCATGCGCTCGGTCTCGCGGAGGAGCACGTCGATGCGCTTCCTCCCCTTCTGCTCGCGCTCGGTGATGGGGTTCTCCCAGTCCTCCCGGAGGAGCTGGAGGTTCATGCGGAGGGTGGAGAGGGGGTTGCGGATCTCGTGGGCGATGCCGGCGGCCATGGTGCCGACAATGTTATGGAGGTCCTCCTCGGCGCGCTGGCGTTCCCTCTCCTCGCGCTCGGCGCGGGCGCGTCGCTCGAAGAAGATGGCCAAGCCGGCCCCGGCGGCGGCGCCGGCGAGCAGGGTCAGGACGGGGAGGACGGTGGTCACCGGAGAGAATATATCGGGCGGAGGAGGGCAAGTCGAGGGACGGGGACTAGAGGAACTTGATCAGCTCCAGTTCGTTCTGGAAGCCCTTGCGGTAGACGTAGCTGATCTCGTCCATGATCTGGCGGATCAGGAAGATGCCCATCGTGTAGCTCTTCTCGCGGGCGAGGCTCTCGGCCATCTGGGTGTCGTTGAGGCCGCCGCGGAGCTCGAAGACGTTCAGCGAGTCGACCAGGGTGGCCTTGAAGCGGACGTCGTCGATGTCGACCGTGAGGGTGACCTGGCTCTGGAAGCCCTTGTAGCGGGCGTACTGGACGATGGAGCTGACGGCCTCGTCGACGGCGAGGATGATCAGATCCTTGTCCCGGCGGGAGATGGGGACCTCCGCGAGGGTTTCCCCCAGCAGTCCGCGCACCTCATTGAGGAACTTCGGGTGGCAGGGTTTCGAGATCGTCCTCTGGATCAGCTTGGTCATTCTAATGATTAGACGCGCGACCGGGCGCAATGTTCATGGGAAAAATACATAAAATTTGGGTTACGGGGATCCCCCCTTTTTCTCCCTCCGGGCCCCGGAGTCGGCGTACTCCACGCGGCAGCGCGCCATTTCCCTCTCCATCCATCTTGAGTAGTCCTGCGGGGTCGGAGGCTCCCGAAGGATGCTCTCGACGACCTCGTCTTTCACTTGGGAGTATACGACATCCCGGCCCTTCCGGAAGCCCCGGAGGCGAATGACATAGTACAGATTGGAACGGCTCGTCTCCACGTCCGTCATGCCCTCGGGCGCGAGGCGCAGAAGCTCCTCCAGGATCCACGCGTCCAGGACCGGCTCCAGCGGAGGCCTCGACTTGGAAAAACTCTCCCGGGGCAGCCGCCCCTTCGTCGGCTTCCGCTCCGGGAGCTGCTCCTGGGACGCCTCGTCGAAGCCCTTCGCCTTCGCGGCCTCCAGGAACTTCTTCGCGTCTGCCTCCTCCGCGAAATACGCCCGGTCGATCTCCAGCCGGTCCTCCAGGATCTCGGAGTACCGCACGATCTTGTCCAGCGTGAGCAGCTGGGAGAGGAAGGGCGACTTCTCCACCTGCGCCAGCTTCGCCCCCTCGGTCGTGCCTTCGCGCTCCAGCTGCTGCTGGAAGGTGTTCGGACCCATCCGCCTCTTCGCCACGTCGAGGTACGCCGCCGCCCGGCGGTGCAGCTCGTCGGGGGCGTGGACGATCCCCATCGCCGTCCTGCGGTCCTCGACCAGGCGCCAGCGGAC
>DASQOM010000249.1:0-3543 GCA_035644495.1 Planctomycetota bacterium | reverse complement strand
ACCCCCCTCAGCGAGAAAATCCGCGAGCTGCTCCTCGACCCGAAAAACGCCGAGATGGTCCCCTTCACCGAGCTCTTTCTCTACATGGCCAGCCGCGCCCAGCTCGTCGACCAGGTCATCCGCCCCGCGCTGGCGAAAGGCGTCGACGTCGTCTGTGACCGTTATTACTACTCCACGGCCGCCTACCAGGGCGCCGCGGGCAGGGTCGGGATCGACACGGTCATCGCCGTCGCCGAGAAGATCGCGAAGTTCCGGAAGCCCGACCTCGTGGTGCTCCTCGACCTGGACCCCGGCCTCGCGCGCAGCCGCGACGGGATCCGCAACGACCGCGTCGAGAGCAAGGGGCTGGACTACCAGAAGAAAGTGCGCTCCGGATTCCTGAAGCTGGCGAAGCGGGACCGGAAGCGCGTCAAAGTCGTCGACGCCTCCCGCCCCGCGGAGAGCGTCTTCGGCGACGTCCAGAAGGCGGTGAACCGTGTCCTTTGACGGGTTCATCGGCAACGAGGCGGCGATCGCGCGGCTGCGCGGCATCCTCAATCGGAAGCGTCCGGCGCACGCGTACCTCTTCTCCGGCCCGGAAGGCGTCGGCAAGAAAATGGCGGCGGTCGAGTTCGCGAAATCCCTCGGAGCAAAGGTGACGCTCATCGAGCGGCTCGAGGACAAGCACGAGATCCTGATCGCGCAGGTGCACGAGGTCATCCGCGAGCTCAGCTACACCTCGGAGCAGAATCGGGCGATCGTGTTCGACGACGCGCACCGGATGTCCGAGGAGGCGATGAACGCCCTGCTGAAGACCCTCGAGGAGCCGCCCGACCGGACGCAGCTGATCCTGGTCTCCTCGGTGCCCGACCGTCTGCTGGGGACCATCCGCTCGCGCTGCCAGACGATCCATTTCGCCCCGCTGCCGGAGGCGGAGCTGCTCCGCTACGCCCGGGAGAAGCATCTGCTCGGCGGCGAGGACGCCCCCGCAGCCGCGCTCCTGGGCGAAGGCTCCTTCGCCGCGCTGGCGGAGCTGGCCCCGAACATCGGCGAGCTGCGGGCGGCCGCCCACGACCTCCAGTCGCGCGTCCTCTCCGGCGAGCTCAACGCCATCATCGAATCGCTCGGCAAGATCCGCGACACCGAGCAGGCGCGCCTCGAGGCGAAGCGCAAGTTCCGCCTGCTCTCGCACAGCCTCCGCGACGTCCTGCTCGCGCGCTCCGGCGGCACCCCCTGCCTCGCCTCCCCCGACTTCGTCCAGAAACTCTCCCGCCTCGACGACGACGAACTCCTCGACCGCATCGAAACCCTCATCGACCACGAGCGCATGATCGACCTCAACGCGAACGTGGGCCTGACCGTCGAGGACGCGCTCCTTCGGATCTGAAGACACCACACAGACACCCGAAACGAAGCCCGAGATGCTCCGCCCGCCGCACGCTTCCTCCCAGGACGTCCTGGCTTGAAGTGCGGGCCCTCTCTCCTTCGGAATGCTTCCCCTAAGGGGTTCCTCTTTGTGGTCTCGGGTGTCTTTGTGTTGATTCCTCCCCGCGGACTGCCTCCCCCGCTTGCGATTCTGTATTCCTTATTCTTTCTGCTGCGGGTACATTCTCTGCTTCCCTATGACCAAGTTTTTCATCACGACCGCGATCGACTACGTCAACAGCGCCCCCCACGTCGGGACGTCGTACGAGAAGATCCTCGCCGACGTCCTCGCCCGCTGGAAGCGGCTCAAGGGCGACGACGTGTTCTTCCTCATGGGGAACGACGAGCACAGCCAGCAGGTCGCGGACCGCGCCGCGAAGGAGGGGCTCACCCCCATCCAGTGGTGCGACAAGATGGAGCAGGTCTTCCGCACCACGTGGAAGAAACTCGACCTCTCCTTCGACCAGTTCATCCGGACCTCGAACCCGGCGCACCAGCGCGCCTGCCAGGAGATCTTTAGGCGCCTCCAGGCGAAGGGCGACATCGTCAAGGCCCCCTACAAGGCGCTTTACTGCGTCGGCTGCGAGGCCAAGAAGACCGAGTCGGAGCTCGTCAACGGACGCTGCCCCAATCACCCGAACCTCGACCTCAAGATCGTCGACGAGGAGAACTACTTCTTCAAGCTGACGAAGTACGCCGAGCCCGTGAAGGCGCTGATCGAGCGCGGCGACCTCATCACGCCCTCGTTCCGTGCGAAGGAGATGCTCGAGGTGATCAAGCAGGGGCTCGAGGACATCTCGATCTCGCGCAAGACCACCCGCTGGGGCGTGCCGATCCCGGGAGATCCCGAGCAGGTCATGTATGTCTGGTTCGACGCCCTGATCAACTACATCACCGCGGCGGGCTTCCCCGACGAGCCGGAGCGCTTCCAGAAGCTCTGGCCCGCCGACGTCCACGTCATCGGGAAGGACATCACGCGCTTCCACGCGATCATCTGGCCGGCCATGCTGATGGCGGCCGGGATCGAGCCGCCGAAGTCGCTCGCCATCCACGGCTTCGTCAACGTCAAGAAGGACGGCCAGGTGCTCAAGATGTCGAAGACGCTGGGCACCGTCATCGACCCGAACCTGATCGCCGATCAGTGGGGCCCCGACACGCTGCGCGCGTACCTGCTGAGCGAAGTGGCGTTCGGCTACGACGGCGACTTCAGCTGGGACGGGTATTTCCAGAAGTCCAACGCGAACCTGGGCGACAACATCGGCAATCTGCTCAACCGCATCGTCTCGATGACCGAGCGATATCAGGGCGGGGTCTTCGTGTCGAAGGGGGCCGCGCTGCCGCAGGACGACGCGCTGAAGGAGACGCTCGCGGGACTGCCCGGCACGGTCGAGACGTTAATGGGGAAGTACGAGTTCCACACGGCCCTGGCCGAGATCTGGAAGGCCGGGACGGCGGCCAACGGCTATATCGAGGCCACCGCGCCCTGGAAGCTGTCGAAGGACCCGGCGAAGAAGGAGGAGCTCGCGCGCGTGCTGTACTGCGGAGCCGACTCGCTGCGCATCCTGGCGTTGCTCCTCTCGCCCTTCATCCCGTCGACCTCGAAACGCATCCTCGAGCAGCTCGGGATCCCCGATTGCCCCGTCCGGCTGGAAAACGCGCGGGTCGGGGAATATATTGGAATCGGCACCCGGGTGAACAAGGGGGCGGTGTTGTTCCAGAAGATCGACGCGAATGCCGAGCAATCTTGAAGAACGCCTGAAGGAAGTGGTCGCCCGCGACGGGCGATATCACATCAACGCCTATCGCTTCGTTTACGAGGCCCTGGACTACACGGTCAAGCAGCTCGAGAAGAAGCGGCACATCAGCGGACGCGAGCTGCTCGAAGGCATCAAGAACCTCGCCATCGAGCAGTTCGGCGGGCTCGCCGTCATGGTTTTCGACGTCTGGGGCGTCCGCAAGACCGCCGACTTCGGCAACATTGTCTTCAATCTCGTCGAGGCGGAGCTGATGAGCCGCTCCGACGAGGACACGCGCGAGGATTTCGACGGCGTCTACGATTTCCGCACCGTCTTCCGCATCGACGCGAAGCCGACAAAGAGCTCGACATGAGCCGCGGCTGGAAGATCGCGATCCTGGCGG
>DASQOM010000248.1:0-29419 GCA_035644495.1 Planctomycetota bacterium | reverse complement strand
TCGCTCCATCCTCTCGCCCTTCTGCCGCATCAACAGCTATTCGCTGGTGACGGATTCGATCCTGTTCGAGAACGTCAGCGTCGGGCGGCATTCGAAGCTGCACCGGACGATCGTGGACAAGGATGTCATCATCCCGGAAGGCATGCAGATCGGCTATTTCCCGGAAGAGGACAAGAAGCGCTTCACGGTGACGGAAAGCGGCATCGTGGTGATCTCGAAGCGCGCGGTGCTCTAGAAAAGCAAAAACACGGGGCGGTCGGAGGACCGCGCCGGGTTCCGGGCTGCGTCCGCGTCAGAACCAGCCGATCCCTGCCCCGATCAGGTGCTCGCTGGACCCCGACGGGTGGGTTCCGACGAAGGCGATGAAGAGGCTGGGCCCGAAGATCCGGTTCGAGATCGACCCGGCTTCCGCCGCGTTGACGGGTCCGGTGGGACCCGAACCGGCCAGGAAGATCACCGTTCCCCCTGCTCAAGACCGGCTATGCGCAGCTCGAGACCCTCCGCCACCGCATCGCGGCGGACCCGGGCTAACAAATTCAGCGGCCCGACGTTATTCCCCTCCCCTCATCGCCCACCCCTATGCGGGCGAGTCCTGGGGAGGCTGAGCGATGGGTAAGCAGGCCGCCGTTTGCGTTTGTGTGACCGTCATCCTGAAGTCGGCGTCCGCCTGGGCGCAGACCGGCGATCCGCAGCTGTCGACGGATCATGCCTATTTCCCGGGCGAGGGGGCGATGTCGATGCCGGCCAAAGCCGTCAGCCACGCCCTGGCGGTTCCGCGCGGCGCGCTCGGCAACAGCACGAACCGCGACAAACTGATCCGGATCTTCCTCTGGCGCGGGGAGCACTTCGCCCACCCGATCTCCCCGGCGGTCTACAACCTCCCGCTCGTCACGCCGGATCCGACTGGGCCTGGAGGCGCTCATCCTCTGGTTGTTCCATCGCCTCCGACTCCTACCGTGCTGGAAACGGAAGAACGGCCGCCGCCGGGTCGCCGTCCCACAAAAGTGACCGGCTTGTTTGTGGGATTGCTTATTGCTTGCTGACGTCTGCGGGATGCTCGTATAAAGGCTCCACGTTTCACTAGGGAGCGCTTCATGCCCGACTTTGACGTCATCGTGATCGGCAGCGGACCCGGCGGATACTCCGCCGCCATCCGCGCCGCCCAACTCGGCCTCAAGACCGCCTGCGTCGAGAAGGGGCCGAAGGCCGAATGGGGCGGCACCTGCCTGCATTGGGGCTGCATCCCGACCAAGGCGCTCCTGCACGACGCCTACCTTTTTGAACAGATCAAGAAGGCCGACAAATACGGCATCGAGCTCCAGAACCCGACCCTGAACCTCGAAAAGGTCATGGCCCATAAGGACCTTGTCGTGAAGCGCGGCTTCATGGGGGTCGACGGCCTGCTCCGCAAGTACAAGGTCACCCAGATCGTCGGCTTCGGCAAGGTCGTGAAGCCCGGCATCGTCGAGGTCGAGGGCAAGCAGTATTCCACCAAGTTCACCCTCCTGGCGACCGGCTCTTCCGTGAAATGGTTCCCCGGCATGGAGCCCGACGGGAAGGGCATCATCACCAGCAACGAGGCCCTGACCCTCAGGCAGGTGCCCAAGGCGATGGTCGTCATCGGCGCGGGCGCCGTCGGCCTTGAGTTCGCCTCGGTCTACCACCGCTTCGGCGCGCAGGTCACCGTGGTCGAAGCCATGCCCCAGATCCTGCCCGTCGAGGACGAGGAGATCGCCGCGGAAGAGCAGAAGATCATGACCAAGCGCGGCCTGAAGTTCTTCACCGGCGCCAAGGTCGAGTCCATCAAGCCTGCGGCGTCCGGCTACGAGGTCAGCGTCGCCAAGGACGGCAAGACCGAGAAGATCGCCTGCGACACGGTCCTGGTCGCCGTCGGCCGCAAGCCGAACACCGACAAGATCGGCCTCGAGAACACCAAGGTCAAGCTGGACCGCGGCTACGTCAAGGTCGATCAATTCATGCGCACGGACGAGCCCGGCATCTACGCGATCGGCGACATCCTGCCCACGCCGCAGCTCGCGCACGTCGCCACGGCCGAGGGGCTGGTCGCCGTCGAGCACATGGCGGGCAAGCCCGTCAAGCCGGTGAACTACGACCGCATTCCGGGCGTCACCTACTGCGACCCGCAGGTCGCGTCGGTGGGCCTGACGGAAAAGAAGGCCAAGGAGCGCGGCCTCAAGGTCAAGGTGGGCAAGTTCCCGTTCATGGCCGTCGGGAAGGCGAGCATCGACGACGAGCGCGACGGCTTCGTCAAGATCGTCGGGGACTCCACCTACGACGAAATCGTCGGCGTGCACATTCTCCACGCGCACGCCGGCGAGATGATCTCCGAGGGCGTGGCGATCCTGAACGGCGAGATGACCGTCGAGGACCTGATGCACTCGATCCACCCGCATCCGACGCTGTCGGAGAGCATCATGGAGGCCTCGCACGCTTATTACGGTCACACCATCAACCTCTGACGGTCATACTCCAGAAGAGGAGGAGCCCGCCGGATGAGAAAATGTCCTTTCTGCCTGTTCGAGATCCCCGAAGAAGCCCGGGTCTGCAAGTCCTGCAATTCCACGATCGTCAAGAAGTGCACCGCGTGCAACGCGGAGATCCTCGCCACCGCGAAGAAGTGCCGCTACTGTGCGGCCGACCTCGACGCGCCCCTTCCCGTGGCCCAGCCGCTGGCCGTCCTCCCGGACCGTCCCTGCGGCGAGCGGCGCGAGATCGTCCTGCAGCTGCTGCTGTTCTTCCTCACCTGCGGAATCTGGGGCCTGGTGCTGCAGTACAGGATCGGGAGCGACCTCAACACCCATCAGACGAAGACCCGGCTCAATCCCGGCATGGACCTGCTGCTCATCTTCGTGACCTGCGGCCTCTGGGTCTTCTACATCATGGCCAAATATCCGCAGGTGATGACGGAGATGATCCGCGACGAGGGCCGGAACTGCAGCGACCTGGTGCTCCCGTCCATCCTGTTCACGCTGTTCGGATTCCACGTGGTCGCGCTGCTGCTCCTGCAGAGCGAGCTCAACGACCACTGGAAGCATCACGCCCTGCAAGGATAGCCGCTTCATGGTGGACTGCCGCTGGTGGGACGCGGGCCGGCTGAGCTACGCCGACGGCCTGGCCCTCCAGAAGGAGACCGTCCGTCGCCGCGTCGCGAAGGAGATTCCCGACACCCTCATCCTCCTCGAGCACCCGCCCGTCATCACGATGGGCAAGATGTCGAAGGAGGAGCATATCGTCGGCCGCCGCGACGACGTCGAGATCGTGAAGACCCCGCGCGGCGGCGACGTCACGTATCACGGGCCCGGCCAGGTCGTCGGCTACGCGATGCTCGACCTGACCGCGGGCAAAATCGATCTGAAGAAGTACCTCGAGGGGCTGGAAGAGGTGATGATCCGCGCCGTGGCCGCCCACGGCATCCAGGCGGGTCGCTTGAAGGGGATGACCGGGGCCTGGGTCGGCGACCGGAAGATCGGGGCCATCGGCGTCCGCGTCGAGAAGTGGGTGACCTCGCACGGCTTCGCGTTGAACGCGACGACCGACCTGAGCGGCTTCGACCTGATCATTCCTTGCGGGCTCCACGGCAAGGGGGTAACATCCATCGCGCGAGAGACCGGCCGCGACGTCGACCTCGACGGACTGCGCCGCTCGGTGGCGGCGATCTTCGGAAAAGTCTTCGGCCGCCGGATGATCCATGAAGGGTGACGCCCCGCCCCGCGCCGTCCAGCTCGAGATGTACTACTACCTCCGGCTGACGCGCGCCCTCGACGAACGCGCCCAAGTCCTCTACAAGCAGGGCAAAGTCGTCGGCGGCCTCTTTTCCAGCCTCGGTCAGGAAGCCATTTCCATCGGCTCCGCCTTCGCGCTCGAGAAGGGCGATTATGTCGGCCCCATGATCCGCAACTCCGGCACCGTGCTCGCACGAGGCCATACGGCGCGCGACGTGATGTCGAACTATCTGGCGAAGGCCACGTCGCCCACCGGCGGCAAGGACAACTCGCAGCACTTCGGCGACATCGAGCGCACCGGCGTCATCTCGTGCATCTCGATGCTCGGGACGCTGGTCCCCGTCATGACCGGCATGGCCCTCGGCGCCCGGATGAAGGGCGAGAAGCGGGTCGCGATGACGTACGTCGGCGACGGGGCGTCCTCGACGGGCGACTTCTATGAAGGCCTGAACTTCGCGGCGGTGCAGCGGTTGCCGGTGGTCGTGATCATCGAGAACAACGGATATGCCTATTCGACGCCGACGTCGAAGCAGTCGCTGCTCAGGAATCTTGCGGACAAGTCGAAGGCTTTCGGGATCCCGGGCTATGCCGGGGACGGCAACGATGTGCTGGAGGTCCATTCGATCACGAAGAGGTGCGTTGAGGACGCGCGCGAGGGGAAGGGCCCGCAGTTGATCGAGTTCAAGACGCTGCGGATGCGCGGCCATGCGACGCACGACGACGCGTCGTACTATCCGCCCGGCCTCCTGGACGAGTGGATGAAGAAGGATCCGATTGCCCGCTTCGAGAAGAAGCTCAAGCCGACGAAGGAAGAGAAGGCCGCCGTCGAGGAGCGCCTGAAGACGACCGTCGACGACGCCGTCGATTTCGCCGAGAAGTCCCCGCCGCCGCCGGGGGAGAACGCCCTTCAGGGCGTGTTCGAAGACGACTCGATCATCCAGTTCACGCCTTGGTGGAAGAGAGATGCCTGAGCTCACGTTTCTACAGGCCATTTCCCGCGGGATGTGGGAGGAGATGGAAGCGGACAAGTCCGTCTTCCTGATGGGCGAGGACATCGGACGCTACGGCGGCGCGTTCAAGGTCACCGAGGGTTTCCTCGACAGGTTCGGACCGGAGCGCGTCCTCGAAACCCCGCTCGCCGAGGAGGGCTTCGTCGGCGCGGCGATCGGAGCCGCCTATGTCGGGATGCGCCCGGTCGTCGAGTTCCAGTTCATCGACTTCATCGCGTGCGCGTTCGACATGATCGCCAACTTCGCGTGCACGAGCCGCTACCGCTGGGGGCAGGGGGTGCCGGTCACGTTCCGCGGCCCGTGGGGCGGCGCGACCAAGGCGGGCCCCTTCCACTCCCGCAATATCGAGATGTGGTTCGCCCATACGCCCGGGATCAAGGTCGTGGCGCCGTCGACGCCGAGCGACGCCAAGGGCCTGATCAAGGCGTGCATCCGCGACAACGACCCCTGCCTTTTTCTGGAGCACAAAGCCCTCTATCGCCGGATCAAGGAGGAAGTTCCCGACAATTCGCCGCCGATCCCGATCGGGAAGGCGAAGGTCGTGCGGGAGGGCGGCGATCTGACCATGATCAGCTACGGCTATATGATGCACCGCTGCCTCGAGGCGCTGGGACAGATGAAGGACGTCTCCGTCGAGCTGATCGACCTGCGGACCATCTACCCGCTCGACCGGGCGGCGATCGTCGAGAGCGTGAAGAAGACCAGCAAGGTGATGGTCGTCCACGAGGATACGCGGACGGGCGGGGTCGCCGGCGAGATCGCGGCGATCGTGAACGAGGAGGCCTTCGAGTACCTGGACGGGCCGGTGGTCCGGGTCACCGCCCCCGACGCGCCGGTGCCGTCAGCGCCGTCGATGGAGGAGGTGTTCCTTCCGTCCGTGGCGGACATCGTTCAGGCGACACGCAAACTGGCGAACTATTGAAAGCAGGGACGCGTGGCTCTTCGAAAGACGGGCGGTCAGAACGACGGCGACTCCCTGGCGGACCTTCGGGAGTACCTCCTGCAATACAGCACCAAGAACGGTTATCCGGCGGAGCACTACGCCGAAGCGCAGTGCCGGTGCGGGACGAGGGCCTTCAAACTCCAACTCGATGAGCAGGAGGGTGCGGCCGTTCGCACTAGCCGGAACGGTTCCGCCGACCATCCGATCGGAGACAGCAAGGCGGCTTTACCCGGGTTGCCGCTGTCTCGATTGCGGCCTGGTCGGCTGCTATGGGGACTGGAAGAACGAGGTTGAGGACTGCCGGAAGTTGTTGAGCCTGATGTAGCCGGGTCCAGGAAGGTTGCGAGAAGACCCCTGACGATGTATCATGCCCGCGAGTCCCTTTCCTGAGGAAGCGACCGAATGCCCACGAATATCGTCATGCCCCAGATGGGCGAGTCCATCTTCGAGGGCACCATCACCAAGTGGCTCAAGAAGGAAGGCGAGGCCGTCAAGCGCGACGAGCCCCTCTTCGAGATCTCGACGGACAAGATCGACACCGAGATCCAGTCGGCGGTCGGCGGGACGCTCAAGAAGATCCTGATGCCCGAAGGCTCCAAGGTGCCGATCAACACCGTCGTCGCCATCATCGACGAGGTCGGCGCCTCGGCCGCTCCTACCCCGGCCCCCGCGGCGACCAGGCCGCAGGCGGCCCCGACGCCGACCCCCGCTCCCGCGCCGAAGCAGATGGAGCCCGTGCCCGTCGCGGCCGTCGGCTCGGACGGGGGAAACGGCGGCCGCGTGTTCGCGTCGCCGCTGGTCCGCCGCATCGCGCGCCAGGAGAACGTCGATCTCAAGCAGCTCGAGGGCTCGGGCTGGAAGGGCCGCATCACCAAGAAGGATATCGAGGACTTCATCGGGAAGGGCGGCGCACCGGCGGCCGCTCCGACGCAGGCCCCGGCTCCCGTGCCGACCCAGCGGCCGGCCGCGACCCCCGCGTCGGCGCCGGCGCCGACGCGCGCCGCAGCCGTCGCCGGTCGCACGCAGGTCGTTCCCATGACCAACATGCGGGCCAAGATCGCCGAGCATATGGTCAAATCCAAGGCCACCTCGGCCCACGTCACGACCTGCCACCAGGTCGACGTCTCCAGGATCGCCGAGATCCGCGAGCGCGAGAAGGCCGACTACGAGACCGTCTACGGGTCGAAGCTGACGCTGACGCACTTCTTCGCGGGCGCCGTCGTCCAGGTCCTCAAGGAATTCCCGCTGCTGAACGCGTCGATCGACGGCAGCAACATCGTCTACCACAACTACATCAACCTCGGGATGGCGGTCGCGGTCCCCGAGGGCCTGATCGTCCCCGTCATCAAGAACTGCGAGGAGAAGAGCTTCCTCGGGCTGGTGCGCGGGGTCAACGACGTGGCCGAGCGCGCGAAGACGAAGAAGCTGACGATCGACGACATCCAGGGCGGCACCTTCACGGTGACAAACCCCGGCCCCTATGGCGCGGCGATGTTCACCCCGATCATCAACCAGCCGCAGGTGGCGATCCTCGGGATCGGCTCCGTCGAGAAGCGCCCGGTCGTGATCAACGACGCGATCGCGATCCGCAGCATGGTCTACCTGTGCCTGTCGTTCGATCACCGGATCGTCGACGGGATCGACGCCGAGAAGTTCATGGCGCGGCTGAGGGAGATCATCCAGACGTGGAACATCCCCATCAAGTAGTCCCCCGGAAGCCGGCCTGGCTGAAGGTCCGGCTGCCGACCGGCGAAGGCTACGCGACGACCCTGCGCGTCGCGCGGGAACGCAACCTGCACACCGTCTGCGAGGACGCGATGTGTCCCAACATCGCCGAGTGCTGGGGCCGAAAGACCGCGACCTTCATGATCCTGGGCGACCTCTGCACGCGCTCGTGCGGCTTCTGCGCGGTGAAGACGGGGCGGCCGACGGAGCTTGACCTCGACGAGCCGCGACGCACGGCGCTGGCGGTGAAGGAGCTGGGCATCAAGCACGCGGTGATCACGAGCGTGAACCGCGACGAGCTCGAGGATGGCGGCGCTCAGATCTTCGCGGAGACGGTGCGGCAGATCCGGCTCGAATCGCCGTCGACGCGCGTCGAACTGCTCACTCCGGACTTCCTGGGGAAGCGGCCCGCGCTGGAGACGGTGTGGGCGTCGCGGCCCGACGTGTTCGGCCACAACATCGAATGCGTCGCGCGCCTGCAGCGCCAGGTCCGCAGCGCGGCGAATTACGAACGCTCGATCAGGGTCCTCGAGGAGACGAAGAAGCAGGGCCTGCTGGCGAAGACGGGGCTGCAGGTCGGACACGGCGAGACCTGGGACGAGATCCTCGGGGTGATGGACGACCTGGGCCGCATCAAGCTCGACATCATGACGATCGGCCAGTATCTGCAGCCGACGCGCGAGCACCTGACGGTGAAGCGCTTCTACACGCCGGACGAATTCAACACGCTGCGCGATGAAGCGAAGCAGCGCGGCATCCGCTATGTGCAGTCGGGTCCGCTGGTGCGCAGCTCCTACCGCGCCGAGGAACCCTTCGAGACGCCCGGAGATCAGGGCGGGATATAAAGGGTCGGATGCTGTCGCTGGTCGCGTCCCTGCTCCTGCTGGGTCTCCGCGAACAAACCCGGGTGGCAAGCGAGGAGGGGCCTCATTTTCTTGACAGTACCGGGGTCCTGCTGGAGACTGCTTCCCTATATGACCTATCTACCTCGCGAGCTCTTCCTGACCAAGGGCGTCGGCCGGCACAAGGAACGCCTGGCCAGCTTCGAAGAAGCGCTGCGCGACGCGAAGATCGCCCGCTTCAACCTGACGCACGTCTCGAGCATCTATCCGCCCCAGTGCAAGATCGTCCCCATCAACAAGGGGCTGATGAAGCTCAAGAGCGGACAGGTGATCGCCGTCGTCATCGCGAGGAACGAGACGAACGAGAACCGCCGCCTGGTCGCCACGTCGATCGGCCTCGCGATTCCGTCCGACAAGAACCAGTACGGGTATCTCTCCGAGCATCACAGCTACGGCGAGACCGAGGATGTCGCCGGCGAGTACGCCGAGGACCTGGCCGCCTCGATGCTGGCGACCACGCTGGGCCTCGACTACGAGACGAGCGCGTCGTGGGACCAGCGCGAGGAGCAGTGGAAGATTTCGGGCAAGATCGTCCGGACGCTGAATTGCACGCAGTCCGCGCAGGGCATCGGCGGTCTCTGGACCACCGTCATCTCGGCCGCGGTCCTGATCCCGTAATCCCCTTCCGATCGCCCGCCTACTCCCGCTCGAGGTAGGTGTAGCCGGCGAGCCCTTCCTCATAAGCCCGCAGAAGGTGGCGCGACTCGTCGAGGGTGATGCGCCCCGCACGCAGAGCGGCTTCGGCCGAGCGACGCAGGCGCTGGACGAGGTCGTCGCGCTTGTAGCTGACGTAGTGAAGCACCTCGGTCACCGTGTCGCCCTGCTGGACGTGGTCGATGAAATAGCCGCCGCCTTCGTCGATGCGCACCTGCACGTCGTTCGTGTCGCCGAAGAGGTTGTGCAGGTCGCCGAGGATTTCCTGGTAGGCGCCCACCATGAAGATGCCGATGTAGTACTCCTTCCCGTTGAGGGGATGGAGCTCGAGGACGTCGCGCACGTCGCGCCGGTCGATGAAGCGGTCGATCTTGCCGTCCGAATCGCAGGTGATGTCGGCCAGCACCGCGCGACGGGTGGGCTCCTCGTTGAGGCGATGGATGGGCATGATGGGGAAGAGCTGGTCGATGGCCCAGGAGTCGGGGAGCGACTGGAAGACCGAGAAGTTCAGGAAGTAGGTGTCGGAGAGCGCCTTCTCCAGGTGCTCCAGCTCCTCCGGGAATTCGTCCTCCTCCGCGGCCAGCCTCATCGCCTTGTGGCAGATGCTCCAGAAGATGTTCTCGGCCAGCACGCGCTGGTCGAGCGACAGGTGGCCGAGCGTGAAGAGCTGGAGGCATTCCTCCTTGTCGTCGGCGGCATCGTGGTACGACTCCAGGACGTTCTTCCGGGTGAGCTCGCGGTAGGTGGCCCAGAGATTCTTCACCACGGGGGCGGCGTCGGCGGCCAGCTGCTCCGGGACCGCCCGGGTCTCGAATTCGAGGGTGCCCAGGACGTCGACGACCAGGACGGCATGGTGCGCGACGATGGCGCGGCCCGATTCCGACACAATGGTGGGGTGGCCGACGCCCGCGGCGTCGCACATCTCCTTGAGGGCGAAGACGATGTCGTTCGCGTACTCCTGCATCGTGTAGTTCATCGAGGACGCGAAGTTCGTCTGCGAGCCGTCGTAGTCCACGCCGAGACCGCCGCCGACGTCGAGGTAGCGCAGCGGCGCTCCGGCCTTGGTGAGCTCGATGTAGAAGCGTCCCGCCTCGCGGAGCGCGCTCTTGAAGCTGCGGATCGCGCTGATCTGGGAGCCCAGGTGGAAATGGAGGAGCTCGAAGCAGTCCAGCAACCCGCTGGTGCGCATCAGCGAGAGCGCCTCGACGAGTTCGGAGGAGGAAAGCCCGAACTTCGAGCGGTCGCCCCCCGAGGACTCCCACTTGCCGGCGCCGCGCGACGACAGCTTGACGCGGATGCCGATGTGCGGCCGCACCCCGAGCTTCTTGGAGACCTTCTCGATGAGGGAAAGCTCGGAGAGTTTCTCCACCACGAGGATCACGGTGTGGCCGAGCTTGCCGGCGAGGAGCGCGGACTCGATGTACTCCTCGTCCTTGTACCCGTTGCAGATGATCAGCGCGTCGGGATCTTCCAGAAGCGCCATCACGGCCAGCAGCTCGGGCTTCGAGCCGGCCTCGAGGCCGTAGTGGTACTCGCGACCGGCCTTCAGGATCTCCTCGACGACGTTCGCGACCTGGTTGACCTTGATCGGATAGACGCCGCGGTACTGGCCCTTGTAGCCGTACTCGGCGATCGCGTGCCGGAAGGACTCGTTGAGCTCGACGACGCGGCGTCTCAGGATGTTGCTGAAGCGCAGCAGCAGCGGCAGCCCGATGCCTCGACGGCGGACTTCGTCCACCAGCTCCTTCAGGTCGGCGGTGGGGCCGTCCGGGCCGTTCGGGTGCACGACGATGTTGCCCTTGTCGTTCACGCCGAAATAGAGTCCGCCCCAGGTGCGGATGTCATAGGTTTCGACGGAGTCCGCCAGCGTCCATTTGTGAGGAACATTACCGTTCAAGAGAACCCCATCCTAACGCGAAAATCCGCGACTTTATCTAAGGTCCTCCGGCGTCACCGTCAAGGGCTATCTCGCGGCGCGGCCGCAATTCCTCCGTCGACGAGAGGCCCCCTTGCTTTCCGCGGGCTTTCCGGGGAGAATGTCCGCCCCTGTATGCCCCTGCGACCGCCCGCCGTCGCCGGTACGTTCTACCCCGGCCGCGCCGACGCGCTCCGCCGGGATCTGGACGGCCTGATCCCCGTCGCGCCCAAAGAGCGGGCGCACGCGGTGATCGTGCCCCATGCGGGTTATGTCTATTCGGGAAGGGTGGCGGGAGCCGTGTACGCGCGCGTCGAAGTTCCCCGGGACGTCGTCCTTCTCTGCTTCAACCACCGGGGCCACGGTGCGCCGTACGGCGTCTGGCCCGACGGCGCCTGGCGCACCCCCCTCGGCGACGCCCCCGTCAACGCCGACCTGGCCGCGGGGATCCGCAAGGCGTTCGCGCGGGCCGGCGTCGACGAAGCCGGCTTCCTCGACGAACACTCGGGCGAGGTGCAGGTCCCGTTCCTCCAGCGGGTGCGGCCGGACGTCCGCCTCGCTCCCGTGTCCCTCAGCGTCGGCCTCGGCGAGCTGCCCGCGCTGGAGGCCTTCGGGCGCGCGCTGGCGACGGTCGACGGGGACTTCCTCGTCGTCGCGTCGACGGACCTGAACCATTACGAGGACCAGGCGTCGACGATCGAGAAGGACGAGGCCGCGATCCGCGCGATCGAGGCGCTGGACGCGGCGGCCCTGCGCGAGGAGATCCGACGGAAGGATATATCGATGTGCGGATATGCCCCGACGATCGCGGCCATCGCCTACGGACGGGCGAAGGGCGCGACGTCGGCGAAAACGGTGATGCACGCCACGAGCGGCGATGCGTCGGGGGATTACGATCGAGTGGTCGGTTATGCGGGGATGCTCATTCCATGTGGAAGCTGAAGCGAACCAACACCTGCGGCGAGCTGCGCCTGGCGGATGTCGGCAAGACCGTCATCCTCAACGGCTGGGTCGACGTGCGCCGCGACTTCGGCAACCTCATCTTCGTCGATCTCCGCGACAGGTACGGCAAGACGCAGGTCCTCTTCAGCCCGGACCGCGTCAAGGCCGTGCATGACCAGGCCTCCAGGCTGCGCAACGAGACCGTCATCGCCGTCAAGGGCAAGGTCTGCCAGCGCGACGCGGACACGATCAACAAGAGGATCGCCACCGGCGAGATCGAGATCGACGTGCAGGAGCTCGAGATCCTCAACGAGGCGAAGACGCCGCCGTTCGAGGTGAACGACCGCGTCAACGTCGCGGAGGAGCAGCGGCTTCAGTACCGCTATATCGACCTGCGCCGGCCGGCGATGCAAAAGAACATCATCACGAGGCACAAGATCGTCCAGGTCATCCGCGAATACATGGAC
This sequence comes from Planctomycetota bacterium, assembly GCA_035644495.1. Classification (GTDB taxonomy): domain Bacteria; phylum Planctomycetota; class MHYJ01; order MHYJ01; family JACPRB01; genus JACQFK01. Next base: position 17,118 of record DASQOM010000248.1, on the reverse strand, counting down.
CAGAAGGGCTTCGTCGACATCGAGACGCCCTATATGGTGAAGTTCACCCCGGGCGGGGCGCGCAATTTCGTCTGCCCGAGCCGCCTGTATCCCGGCAAGTTCTTCGCCCTGGCCGAGTCTCCGCAGATCTTCAAGCAGCTGTTCATGGTCAGCGGCCTCGACAAGTACTACCAGATCGCCCGCTGCTTCCGCGACGAGGATCTGCGCGCGGACCGCCAGCTGGAGTTCACGCAGCTGGACGTGGAGATGTCGTTCGTCCAGCGCGAGGACGTGATGGAGGCGATCGAGGGCGCCGTCGCGGCGGTATGGAAGCGCGTCGCCGGCATCGACGTGCAGCTGCCGTTCCCGCGCATGACGTACGACGAGTCCGAGCTGTTCTACGGCACGGACAAGCCGGACCTGCGCTTCGGGCTGAAGATCTTCGACGTGTCGGGCGCGGTGAAGAATTCGGAGTTCAAGGTCTTCTCCGACGCGGTCGCGAAGGGCGGCGTCGTGCGCGGCCTCTGCGCGCCCGGCGGCGGCGCGTTCTCGCGCAAGGAGATCGAGGGCCTCGAGACCTACTGCAAGGGCGTGGGCGCGAAGGGGCTGGTGTCGCTCAAGATCGACGACCACGGCAAGCCCGCGGGCCCCTCGGCCAAGTTCTTCACCGAGCAGCACATCGCGGCGGTGATGGGGGCGTCGCAGGCGAAGGCGAACGACCTGCTGCTCTTCGTGGCGGACGAGGAGGATCGGGCCGCGTCGGTCCTGGGCGGTCTGCGTCTCGTGCTGCGCGACAAGCTGAAGCTGGTGAAGGAGGGGACCTTCCACTTCTGCTGGGTGCTCGACTTCCCGATGTTCGAGGTGAGCGAGGACGGCAAGGTGGGCGCGAAGCATCATCCGTTCACGTCGCCGAAGGACGAATACATCGACACGCTCGAGAAGGATCCGATGAAGGTCCGCGCGAAGGCGTACGACCTGGTGCTGAACGGCGTGGAGCTGGGCGGCGGCTCGATCCGAATCCACCGCCGCGACCTGCAGCAGCGCATCTTCAAGCTGCTCGGGCTGACGGAGGACTATGCGCGCGACCGCTTCGGGTTCCTGCTGGACGCGTTCGAGTACGGCGCTCCGCCGCACGGCGGGATCGCGCTGGGCATCGACCGCCTGACGATGCTGATCCTCGGGCTGGACAACATCCGCGACGTGATCACGTTCCCGAAGACGCAGGGCACGCAGGACCTGATGACCGGCGCCCCGGGCACGATCACCGAGAAGATGCTGAAGGAGCTGCACATCCGGGTCGTGGAGTAAGGAAATAAACAGACCGTCTGGTTCATTCCCGAGGGACGGTCACTTTTGCGGCGATTCCCAGGTGGCGGAGCGGCTGATGTCGTCGGCGGTGTCGAAGCGCCCGTCCGGGCCGGCGCTGGCGGCCGTCACCCGGTGCAGCGGCCCGTCCACCGTGTGCCGCACCCGGAACGCGGTCCCGAAGCGATCGACCGGCTTCTGATCCCGATTCAGGCTCCCGCCGATCACGCTCGCCTGGATCAGTGCCCGGATCTGCTCCTCGACCTCCGCCTCCGGCGGCACGGGCTTTCGCCGATAGAGATCCATCAGCGATGCGGAAATCACGGAGACGTCGTCCGCGGTCATCGTCGTCTTGACGCCGGCATAGAGCAGCATCGCCATCAGGGTGAGACCGCTCAGCAGGATCAGGGCGCCGCCGACGAGGACGGCGGCAAGCCCCTTCGAGATCGACAGCTTCATGGTCTACGGCGTCGCGGCCTGGAGGATCTCCTGGCCGAAGTTGTCGGAGCGCCAGCGGCGGATGTCGGGGATCGCGGCCAGAGCGGCCAGGTCGGCGGGCCGGTCGATCGAGATCCGCTCGATCAGGCGCTGGGGCAGCAGCACGCCGGGTTCCAGCGCCGCCTTTTTGGCGGCCTCCACGCGCCACGCCTTGATGCGGTCCACCCTCTTCGAATACCCGGGCACCGGCTTCGGCCGCGTCGTCCACGTCCGCGTCGGAAGCTGATCCTCGGGAACCGCCTCGCCGCGGCGGACGGCTTGGAGCACGTCCGGGGCGTAGCGGCCCTTGATCGCGGCGGAGAGGCCGCGGACCTGGCCCAGCGCCTGGGCATCCTGCGGCTTTCGCATCGCCAGATCGACGAGCGGCTCGTCGCCGACGATCTTGAATAGCGGGAGATCCGAGTTGCGCGCCCACGTCTCGCGCAGCGCGAAGAGCTCGCGCAGGACCGCGAGCGTCCGGCCGTCGAGGTCCCAGGCGCCCTTGGCCTTGAGGAAGTCGGCCGGCTCGCGCGTCGGGGCGGGATCGAGCCGCGCGAGCGCCTCGCCCTCCTCGCGTGCCCAGGCCTCGCGCCCGTTCCTCTTCAGCTCGGGGATCAGGCGGTCGCGCAGCGGGATCAGGTGCCGGACGTCCTCGGACGCGTACGCGGCCTGCGCCTCGCTGAACGGCCGGCGGGACCAGTCGCAGCGCTGGAGGCTCTTCGACAGCATGACGCCGAACTCGGTCTCGAGGACCGCCTGCAGCCCCAGCCCCAGCCGGCCGGCGAACCGCGCGGCCACCTGCGTGTCGAAGAGCGACGCGAACTCGAACTTGAAATCGCGCTTCAGGAGCATGATGTCGTTGTCGGCCCCGTGCAGGAGCTTCTCGACCCTGGGGTCGGCCATGACCGGCGCCAGGGCCGAAAGATCCTTGAACGCGAGGGGGTCGACCAGCGCGGCGCGGCCGGTCTCGTCGGCGATCTGCAGCAGGCAGACCTTTTCGTAGTAGTGAAAGAAGGAATCAGATTCGGTGTCGAGTGCGAGCGCGCTCATCCCGCCGAGCGAGCGCACGTACTCGTCCAATTCCCCGGTCGTGCGGATCCAGACGTACGGTGTACTGATGGGGAATCAGAATATTGCCATTCTACCGACGCTGTCAAGCGGCGCGCGCTCAGGTCCGCAGCTGTCCCAGGCGCTTGACCAGGTCCTCGAAGGACAATCCGCGGGCAAGCTCCTCGGCGAACTGCCCGAGCGGGACCAGGACCGTGCGCGCGCGGGGCGGGGGGGCGTCCTTGACGGAGATGATCAGCTTGAGTCCGCCGTCGTCGATGCAGATCATGCGGATGAGCCCGCGACCGGCGACCTGGGCCGCCGTTTCATAGACTTTCTTCTGGGAGTCGTTCAGATCCTTGTGGGTCCTGCGCGGGAGATCGGCGGGCACCTCGGCCATGCCGGGCTGGTCGGGGAGTCCGCTCGACGAGCGGAGGCTCGTGTAGGCGAGCGAGATCGGCGCGGGCTCGGCCTCGACGCAGCGGACGACGATGCCGCAGTTGCCGTCCATGGCGGTGACCTTCGTCAGGCCGTAGCCGCCGATTTCGTCCTGGGTGAACTCGATCGATTCCGCCTGGCCGGGATTGGTGACAAGGACGGCGCAGAGCTCGCGCTCGCCGAATTTCTCGACATGGGGCTTGCAGCCGTCGGCGACCCGCTTGACGGCGTCCTTGAAGGTGGGCCCGGGTTCGGCGCCCTTGACGAGGATGCGCGCGATATTGGGTTTCTGGATGACGGAGGCGACGAGGCCGCCGTCCTTGAAGATGCCTTTCAGGACCGTTTCATCGCCCATCGGATCCCCCGCGGTTTGTTCCCTAGCGGCCGAATGGTAGCATACAAACATGCGGTTGGCGCTTTTATTGGTCGTCGTCTTCGCGGGATGTTCGCAGCCCGCAATTCAATCCCCCATAATGCCCCTGCGCGACTTCCGCGGCATCATCCACTGCCACTCGAAGTATTCGCACGATTCCCAGGGCACCTACCAGGAAATCCTGGCCGCGGCGAAGGCGGCGAAGGTGGATTTCATCTGCATGACGGACCATCCGCCGAGCGGCGACAAGGGGCTGCCGCTGCGGGAAGGCTGGCGCGGACTCCACGACGGCGTGCTCTTCATCCAGGGCGCGGAATACAGCGACCAGATCCTGGGGCTGGGTCTCCGGGAGCCCATCAGCGGGAAGGACCGGCGGGGGACGATCCAGGCGATCCACGAGCAGGGCGGCGTCGCCATCGCCTGCCATCCGGAACTGATCGACGACTGGGACGCGTACGCCGACGCAGACGGGATGGAGCTCTATAACGTCCACGCGACGTTGACGCGGAAGCTGAAGGACAAGGGGTTCCTGCTCCAGGTCGCGAAGGTGATGAAGGAGGATCCCGAGCACTCCTTCCAGCTGCTCCAGGAGCTCGATCCTGCGATCCTGAAGCGCTACGATGAAATCTGCGCGAAGCGCGTCTTCGCCGGAATCGCCGGAAACGACGCCCATCAGAACGTGAAACCCTTCGGTCTCCAGGTCGACCCGTATCCGAGGGCCTTCAAGTTCGTGGCGACGCACGTTCTCGCGGAGGACCTGAGCGAGGCGGCCGTGCTCGCGGCCCTCAAGGCCGGACGCTGCTACGTCCAGTTCGCGGAGGAGGACGCCGAGCTGCTCGGTCGCGGGACCCTCGAGTGGATCGGGACGACGGTCGCTCCGGGCTCCTGGCTGGTGGAGCCGCAATTCACCCCGTCGGCGGGCTTCGGTCCCCTGAGCGCCCGGCTCCTCCGGGACGGGCAGCCCTCGGCTCCGGACGGAACCCGGACGACGCGCATCATGGGAGCGGGAAAGCTGCTCGAAATCACGGAGTGGCAGCTGAAGCAACCCGGCGTCTATCGCATCGAAGCCCTGCGGGAAAACGGGGCTCCGGTGCTGCTGACCAGTTCGGTCCGAATTCGGTGAACCCGGAGCTTGCCCGCCGGTTTAAAGGATGATGGAATTCCGACTGTTTCGAACGACCTAGCCCGCCCGGGCCCCCCTCGGGGCCTCCGGATCCCCATATTGACTCCTTATTCCTGTTCCAGTAGGATTCCAACCCCTTATGCCTGTGAAAGTCACCCTCCCGGACGGTTCGGTCAAGGAATACCCGGACGGCACCAACGGCCTCCAGGTCGCCGAATCCATCTCCAAGGGTCTGGCGAAGGTCGTCGTCGCCGCGAAGGTCAACGGCGAAATCATGGACTTCCACCGGCCTCTGCCCCCGGAGTGCACGGTCCTCCTCATCAAGGAAGACAGCCCCGAGGGCCTCGACGTCATCCGCCACTCCGCCGCCCATATCATGGCCGGCGCCGTGAAGCGGATCTACGGCGACCAGGTCAAGTTCGGCTACGGCCCGTCCGTCGAGGACGGGTTCTACTACGACATGGAGTTCCCGGCCGGGGTCAAGGTCAGCGAGGACGACCTTGCCAAGATCGAAGCCGAAGCCAAGAAGATCATCGAGGCGAACTATCCCTTCGAGCGCAGGGACCTCCCCAAGGAACAGGTCCTCGAGCTCATGAAGAAGGCCAACCAGGGCTATAAGGTCCAGACGATCACCGAAAACATCAAGGAGCCGACGGCGTCGATCTACACCGACGGCGACTTCACCGACCTCTGCGAAGGCCCGCACGTCCCGTCGACCGGGCGCGTGAAAGCCCTCAAACTGACCAAGGTTACGGGCGCGTACTGGAAGGGCGACCAGAAGAACGCCATGCTCACCCGGCTTTACGGCACGGCGTGGGCGTCCCAGAAGGCGCTGGACGAATACGTCAGGCGCCTCGAAGAGGCGAAGAAACGGGACCATCGCAAGCTCGGCCAGGAGCTGGAACTCTTCATGTTCCACGAGTGGTCGCCGGGCGCCGTCTTCTTCCTGCCCAAGGGCGCGATCATCTACAACGAGCTGGTCGCGTTCATCCGCGAGGAATATCGCAAGCGCGGCTTCCAGGAGGTCGTGACCCCGCAGCTCTACAACAAGGGCCTGTGGCAGCTGTCGGGCCACTGGGACCATTACCAGGAGAACATGTTCCTGCTCGACATCGACGAGGACAAGTTCTCGCTGAAGCCGATGAACTGCCCCAGCCACGTGCTGATGTTCAAGCACCGCCGGCGCAGCTACCGCGAGCTGCCGATGCGGATCGCCGACTTCTGCCCGCTGCATCGCAACGAGGTGAAGGGCGTGCTCTCGGGGATGACCCGCGTGCGCAAGTTCGAGCAGGACGACGCGCACATCTTCTGCACCGAGGACCAGATCGAGCAGGAGATCAGCGGCCAGATCGACTTCGTCAACCGCGTCTACAACGAAGTCTTCAAGATGCCGTTTCAGGCGAAGCTGTCGACGCGGCCGCCGAAATTCCTGGGGAAGATCGAGACCTGGGACCGGGCCGAGGCGGCGCTCGAGAAGGCGCTGAAGGACAACAAGGTCGCGTACACGATCAACGCCGGGGACGGCGCGTTCTACGGGCCGAAGATCGACTTCGACATCAAGGACGCGATCGGCCGAAGCTGGCAGCTGGCGACGATCCAGCTCGACTTCCAGCTCCCGGTCCGAATGGGCGCCGAGTACGAGGGCCAGGACGGGCAGCGGCACAACCCCGTCATGATCCACCGGGCGATGCTGGGCAGCCTGGAGCGCTTCATCGGCGTGCTGACCGAGCACTACGGCGGCGAGTTCCCCCTCTGGCTGGCGCCGGTCCAGGCCGCGATCCTGGCCGTGACCCCGCTGACGGACGAGATCACCGCCTACGCCAAGGGGTTCCACCGGAAGATGCTGGACGCCGGACTGCGCTGCGAAATTGATTTGTCCGCGGACCACATATCCGCTAAGATCAAAGCCCGCGAACTCCAGAAAGTTCCGTACATGGTCGTCGTCGGAGCCAAGGAAGTCGCGTCCGGCTCCGTGAACGTCCGGGAGCACAAGAAGAAGGAAACCCGGACCATTCCAGCCGACGAACTGGTGTCTAACCTCAGGAGGGACGTTGCCGCCAAGAGTACCCTTTAGGCGCGATCTTCCGGTCTCGCGCGACGAACATCGCATCAACGACCGGATCCGAGTTCCGCGGGTCAAGGTCGTGGACGAGAACGGGGTAATGCTGGGCGAGATGCCCACCCTGCAGGCGCTGCAGATCGCGCGCGAACGGGGATTCGATCTCGTGGAAGTGGCCGCCGAGGCGCGCCCGCCCGTCTGCAAGCTGCTCGACTACGGCAAGTACAAGTACGAGCAGAAGAAGAAGCAGAATAAGTCGAAGGCGAAGCAGCACGTCCAGCAGGTGAAGGAAGTGCGGCTGCGCCCGCTGACGGGCGAGCACGACCTGCTGACGAAACTGAAAAAAGCACAGGAAATGCTCCTGGAGGGCGATAAGGTCCTGATCACGATCTTCTTCCGCGGCCGCGAGCAGGCGCACAAGGAGCACGGCCGCGCGATGATGGAGAAGATCAAGAGGGAGCTGGACGACGTCGCCAAGGTGGAGCACGAAGTGTCGATGACCGGGCCTCGCATGCAGATGACGTTCCTGCCGAAGCCCGGGGTGAAGGTGGGGAAGGTGCTGGGTCTTCCGCCCGGAGCTTCGGCTCCGGCGGCGGGAGCCCCGGCCGCAAAGCCCCCGGCGGCGCCTCCTCCTCCGGGAGCGGCGGCTGCGGTGGCACCGGCCGCGCCGGCGCCTGCCGCACCGGCCGCGCCGGCAGTCCCTGCAACGGAAGCACAAACGAAGGAAACGAAGAATGCCTAAGCAGAAGACCAACAAGGGCGCGAAGAAGCGCTTCAAGGTCACCGCGACCGGGAAGGTGCTGTTCCGCCCCGCCGGGAAGCGGCACATCATGTCGGGCAAGAAATCCAAGCGCCGTCGTCAGATGCGCCGCTGGCGTCAGTTCGATGGGAAGCACGACGCCAAGGACATCCGGATCATGCTTCAAAAGTAGGTTAAGGGAGCTGCCATGCCTCGTCAGAAGAGCGGTCCGTACCGCAAACAGCGCAACAAGAAGATCCTCAAGCGCGCCAAGGGTTTCCGCGCGGGCCGGAGCAAGCTGCTTCGCGCCGGCAAGGAAGCCGTCATGCGCGCCGGCCAGTACGCGTACTTCGGCCGCAAGAACAAGAAGCGCGACTATCGCGGGATGTGGATCATCCGCATCAACGCCGCCTGCGACCTCCGCGGGATCCCGTATCACCGATTCATCAATGGACTCCGCAAGGCCAAGATCGAACTGAACCGGAAGGCCCTCGCGGAACTGGCGCTCTCGGAGCCCAAGGCCTTCGATGAGCTGGTCGAGACGGCCAAGAAGGCGCTGGCCGAAGCCCAGCCCGCCGCAGCGGCCAAGAAGTAGGCAGTCCCGTTCGACAGGGAAATCCGAGGCCATAGGGAAGACCTATGGCCTCTTTTTTTAGACCATGACTTTCTACGAAGAGATCGCTGCAGTTCGAGCCGCCTTCGAAAAGGACGCGGCCAGTGGTCTTACCACAGAGCAACTTCATTCCAGGTACTTGGGCAGAGAGGGAAGGGTCCGCGAGCTTTTCACCAAGTTGAAGACCCTCCCTGCAGAGCAGAAAGGCGATGCAGGCAAGAAGCTAAATGATCTCAAGTCCGAGCTCGAGGGGCTGACCGCAAGAAGAGAAGCAGCAAAGCCGTCCACCGATGCCGCTGTCGACTTAAGCCTGCCCGGCCGCGCCCCGGAACTCGGCCGCCGCCATCCCATCTACAAGACCTGGGATGAGATCTCGCGGGTTTTCCTGAAGCTCGGTTTCGATACCGTCTATGGCCCCGAGATCGAGACCGAGGAGCACAACTTCGAGGCGCTGAACATCCCGCTCGATCACCCCGCGCGCGACGGCTTCGACACGTTCTATATCGAGCCGCCGTACCTGGTCCGTTCGCACACGTCGCCGGTGCAGATCCGGACGATGAAGCAGCGCAAGCCTCCGATCCGCGTCATCGCCCCCGGCAAGGTGTTCCGGCCGGACAAGCCGGACGCCGGCCATTCGCCGATGTTCCACCAGATCGAGGGCCTGATCGTCGGGCCGGGCATCACGTTCGCGCACCTGAAGGGCGTCCTCGATCTCTTCGCGAAGTCGATGTGGGGCGAAAAGACGAGCATCCGGTTCCGGCCGAGCTATTTCCCGTTCACGGAGCCGAGCGCGGAAGTCGACGTCTCCTGCTTCATCTGCGGCGCGAAGGGCTGTCCCGTGTGCAAGCAGAGCGGCTGGGTCGAGATCCTCGGCAGCGGCATGGTGCATCCCAAGGTGCTCGCGGGCTGCGGCATCGATCCGGAGGCCAATACGGGGTTCGCGTTCGGCATGGGCGTGGAGCGGATCACGATGCTGAAGTACGGCATCCCCGACATCCGCCGTTTCTACGAGAACCACTTCGCCTTCCTGAGGCAGTTCTAGATGAAAGTCCCGATATCGTGGCTGAAGGAGTACGTCGATCCGCCGGCGAGCCCGGCGGAGCTGGCGAAGCTCCTCGTCATGGCCGGCGTCGGCGTCGAGTCCGTCGAAGGCGACGTCCTCGACCTCGAGATCACCGCGAACCGCGCCGACCTCCTTTCGATGCTCGGCGTGGCGCGCGAGACCGGCGTCAACCTCCGCAAGCGGGTGCGCGTGCCGGAAGTCGCCGTGGCCGAGGGCGGGGACAATATCACCGGCGTCTATCAGGTCGAGGTCGCGGCGAAGGAGCTTTGCCCCCGCTATACGGCGAGGGCGCTGACCGGCGTCAAGGTGGGACCGTCGCCGGCGTGGATGGTCCAGCGCCTCGAGGCCGCCGGCATCCGCTCGATCAACAACGTCGTCGACATCACCAACTACGTCCTGCTCGAGAGCGGCCAGCCTCTGCACGCGTTCGACGCGAGGCTCCTGCGCGGGAGGAAGATCGTCGTCCGCCGTGCCAACCCCGACGAGAAGATCACGGCCATCGACGGCAAGGAGTACAAGCTCACGAGGGACAACCTTGTGATCGCCGATGCGGAGCGCGCGGTCGCGATCGCCGGCGTCATGGGAGGCAAGGACAGCGAAATCACGAACGCGACGGTCGACGTCGTTATCGAAAGCGCGCAATTCGATCCCGTCTCGGTGCGCCGGACGGGACGGCGTCTCGCCCTCTCGAGCGATTCGTCGTACCGCTTCGAGCGCGGGGTGGACTACGACACGGTCGACTGGGCCTCGCGCCGCGCGGTGCAGCTCATTTTGCAGCTGGCAGGCGGGAAGGCGCTGGCAGGCGTCCTCGACGTGAGCGTTCCCCGGCCGGTGCGGCCGGTCGCGAAGGTCCGGCCCGCGCGGATCGCGCAGGTGTTGGGAATGAGCGTGAGCCCGGCCCGCGTTCGCGAGATCCTGGCCGGCCTCGGCGCCCAGGTCGCCGGCGGCGACACCGAGCTCGAGGTCACGTCGCCCGTCGGGCGTCGCGACCTCCGGATCGAGGTCGACTATATCGAGGAAGTTGCGCGCATCGAGGGCTATGACAGGATCCCCTGCGACACCAGCTTCGGGCTGCGGGTCGCCATCGACAACCCCGAGGACCTGGTCCGCGAGGCGGTGCGGACGGCTCTGGCGGGAATGGGCGCCTACGAGTGCCTGACGTGGTCCTTCGCCGAGGCGGGGACGCCGAACCGCGTGTCGTTCTGGACGGACGGGGCGCCGATCCCGCTGCGCGATCCGCAGGGGACCATCGACCGGACGCTGCGCGAGTCGCTGGCGCCGCGTCTCCTCGAGGTTCTGGAGATCAACGAGCGCTACAAGGAGCCGCTGCGGCCAGTCTTCGAGATCGCGCACCTTTACCGCCGGGAGGGGAAGGCCTACGGCGAGAAGAACGTCCTGGCGATCGCGGCCCCGGGCGACCCGCTGGGCGTGAAGGGGCTCGCTGAAAACATCCTGGACACTCTGGGTATCGAGATGGAGCTGCGGCCGGCGCCGCTCGGTTTCCTCGAAGCGGGGACCGCGGCGGAGGTCCTCCTGAACGGGGCGGTGGCCGGCTACCTGGGCCAGGCGGGCGCGGCCCTCAGCGGCCTGCGCAGCCCCGCCGGCGTCGCCGAGATCGATTTCGACCTGATCGTGAAGGCCGCAAAGCTGACCAAGCCCTATAAGGACTTCAACCGCCAGCCTCCGGTGGACCGCGACCTCGCCGTGGTCCTCGCGGACGCGGCGACGTGGAAGCAGGTGGAGGACGCGGTCCGCGCTGTGGCGCCGCCGACGCTGGAATCCGTCCGCTTCCTGAACGAGTACAAGGGGAAGGGCATCGAGCCCGGCCACAAGAGCTGGGCCTTCGCGATGACCTTCCGCGCGCCGGACCGGACCCTCACCGGGCCGGAAGTCGAAGGCGCGGTGACGTCGATTCTGGAGTCGCTGAAAGGCCGGCTCCAGGCCCGGCTTCGCTAGACCTTGACAGGTCGAAGAAGGGGGGGATAGAATCGACCATCTCTTTTTTCGACACTGTTATGGATGAGAAGGTCCACCTGGGCCAGATGCTGCAGGAATCCGGGCTCGTCACGCCCGAGCAGCTCAAGATGGCCATGGACTTCCAGAAGTCCGTGGGCGGAAAGCTCGGGGCGATCATCGTCAAGCTCGGGTTCATTGAAGATCAGACGCTGACGAACTTCATCGCCCGCCAGCAGGGGATCCCGGTGGTGAACCTCGAGGAGCTGGTGGTCCCCGAGAACCTCTTCAAGCGCGTGCCCAAGAAGCTGATCGACAAGCACCACGTGGTGCCGATCCGCTTCCACGACGGCGTCCTCACGATCGCGACCTCCGACCCGTACGACTATGAGGCGATGGAGGAGATCCAGATGGCCGTCGACCAGCGCGTGGAGCTGGTGCTGGCCGCCCGGACGCAGATCACGCGGACGATTACGGAGATGGCCGACCGTCCGGCGACCACGGTGAAGGAGAAGAGCAAGGATCAGCTGCTGAAGGATCTGGACTCGGGTGCCGATAAGATGTCCAAGGAGTCGTTGCACGCCGCGCTGATCCCGCTCCTGATCTCCAAGGGAGTCATCACGCAGGACGAACTGGTCCGCAAGGCCAAGGAAATCGAAGGGACGCGATAGATGGCCGAGATCAAGCTGAACGAGTTGTCGAAGTCTCTGAGCTCCTCCATGTCGGTCACCGAGGAGCGCAGCACCAGCTTCGTCAACTCGCTGGCGGGCTCGATCAAGTCCGGCCTCGAGGCCTCCAAGGAAGTCGGCCTCCCGAGCTTCGGCACCCTGGCGAAGGCCGGCGCCTCCGGGAAGATGAACCTGGTGGGCGACGTGGCCACGCGCCTCGGCGAGCCCAACGAGCAGAAGGTCCGCAGCATGCTCGACGCCCTCTTCGAGGCCGTCAAGAAGGAGCTGCTCGCGGGCAAGCGTGTCGTCCTGGACGACCTGGGCGTCTTCGAGATCGGGATCGAGAAGCCCGAGATCGAGCGCCAGCCCAAGGGCCACCGCCTGATCAAGCCCGCAGGCGCGGGCGTCCATTTCAATGCGGCCAGCGGCGACAAGGTCTCGTTCCTCGCGGGCGACGACCTGAAGAAGCGGCTCGAGTCCTACAAGGGCTCGTCGATCATGCTCGTCGTCCCCGAGCGGGACTTCTTCACGAAGACCCTGGAATACTACTTCGAGAGCGCCGGCTGGGAGATCGAGGTGTTCACGAAGGTCGTGGACGCCCTGGTCAAGATCGAGACCGGCAAGGCGTACCTCGTCATCCTCGACTGCCTGTTCGAGGACTACCAGAAATTCTGTTACTCGCTCAAGATGCGGCGCGAGACGACGAACGTCCCGCTGCTCCTTCTCTACCCGAGCGAGGAGAAGTGGAAGGTGATGGCGGAGGTCTCGATCGTCGGCGACGAGAACCTGGCACAGCCCTTCGAGTTCCGCCAGCTGCTCGACCACGCGGACGCGGAGATCATGCGGGCGGCGGAGGAGGAGCTGATCTTCCTCCAGCAGCTGAACATCCAGCTGCCGACCGACGAGCCGTCGATCGAGAAGGTGATCGACATGGTGCACAAGCTGCTCGAGACGAGCACCCTGAACGAGGAGGGCCAGGTCGCGATGAGCGCCGCCTTCCGCGAAGCGGTGGTGAACGCCGCGCAGCACGGCAACAAATACAAGAAGGACCGCAAGATCGAGGTCCAGTACCTGCTGGACGCCGAGAAGATCACGACGGTGGTGAAGGACCAGGGCGGCGGCTTCAACCACGAGCAGTACGTGAAGAGCGGCTCCACGCGGGACGCCATCTCCGCGGCGCGCGAGCGCCACGCCCAGGGACGCATGGGCGGCCTGGGCATCATGCTCATGCTGCGCTGCTGCGACCGCCTGGAATACAACCAGTCGGGCAACCAGCTGACGCTGACGAAGTTCCTGAAGGGTCAGGAATAAGAAGTCTCCGCGTCAATCCCGGTTGCCTCCAGCAAGGAGGCAATCCCCGACACCAAGCCCACCCCGGGAAGATCCTCTGTCCGGATTGATGGAGTGTTCCCGGCGGCAATCGTGAACGTCGGAGCGAGCCCGCCCCCGCCCTAATCCTCGTCGTCCCTGCAATGGCTCAGCTTCAGGAGCTCCGCGCCGGCAGGCCAGGTGGCCCTGAATTGGATGCCGGGGAACGCGAAGACCGTGTTGTTCTCGTTCAGAACGAAAACCAATCGACCCTCTCCCCCGTCCGCCGGAAATGCGACGAATCCGAACATCGCGATGTTATGCACCTTGTGACCGCTCCGGTCGGTATCGACCCGGTAGACCCCTTTCTCTCCCTCTACGGAATCATCCTGATCGAGCGCCTGAAAGCGATACCCCTTGCGGGGACCGCTCCCCAAGGGGAGGGGATGGATCGGCCTGGCGTCGGCGCCGGCCACATCGACTTCGATCAGCCGGACTTCGGTTCCCCCATCGACCGGTTTGACGTAGTACAGACCGGAGACGTCGCCGGTCCAGAAGTCGTTCACGTGATTCCGGTCCCGGTCGTTTGCGCGGAAGTCCGATTCCGCCAAGGACAGAGTCTTGATCGCCATCGAGGCCATCCGCTCCCGGGAAGCCCGGTTCGAAGAGTGCAGGATCGGGATCGCGATTGCCGACAGGATCAGCCCGACCGCGATGATGATGAGCACGGAGATCGACCCCCGCATCCGTGTCGCCATATTCTCATTCTATCCGAGCTTCGGGTGATCCTCAGTTTCGACGATGCGGTAGCGGAAGTGAACTGCTGCCTTCGGTCGGCGGGCTGTAGAGAAAGGCTTCAGATCGGCGACTCAGACCGCTGGGTGCTCCCTGCGCGCCGAAGGCACGCACTCCTGCTGTGGCCAGTGGCCCCTGATGCGGTCAGTCGACGATCTCGGCTTTCATGATGTAGTCGAGCTTCGGGAAGTCCCGAAGCAGGTAGGGATTTCCCTGGCGCTCCATGCGCTTCTGGCTGGGGCCGCTCCCGCTCGGCGCGCCTTCGCCATATCCCGCGTAGAGCTTGTCGACCACGTTCATGCCCTCGGTCACTTCGCCGATCGGAGCGAAGCCATCGCGGTCCAGGCGGCGGTTGCCGTTGCTGTAGTTGATGAACAGCTGGGTCGTGCGGGTGCCCGGGCCGGAGATCGCGTAACAGACGGTGCCGCGGGTATTGCTCGCCGTGACCGGATCGTCGGGGATATTCGCATCCTTCCAGAGGGCCGAATCGGCGGGGTCGGCGGGGATTCCGAACTGGACCATAAAGCCGCTGAGGACCCGGAAGAAGCGGGCCTCCTCGAAGAAGCGGCCGCGGACCAGGTTGTAGAAGCGGTCCGCGCCCAGCGGAGCCGTGGCGCGTTCCGACGAGATCGTAAACGTGCCCTGGGACGTGGTGAAGCGGGCCTTGAAGCGATCGGGCGCCTTCTTCTTCATCTCCGGGGCATCGGGGCCCAGCAGAGGGCGGTCGCTCGGACGGACGTACGGCGGCGGCGGCGTGGAGTCGCTGCAGGCCGCGATCAGCAGCAGCGCGATGGCCAAGGAGTTCCGGCTCACTGGATCTTCCCTTCCGTGGGCGACGACGGCGTCGCGTATTCCTTTTTCGGCATCCGGCCGGCTTCCCAGGCGAGTCGGCCGGCCTCGCAGGCGTGGCGCACGGCCGTCGCCATCTTGACCGGGTCCCTGGCCGCGGCCACCGCCGTGTTGAGCAGGACGCCGTGCGCGCCCAGCTCCATGGCGACGGCCACGTCGCTCGCCGTGCCGACGCCGGCGTCGACGATCACCGGCACCTTGACGCGGTCGATGATCATCCGGATGTTGGTCGGGTTCAGGATGCCCAGGCCGCTGCCGATCGGGCCGCCGAGCGGCATGACGCAGGCCGCGCCCGCCTGCTCGAGGCGCAGGGCGGTCACGACGTCGTCGCTCGTATAGGGCATGACGATGAAGCCCTCCTTCACGAGCGCCTTCGTCGCGACGAGCAGCTCGGGGAGGTCGGGGTACAGGGTCTTCTCGTCGCCGATCACCTCGATCTTCACCAGCGTCGTCTGCAGCGCCTCGCGGCCCAGCATCGCGGTGCGGATCGCGTCGTCCGCCGTATAGCAGCCCGCCGTGTTCGGCAGCAGCTTGATCTTCGACCGGTCGATCCAGTTCAGGAAGCTCGCCTTGGACTTGTCGCCCAGGTCGACGCGGCGGACGGCGACGGTGACCATGTCGGTGCCCGACGCCTCGTGGCACTTCACCATGACCTCAGGGCCGGGATACTTGCCCGTGCCGAGGATCAGCCGGGACTTGAGTTCGACGGAGCCGATCTTCAGCATCTAACCCCCGCCCACCAGGGTGACGATTTCCAGGCGGTCGCCCTCGGCCAGCCGGGTTTCGCCGTGGCGGTCCCGCGGGACCACCTGCCGGTTGAGCTCGATGGCGATCGGATTCCGCTCGAGGCCAAGCTCGCGGACGAATTGGGCGAGCGTGAGACCCTCCGCGACGGTCTTCGCTTCGCCGTTGACGGTCAGCGTCATGGGAGCCCGATTATAACGCTACTCCGAGGCCATGTCGATGAGGAGCCCGTGACGCAGGCCGTGGACGCTGGCGCGCAGCGACGCGGCCTCGAGATGGCTCATGGCGGCGGTGAGGATGCGCGCGCCGGCGACGATGATGTCGGCGCGCCCCCTCTCGATGCCCATCTGCTCGCGCTCTTGGGTGGTCTTGAGCGAGAGGCGGATGGACAGGTCCGAGATGGTGCCGAAGGAGACGCTGGCCTGGTGGAACTCGCGCGGGTCGCCGCCCTCGTTCTTCCGCAGCTGCGTCAGGATGGCCGCGACGGTGCCTCCGGTGCCGACCAGCTCGCCGTCCTTGCCCACGCGGGCCACGACCGTCGCAAGCTGGACGCTGATCGCCACGGACAGGGCCTTCATCTCGTCCGCCGTGGGCGGGTCGGATTTCAGGAACTCCTCGGTCAGGACGACGGCCCCGATGTTGAGGCTCCAGGAGGCGTGCAGTTTGGCGTGGGTGCCGACCATGATCTGCGTCGAGCCCCCGCCGATCTCAATGCCCAGCACCTGATCCGCCGCCGAGGCCCCGACGGCGCCCTGGAACGAGATCCGCGCCTCCTCCTCGCCGGTCAGGACGCGGATCCGCAGGCCGGTGATCTGCTCGCAACGGTCGATGACTTCCGGGGCGTTGCGGGCGGAACGAAGGGCGAGCGTGCCCACGACCTGGAGGCGCTCGGCGCCGCGCTCCTGCGCAAGCTCCTTCAGCTCGGCGACCGCGGCGATGGTCCGGTTCGCGGCCTCGTCCGCGATGACGCCGGACTTCTGCAGCCCCTCGCCGAGCCGCGTGATGATCGTGCGGTGAAGCAGCGGGGTGACTTTCCGGTTGGCGACGCGGCCGACCAGGAGCTTGGTCGAGTTGGTCCCGATGTCGATCGCGGCAATCGTCACGCGGCGATTTTACGAGGGAAACGCCGTCCCGTAAAGAGGCGCGCAGGGTGGGGTCCGCTGCTATAATCGCCCCGATGGGCTGGAACGGGAGAGGTGGAGGGAACGTCCCTTCGTCCTACTTCCCGCTCTCCCAGACTCCGATTCGTCGTCAAGCCGCATCATGAAAATTGCATTGGCCGGCGTCGTGCTGGCGGCGGCCTTCGCGCTGCTGGTCACGCTCTACGTCGGCGCCCGCACCCGCGGCCTCGAGGCCTACTGCCGGAACAACCTGCGCCACCTGGGCGGCATGGCCGCCCGCAACTGGAACAGCATCGATCCGTCCCGCAACGGGCGCGATTTCTGGCAGGCCGTCCGCGAGGCGCAGTACCGCGATGTGCGGGGCAAATGGCAGCCCATCAGCCCCGATCCCTTCGTGTGCCCGGTCCTGGGGAAAACGGTGGCCAGGGTCGACGATGCGACGACGATCGACTACCGCGGTCCGA
>DASQOM010000247.1:0-9742 GCA_035644495.1 Planctomycetota bacterium | reverse complement strand
GACTTTTTCTCTGGATGCCCCTGATCGTCGACCTGCATTCGCATACGACCTGCTCGGACGGCCGGGTGGCACCGCGCGACCTGGTCCGCCTCGCGAAGGCGCAGGGCGTCCATATCCTCGCCGTCACCGACCACGACAGCGTCGAGGCCATTCCCGACTGCCTCGAGGAGGGAAAGGCCCAGGGGGTCCGCGTGATCCCGGGGATCGAAATGTCCTCCCGCTTCGAGGGCAACGACGTCCACGTCCTGGGTTACGGCCTCGACCACCGGTCTCCCTCGCTGCTGAAGCGCCTGGGGGAACTGCAGGAGAGCCGCCGGGTCCGCGTGGGACGGATCTGCGAGAAGCTTCAGGGGCTGGGCGTCGCGCTGGAGCCCGCGGAGGTCCTTCAGGAGGCGGGAGGGAAGTCCGTCGGACGCAAACACGTCGCCCGAGCCCTTCTGAAGAAGGACCTGGTGCGCTCGCTCGACGAGGCGTTCAACAAGTACCTGGGCCAGGGCTCCCCGGCGAACGTCCCGGCCAACGAAATGACCCCCGGAGACGCCGCCCGGCTGATCCTGGAGCATGGCGGGATGCCCTCGCTGGCCCATCCGGGCTTCCTCGAGGACCCGACCCTGGCCGAACGCATCCTCGACGAGAGCCCGATCCGCGCCATCGAGGTGTTCCACCGCTACCGGTCGGCCACCCGGCACCTGCGCTACCTGGACGTGGCCCGCCGTCGGAACCTCCGGGTCACCGGCGGTTCGGACTTCCACGGCGACGAACACCCGAACAACGGCTCGCTCGGCAGTTTCACCTGCCCCGCGCCGTTCTGGAAAGAGTTTGAATACGGGTTGAGGGGGCGGTAGACTTCCGAGACCATGGCCGACGAAGAATTCGTCGATCCGCTGATCGGCGCGAAACTCGGGCCGTGCCGCGTGGAGGAGAGACTGGCGGCCGGCGGCATGGGAGTCGTTTATCGCGCACGCCACACCCTCCTGGACCAGGACGTCGCCGTCAAAATTCTCGCCCCCTCCCTGGCCGCCGACCAGGAATACGTCACCCGCTTCTTCCGTGAAGCCGGCGCCGCGGGACAGATCGACCACCCCAACGTCATCCGCGTCATCGACGTCGGCAAATACGAAGACCGCTACTATCTGGTCATGGAATACGTGGCCGGAGACACCCTGGACCGCGTCATCGAGACCGAGCGCCGCCTGCCTCTGGAGCGGGCGACGAAATTCATCCGGGAGATCACCTCGGGGCTGGCGGCGGCGCACCGCGCCGGGATCATCCACCGCGACGTGAAGCCGGGCAATATCATCGTGTCCCCCGACGGCAAGCCGCACTTGACCGACTTCGGCCTGGCGCGGAGCACGGAGGCGAAGAAGGGCCTGACCGTGGAGGGGACCTTCCTGGGGACGCCGGAGTATGCGTCGCCGGAGCAGGTCGAGGGCAAGAAACTCGACCATCGCACGGACTTGTACTCCCTGGGCGTGACCTATTATCAGCTGCTCTCCGGGACGCTCCCGTTTCTCGGCGAGTCTCCGATGGAGATCGCCATCAAGCGCACCAAGGAGGACCCGCGACCCCTGGAGAACGCGTACTCGGCCGCCGATTCCCGCTCCTGCTCCATCGTCAAGAAACTGCTCAATCCCGAGCCCAGCCAGCGCTATCAGAACGCGACGGACCTGATCCGCGACCTCGACGCGATCCTCCAGGGCCCGAAGCCGACGGCCATCCGGAACTCCGAAACGACCAAGAAGGTCGAGAACGTCCTCGCACAGGCGAAGTCGAAGCGCCGCATCCGGATGCTCATCCACTGGGACCTGATGGGGCTGGCCATCGCGCTCGCGTTTCTGTCCGGCAGCCTCGCGGAGCGGGGCAGCGGTTTCCTGGGGCACTGGGCGGCGTCGGATGCCGACTTCGGCAAGCGGATCGCGCTGCTGGTGGGGGCCGTGGCTGCCGCCGCGGGCTCCGTTCTCGTCTACCGCCGGGAATTCAACTCGCTGGCGCGGAAGGCTGCCCTGATCGTCCTGGTGGGCCTGATGCTCCTCTGCGGGCTAGTCGCCGGGGCCTGGATCGACCGGGCCGCGGGATCCGGAACGGCCTCCACGCTGGGCAATTCGGTTCGCGCGCTCACGTCGGCCCTGCTCGCGCCGTTGAACCGGCTGGTGCTCGGGCTGGTCGCGCTGTTCGCCGCCATCCAGATCTCCTGGGAGCGCGAGCCGGGGTCGTTCCGGGTGATGGCGACGAGGGCCCTCATGCTCGTCGGGTTTCCGCTGCTCTACGCGTTCGGGGTGTCGGCGGTCGGCTGGGACGCGCCGTTCCGCCAGATGATGATCTTCCCGGAGCTGTCGATTCCGCTGGCGACGGCGACGATGCTGGCCTGTTTCTTCGGGATCCTGCTCGTGACGGGGTACAACTTCGAACGCCAGGCAAAGGGCGTCGGCGCGGCGCTGACGGCGGCCGGGGCGCTGGGCCTCTTCGCCTTCGGGGTGCTGGTGTCGCAGCCCACGCGCGAGCCCTGGACGGCCCTGCTGGCCGAGCCGTTCGCCGGGTTCGGGCGTTCCTTCCGGGACTCGGCCGGCATGCTGGGCCTGGTCCTCGCGGTCGCCGTCGTGGAGCGGGCCGTGGTCTTCTCGGGAATGCGTCTGCAGGAACGTTCCTACCGGAAGCGGTTCTGATCGTGCGTCGGAGTGCCGGATGAGCGCCGAGCAGCAGAAAGATCCCTTCATCGGGATGACCCTGGGCGGCTGCCGCATCCAGGCCCTCCTGGGCCGCGGCGGCATGGGGACGGTCTACCGCGCCCACCATATCGCGCTCGACAAGCCCGTCGCCCTCAAGGTGCTCGCCGGACACCTCGAGTCGGACGTCGAATTCGTCGAGCGCTTCCAGCGCGAGGCCCGCGCCGCCGCCAAGGTCGAGCACCCGAACGTCATCCAGGTTCTCAACGTGGCCGAGGAGAAGGCCCAGCACTTCATCATTCTCCAGTTCATCGACGGCGAGAACCTCGAGCAGAAGCTGGAGCGCGACGGGAAGATGGACCTGCAGACGGCCACGCGCATCGCGCGCGACGCGGCCGGGGGCCTCGAAGGGCTGCACGCGCAGGCCATCGTCCACCGCGACATCAAGCCCGCGAACATCATGATCTCGAAGGACGGATCGGTGAAGATCACCGACTTCGGCCTGGCGCGGAATCTGAAGGCGGTGAGCAGCTTCACCACGGTGAGCGGCGCCTTCATGGGCACCCCCGGCTTCATCGCGCCGGAGCAGGTCGACGGCCCTGCGGTCGACGCGCGCGCCGACCTCTACTCGCTCGGCGTGGTGTACTACAACATGCTCTCGAACGAGCTGCCGTTCAACGCGCTGACGGCGCTCGAGATGGCCACCCAGCGCGTCACCCTGGACCCGATCCCGATCGAGGACCGCGTTCCCGGGATCGACCCGCGCGCGTCGGCCATCGTCCGGAAACTGCTGCAGAAGGACGTGGCCGCGCGGTATCCCGACGCCACGGCGCTCAGGGCGGACCTCGAGCAGATCCTGATCCCGCCGCGGCGGGCGGAGCCGCCGCCGCAGGCGCGGAAGACGCAGGTGCCTCCTCCCCGGTCCCGGCCGGCGACGGTCGTTCCCGCAGACAACTTCTGGGACAACGCCGACGAGTCGGTGCCCGAGGTCGAGATCCACGGCCGTCGGCGTCCGCCGCCACAAAAGCCGCAACCCGTGCAGGACCCGGACTATGTCCCGGAGATCTCCGCCGGGCCGAGGAAACGGATGATCGAGGGGGCAGAGATCGAGCCGAGGGTGATCCAGCCGCGGGAGTTGCAGCCGTCGGCCCCGCTGCCGAAGCAGGCGGCGAAGAACCGCCCGCTGCGGGCCGAGGATTTCCCCTCGAACCCGAACCTGAAGAAGGAGGAGTCCAAGCCGATCCCGCGCGTGGCGGAGGTCGCGGCCCCTCCGAAATGGAAGCACGTCCCGCCGCCGAAGCGGGAGCGCCATGTCGTCGAGAACCTCGGCTTCTGGGGGCTCGTGCTGGCGGGCTGCGCGGCGCTCTTCGCGGTCGGCGCCCTGGGGGTCCCGATCCGGGCCGGGGACGGGTTCTGGATGAGTCTTCCTCGGCCCTTCATCCACGGCGACTCCGGGCTGATCCTCCGCCTCGGCCTGGTGGCGGCCGGCGCCGGTCTGCTCGTCGGAGCGTTCCTGGTCAACCGCAAGCAGCTGCAGCAGACCACCCACCCGGGCCCCGCCGTCATGGTGCCCATTTTCGCCGCCCTGTGCTTCTTCGCCGCGGGTCTCTGCGCGCCGGCGACGGGCCAGAGCCTGGATCTCTTCCTCAGCGGCGCCCAGGGTTCCTTCCGTCTCCTGATCCACCCGTCCAACCTGGCGCTGCTCGCCCTGTGGAGCCTCACCGCCGCGCTCATGTTCGGCCTGTCGAGCCGCGAGGAGTTCGATTACGCCGCGGGTTCGGTCCTGCTCGTCGTCTCGCTGGGCTCGGTCCTGGCCTTCGGCGCCGGCGGGAACATCCCCGCCATCGTCAGCGCCTGCATCGCCGATCCGAAGATGCTGGTCTTCCCCGTGGGAGCCCTTGCCGTCGCCTTCCTGGGCCTATTCCTGGCGTTTTCCCCGCGGGCGGGCGGGGCGCGCCGCTGGGGCGGCATCCTCCTGATCCTGGCCTCCCTGGGCCTCGGCTATTATGGCGCCGTCCAGTCGCTGCCGGTCAAGGACCTGAAGGCGCCCGGGATGGCCCTCCTGACCGACCTTCCCGTGCACGGGCTGGCGATGATCCTCGGCTTCGTCCTGCTCACCTGGACCGCGTGGATCCTCCACCGGATGACGACGACGACGAGCTTCGGCGGCCGGCGCTGAAATCGCTATAATGGCCCAATGAGTCTCGCGCTCGAACAGGACCTCCGCCGTCTCGTGAAAGGCGACGTCCTCTGCGACGACCTCCACCGCACCCTGTATTCCACCGCCGCGTGCATCTTCCAGATGATGCCCCAGGGCGTCGTCGTGCCGCGCGACCGCGACGACGTCGTCGCCGTCCTCAAGTACGCGGCGGAGAAGGGCATCCCGGTCACCGCCCGCGGTGCCGGCAGCGGCCTCGCCGGCCAGACCCTCGGTGAAGGGATCATCCTCGACTTCTCGAAGTACATGGACAAGATCGTCGAGCTGAACCAGAGCGAGGGCTGGATCCGAGTCCAGCCCGGCGTCGTCCTCGGCAAGCTCAACAAGTACCTCAAGGGGTTCGGGCTCTGGTTCCCGCCGGATCCGTCGAGCGGCGACGTCGCCACCATCGGCGGCATGATCGCCAACAATGCGGCGGGCCCGAGGACCGTGAAGTACGGGCCGACGCGGGACTATGTGATGAGCCTCGACGTCGTCCTCGATGACGGCTCCGGCACCGGCGGCTCCCGCTGGCGCGGGCTGGACGCGGAGATGAAGGCGCTCGTCGACGCGAACCGCGCGCTGATCGACCAGTCGCGGCCGCAGACCCTGAAGAATTCCAGCGGCTACCACGTCTTCGATCCCCAGTTCGACCTGACGCGCCTGCTGGTCGGCAGCGAGGGGACGCTTGCGATCATCGCCGAAGCCAAACTGAAGCTCATCCGTCTGCCCCCCGAGAAGACGCTGATGCGGATCTACTTCGACGACCTCGAGCCGATGGGCCGCGCGGTCGTTGCCTTGAGGCCCCTGGTCCCGAGCGCGCTCGAGGTCATCGACAAGACCATGATCGACCTCGTGAAGAACTCGATCCTGGAATGGCAGCAGAAGATGCCGCCGAACCTCAGTTCGATCCTGCTCTGCGAGTTCGACGGGGAGAAGAAGGAGCAGGTCGCGGCGCTGGTGGAGAAGGCCAGGTCCGTCCTGGGCGAGGCGATCGAGATCACGGTGGCCAGCGGCCACGACGCCGAAGTCCTGTGGAAGGTCCGAAAAGCGGCGTCCCCGATCCTCGAGCGCCTGCAGGGGCCGCTGCGGTCCACCCGCATCATCGAGGACGCCTGCGTCCACCCCGACAACCTGGTCGCCTATATCCAGGGCCTGAAGCGCGTGTTCGCGAAGCACGGCGTGCAGGGCATCGTCTTCGGTCACGCCGGCAGCGGGCACGTCCACGTCAACGTCCTCATGGAGGCGCAGGGCAAGGACCATCATGCGAAGATCCTGCCGATCTGCGAGGACGTGGCCGAGCTGGTGGCGGGTCTGAAGGGGACGCTGTCGGGCGAGCACGGCGACGGGATCCTGCGGGCGGCCTGGGTGCGGAAGATCTTCGGCAAGCTGGTGCCGCTCTTCGAGCACGTGAAGAAGTCGTTCGATCCGAAGAACATCCTGAATCCGGGGAAGAAGATCCAGCCGGCGGACTTCGATTTCCGGAAGTATCTGCGCGCGTCGCGGCGCCACGACCACGAGTATCTGCCGGACTCCCCGTTCGCGGGCTGGACCAGGGAGATCGAGCGCTGCCACGGCTGCGGGTTCTGTCGGACGTACTGCCCGGTGTACCAGGAAAAGCCCGACGAAGCGGCGACGCCGCGCGGGAAGGCGGCCATGCTGCAGGGAGCGCTCGAAGGGCGCTTCCCGATCGACCCGAAGCAACTCCGCGAAGTCGCCGACCTCTGCATCAATTGCAAACTCTGTCTGGTCCAGTGTCCGTCGCTCGTGGACATCCCCGGGATGTGCCTGGAGGCCAAGGCCTTCGACGTCGCGAAACGCGGCCTTTCGAAGAAGGACGAGATGTTCGTCCACGTCCGCGAGAACTCGGAGCGGGCCCAGCGCTGGGCGCCGTTCTCGAACTGGCTGATGCCGGTGGTCGGCGCGGTGAAGGGGATCAAGCGGTCGCCCGAATTCGTCAAGGACGAGAGCCGGTGCACGAAGAAGTCGGACAAGAAGGTGATCTACTTCGCCGGCTGCTTCGCCGACTACAACGACCCGCAGGGGGAGAAGCAGGCGACGATCGACGTCCTCGAGCGAAACGGGTACGAGGTCGTGATCCCCGAGTACAAGTGCTGCGGCCTTGCGGCGACGTCGCTGGGCGCGCGCGACGAGGCGACGGCCTGCGCGAAGCATAATGTCGAGCTCCTGTCGGGGTCGGACCTGCCGATCGTCACGAGCGCGCCCTCGTGCGGGCTGCAGCTGAAGCTCGAGGTGCCGGAGCTGCTGCCGGGGGAGGCGTCGAAGAAGGTGGCGGACCGGGTCGTCGACGTCCATGAGTTCCTGCTGAGCCTGCACAAGAAGGGCGAGCTGGACGTGAACTTCAAGCGGGTCGCATCGACGCTGATCCTGCACCCGACGTGCCACCTGCGGGCGCTGGGGGCCGACAAGGCGGCGCGGAAGGTGCTGCAGCTGATCCCGAGCCTGGAGCTGGTTGAAATCCCGGAGCGCTGCTGCGGCATGGCGGGGTCGTTCGGGATGAAGTCGGAGACCTACGACCTGTCGCAGGCGATCGGCAAGCACGTGTTCGCCGACATCAAGAAAGCCAATCCCACGTTATTGGCTGCGTCGAACGGGACCTGTCGGATGCACATCGGGGAGGGGACGAACCGGGAGGTGCTGCACACGATGCGGGTGCTGCAGCAAGCCTACGGAATGTCGCCGCTGGAGGGATTCCACAAGGTGCACGAGGGGGTTGCGCTCGAGGCCTTCAAGTCCCCTCTGGGCCCTTCCTCGGGGGACGAATATCACGGCTGCCCCTGCTAAAATGCAATAAGTGATTCAGAGTCCGTTATTGCATAGAATGGGCCAGTGACCCCCTCCTTGGCCGACATCGAGAAGAAGGTCCACGCGGGCGAGCGCCTGAGCTTTGACGACGGCGTCCGGCTTTTCCAGACCGATGACCTCTTCACGCTCGGCCGCCTGGCCAACCACGTCCGCGAGAAGAAGAACGGCAACGTCGCCTACTACGTCCGGAACATGCACCTCAATTACTCGAACGTGTGCGTGTTCGACTGCCACTTCTGCAGCTTCTACCGGAAAGACGGAGCCGAGGGCGCCTGGGAGATGGACCTGGACACCATCTACGCCTACGCCGCCAAGGCCAAATTCGAGAAGCTCAACGAGATCCATATCGTCGGCGGCGTCCATCCGAAGCTGCCTTGGCGCTACTACATCGAGATGCTCCGCGGCCTGAAGGAGCGCTATCCCGACCTCCATATCAAGGCGTTCACCGCGACCGAAATAGACCATTTCACCAAGATCGCCAAGAAGAGCCCCGAGCAGGTGCTCGCCGAGCTCCGTGAGGCCGGCCTCGACTCCCTCCCGGGCGGCGGCGCCGAGATCTTCGCGGACCGCGTCTGGAACCAGATCTGCTCCGGCAAGGCCCGCCCTGAGCGTTGGCTCGAGATTCACCGCGCCTGGCACAAGATGGGCGGCCGATCCACCGCAACCATGCTCTACGGCCACATCGAGACCCCCGAGGAGCGCGTCGACCATATGCTCCGCATCCGGGGTTTGCAGGACGAGACCGGCGGCTTCACCGCCTTCATCCCGCTCGCGTTCCAGATCGACAACAACGCGCTCAAGGGTCTGCCCAAGGTCACGGCCCAGACCGACCTCAAGGTCCACGCCGTCGGCCGCCTGATGATGGATAACGTCGACCACCTCAAGGCCTACTGGATCATGACCGGCCTCAAGATGGCCCAGATCCTCCTTTCCTACGGGGCGGATGACATCGACGGCACCATCCTCGAAGAGCGCATCGTGCATATGGCCGGCGCCGAGTCCCCACTGGGCGTCTCCGAGGAGGAGATGCGGGCGCTCATCCGGGAGGCGGGACGCGACCCCGTCCGCCGCGACACCCTCTACCGCCCGCTGGAGTCGGTCCGCTCCTGAGGCCTGTCACAAACCCACCCTCCCGGTCGTCAAACTGGAATTGCCCGGGCCCGTATGACCGGTGTCCCTTGACTGGCAGCCCCGGGTCCGTAAGATATCTGGACTTCAGCGCTTGGAGGAAAAGATGAGCCGAAGCTTCCCTGTTCTCGCCCTCGCGATCGCCCTTCTGGCCGGTTGCGGCACGAGCTCCAGTGAGACCGTCACCCGCGACAAGATGCCCGACGTGGGCAACTACCCGCCGCCTCCCGCCGGGAGCAACGTCCGGCTGCGCGCGGGCGTCGTGGAATTCACCGACAAGACCAACACGAAATCCTCCGACGCCGCCGGCGAGCAGCTCGAAACGCTCGCGGTGTCGTCCAAGCGCTTCAACCTCATCGACCGCATGGCGATGAAGACCCTGCTCAAGGAGCAGAGCCTCGAAGGCATCGTCGATCCGGCGGAGCTGGCCAGGTCCGGCAAGATCCGCGGCGTCGACTACCTCTTCATCGGGTCGGTCACGAACTTCGCCCTGAAGACGGAGAAGACCTCCAACCAGGGCGGCATGTTCGACCGCCTGATCCCCGGCGCCGCGCCCCTCAAGATCGATACCTCCAAGACCATCATCACGACGGACATCGGCGTCGACATCAAGCTGGTGAACGCGACGACCGGCGAGATCGTCTCCAAGCAGTTCGGCGAGGTGAAGAAGGAGCTGTCGGCCAGCGCCTGGGGCGTCCGCGTCATCGGCATCGGCGGTGATGCGAAGAACAACGTCCAGGTCGACCGGGACTCCCAGGGCAAGCTGATGCGCTACGCGGTGGACGAGGCGCTGCGCAAGATGCTGCCCGACATCGACGACAAGATCCAGCATCCCGCCGCGATGCTCTGCCCGAAGTGCAAGACGGAGCTCGCGCAGGGGGCCAGCTTCTGCACCAAGTGCGGCTGGAGCGCCGAGTCGCTCAAGTGC
>DASQOM010000246.1:0-9586 GCA_035644495.1 Planctomycetota bacterium | reverse complement strand
TCCGGTCTCGAGGATGTGGGCAACCCCGTCGCGTCGACGACCAGTCCGACCGGCATGGTGGTCACGGGACTCACGTCGCACGACGAGTACTGGTTCATCGTCCGCGCGCAGGATTCGACGGGGGCGATGGATGCCAACGTGGTCGAAGTCACCAATACTCCTCCATAAGGACCTCCCGGAGGAGCAGGCAGGCTCCGGAGGAGCGGCTCACCCCCGTCCTCCGGAGTCCCTGCCGAGTGGCGTCTATTTCAGCAGTTCCTGGATGCGCGCCTGAAGCGCGGCGTCGCGGGTGGTCGCCAGCACGCGGCGCAGCGTCGGCTCCGCGAAGCGGCCCAGCTTCTTCAGCTCGGCCTGCGCGGCGGTCCGCGCCGGCTCCGGGACCGAGACGAGCTTCCTCGCCAGGGCGGTCATGAGCAGCTCCTGCTCGGGGGTGATGATCTCCGCCCGGCCCACCAGCACGCGGACCAGCTGGTCGGGCTTCGGGTCGATCGTCAGAGGAAGCACCTCATTCGTGGCGCGCCGCGGCACGAGATAGAAAACGCGCAGCCCTTCCTCGAACCAGCTGCTGCGCCAGGTCTCGACCATCGCCCGGGCTTCCTTGGCATAGAGCCCCGATTCGGCGAGCAGCAGCTCCAGCTCCGCCATGACGTGGTCGACTTCGGCCGTCAACTCGGGCCGCTCGACCCTGACGCGCGTCGCGATGGGCCCGGTCCTCCGGAACCCGACCCTGCCTCCGGAGTTCTCGAAGAGGATCGCCGTCGAAAGCGCGTCGGGGCCGATGCGGTCGATCGTCACCGTACGCTGGTCCAGGGTCGCGCGCAGCGGCAGATCAAAGGTCCCGACGCCGCGGTAGAACAGGAACTTCTCGTACTGGTACTCTTCGACGGCCGCCGCGCTGCGGTTCCACACGCGGACCAGGGCGGCATCGGTGTTGCGGGCGGGATAATAGTGGCTCTCGGCGGCTTCGCGGGGCAGCGCGACGTCCGCCTTCGGGACGATCTTGAGCATGCCCCAGTTGAGCTCGGGCTTGACGGTCACCGCCGCGGGATACCACTCCGTGATCCGCCCCTTGGGGAAAGCGACCTTGACGGAAACCTCGCGCTCGCGGTCGGAGTAGAAATAGATCACGGGCGTCTCCATCCGGACGCGCGTCGGGAAGAGGTTCTTGGTGCCGATGCCCTGGAGATATCCGCGGCCTTCGCCGTCCCGGTATACGAACTTCGGGAGGTCGTCGGCGCCGAGCAGCGGACGCCAGTCGATCATGACGCCGTCGGAGCCGGACACCGACGTGAACGTTCCCCACTCGTGGGCGACGAACGGCGGCGCGGCGTCTTCGGTCATTCCGAGGCACAGGAGCGTGAACAGGGCCAGATGCTTCATGGCGGGCCTCCCCAGTAAACTCTGCCCCGTTTGACGCGGACTTCCGGACCCCGGGTTCACGAATTCCGGTAGAATCCCGGAAACTCCGGGCCCCGGGGATACCTCTTGGGGCATGAGGAGGGATGAACTCATGACCCTGTTCGCCGTGCTCCTCCTGATCGCGGCCCTGCTGCTCACGTTCGTGTACCAGGCCTGCGTCGGGGACTACCAGCGACTGGCCGGACCCGACAAGGTGGGCGCGGGGATCCTCTTCGCGATCGTCCTTCCGCTCCGGTGGATCTGCCTGGCCGGCGTCTTCGGCCTCTGCATCGCCAAGGGAGGCTTCCCGTGGCCGGCGAGCCGCGTCGCGCAGTACCTTCTCGTCTTCATGGCCCATGCCGTCCTGGGCTTCATCTCGCTGATGGCATCGCCGGTCCCTTCAACTGGCATTTCCGCGAAGAACTTTCGGGGACAATTTGCGCGCACGCCCGGAGCTCCCTTCCGGGAGAGCCCTCGGCGGCATTCCCACCGGACGCTCCGATCGCTATGATCGCGGGCCATGAGCGGCCCTCTCGACGTAGTCGTCGTCGGCGCCGGCGCGGCCGGGCTGGCGGCGGCGATCTTCAGCGCCCGGCTGAAGCCCGAACGACGGGTCAGCCTGCTCGACGGCGCCGCGAAGATCGGCGCGAAGATCCTGGTGAGCGGCGGCGGCCGATGCAACGTGACGCACGAGGCGGTCGGTGCCGCGGACTTCTGGGGCGGCAGCCCCAACGTCATCCGCCGCATCCTCTCCGCCCTGCCGGTCGGCAAAACGATCGCCTTCTTCAAGGAGATCGGCGTGACCCTGCACGTCGAGGACCGGGGCAAACTGTTTCCCGACTCCAACAGCGCCCATACGGTGCTCGACAGCCTCGTCGCTGAGGCGGCGCGGCTCCACGTCGACCTTCGCAGCGCCCATCGGGTGGACGCCGTCGTCCGACGCGACGACCTCTTCCATCTCACCACCTCCGGGGGCGACTTGACGGCCCGCAGGCTCGTCCTGGCGACCGGCGGCCTTTCGCTGCCGAAGACGGGAAGCGACGGGGGCGGCTACAAGCTCGCGGTCTCCCTGGGCCACACGCTCGTCGCCACGACGCCGGGGCTGGAGCCGATGATCCTCGAGGGGGATTTTCACGTCGGGCTCTCCGGAATCGCCCTGCCGGTCCAGATCTGCGTGCGCGTCGCCGGGCAGAAGCCCGCTCTGCTCGAAGGGCCGATGCTGTGGACCCACTTCGGGATCAGCGGACCCGCGGCGCTCGACGCGTCCCGTCATTGGCAGCGGGGCAAGTTGGATCAAGCTGCAGTGGCTGTCACGGCGAACTTGCTCCCGGGTCACGACTTCGTGGCCCTGGAGGCGAAGCTGCTGCAGCTCGCCCAGGGTCAGCCCCGGACCCAGCTCCATAATGTCCTCGCGACCCTGCTTCCCGCGAAGGTTGTGGAAGCCGTGCTCGTCCGGCTGAAGATCTGCGGCGAAACGACCATGGCCAACGTCTCGCGCGACGACCGCCGCAGCCTCTCCAGGAACCTGCTTGAATGGCCTCTTCCCGTCGTGGGCGGTCGCGGGTATAACTTCGCCGAAGTCACGGCCGGGGGCGTGCCATTGGCGGAGGTCGATCCGTCCACCCTGGAGTCGCGCCGCTGCCCGGGTCTTTACTTCACCGGCGAGATTCTCGACGTCGACGGCCGGCTCGGCGGCTTCAACTTTCAATGGGCCTGGGCCAGCGCCTGGGTCGTCGCGACAGGATTGGCACGCTCATGATGGAATTCCGCTGGACCGAGGACGGCGAGACGAAAGCCGCCCGCTGGCGCTCCGAGAACGGCGCGCCCCCGCCCGCCCGGGGCGTCACGGCCGGGGATGCGATGACGGCCGACGCCGCCTACCGCCTGGCCCGCGAGGGGTCGGGACTGCTCTGGCGTGGCGACTTCCAGAACGCGCGCAAGCTGATGCAGGCCATGGATCGCCGCGTGGGCCGGCGGTCGCCCGGCAAAGCCTCCGGCGGCCTCGCGGAAGTCTTCCAACAGCAGCGCCGGGAACAGGAGTTCCGGGCTCACACGCTGGGCATGATCCTCCTGCCTTTCGACGCCGACCACCGCGTGCCCCTGAGACGCGCGCCGGACGTCCGTCAGGCCTGCCTCGAGGCGTATGGCGAGGCCCAGGAGCCTTATGTCGCGTCGCTGCGCGAGCTGCATGGGCTGATCGGCGCGCACGAATGGCGCAAGACCGGCATCAAGGTGCCCGTACTCGGCGCGCGCATCCATCCCCACTATGGCGTCTTCACGCCGGTCCGCCACGAGTACGCCGACCTGGTCGCCGCCGCGGCGATTCCGTCGCGCGAGCTGGCTTTCGACATCGGCACCGGCACCGGGGTGCTGGCCGCCCTGCTGGCCCGTCGCGGCGTGAAGCGCGTCGTCGCCACCGACCTGGACGCCCGCGCCGTGGCCTGTGCCCGCGAAAACCTCGATCGACTCGGCTATGGCCCGCAGGTCGAGGTCCGGGAAACGGATCTCTTCCCCGAGGGACGCGCGCCGCTCATCGTCTGTAATCCGCCGTGGATCCCGGCGCAGCCGACCTCGACGATGGAGCGTGCCGTCTACGACCCCGACAGCCGCATGCTGAAGGCCTTCCTGGCCGGGCTGGCCGCCCACCTGGAGCCCCAGGGGGAGGGTTGGCTGATCCTTTCGGATCTGGCGGAGCGGCTGGGACTCCGCTCCCGCGCCGAGCTGGAGTCCGCAATCTCGGCAGGCGGACTGAAGATCGCGGGCCGCCAGGACTCGCGGTCCCGTCATCCCAGGACCCAGGACAAGGAGGACCCGCTGCACGTCGCGCGCGCGGCGGAGGTCACGTCGCTCTGGCGGCTGACGGTCGACCCCCTTCGGCCTGCTTCGTCGCCCTCTTGAAGGACCGCGTTCCTGCGCGGAAACGACAAGGCTACCCCCTGAACCCGCGGCGGACTGCCGTACTCCTCCTCCAAGACAATCCCGCCGAAGAGACCTTCAATACTCATTCGTCCTGTCGTCCCGCGACGCCGTCGCGCTTGGCGATCTACTTTAACGCCGTCGTGAAGGACCACGTCCGCAGCCACGGCTTGCCCGTGACCCGCGCGGCAATTGAAACGGTATACGTCGTCGACGGCTTGAGCGCCTCCCGGGAGATCAGCCCGACCGTATTGCGCTGGTAGTCCGCCGCCGCGGGCTTTTCGGGCGACGAGAGCCATACCGCGACCTCCTGGCCGTCGCCGTCCTTCAACGACGCCTTCACGTCCTTCACCAGGGCGCCCTCCGAGAAGATCGCCGTCACCGGATATCCCGCCTTCTTGTCCGGCGAGTCGGGAATCGGGTCGGGGATCTCCGGGCTGAAGAGCAGTGGCACGTCCTTCTGGCCGTCGGCCGGATACAGCACGACCGGCGCGTCCCGGCCGGCGCCCATCCCGTTCGTCGCGTCCAGCACCACCGTCACCGACGCCGGCCCGCCCCGCGCCACGCCGTAGCCCACCTTTTTCATCCGCGACTGCAGCAGCGGGATCCGATGCAGCAGCGATCCCATCCATCCCTCGACCGCGTCGGTCCCCTCCTTCCCGAGGAAAATCACCGACGCCTTGCCCGCCCGCTCGCCGTCCTTCGTGTAGCCGGGCAGCGTCGCGTCCTCGTCATGCAGCCCCAGCCCCTGCGCCGACGGATGGTCCACGTTCCTCACCAGGTACGCCGCGTGCGCGGTGCAGCCTTTCGTCAGGGCGGAGTCGCTGACGACCAGGTCCAGCCCGGCGGCCCTGCGATGGAGGTTGATGCGCTCGACGACGGCGTCCGCGTCTCCCGTTTGCAGCAGCGCGAGAAGGATCCAAACGGCCACGCGAACATGATAGCATCCACCGCATGATTCCGACGGCGTGCGGGATCCTGGCGGGCGGGGCCAGCGCGCGGATGGGCCGCAACAAGGCGCTGCTGGCCTTTCGCGGGAAACCCCTGATTCGGCACCAACTGGACCTGCTCCAGCCGCTGTTCTCGGAGATCCTGATCAGCGCGAACGATCCGGAGCCTTATTCCCCTTTCAAGCGCCGCGTCGTGCCCGATCACTTCGCCGAGCGATGCGCACTTTCCGGCATCCACGCGCTGCTCAAGGCGGCCACCGCGCCCCGCGTGTTCGTTGTCGCCTGCGACCTCCCGTTCCTGAGTCCCGACCTCGTGCGGTCGATGATCGAGATCCCCGGCGACTTCGACGTCATCATCCCCGAATCCGGGCGCGGTCTGGAGCCGGTGCACGCGATCTACTCGCGGCAATGCCTCCCCGCCATCGAACGGGAGGCCCACGCCGGCAACTGGAAGACGACGGGCTTCCACCAGGGGCTATGGGTCGACATCCTCCCGGTAAACGACGGGCAGTGGCTGGTCGAGGGCCGCTCTCCCTTCACCAATGCGAACACGCCCGAAGAATGGCGCAGCACTGAGCCATAGTGTCCCACCACACGCGCTCCGCATCGCCGGCTGACTGGCCCGCGGCTTGCTCCCAGAAATAGAGTTGCATGAGGTGTAGGGTCGTGCTAGACTCGCGCCCCGACCCGTGAGCACGAAGGAGAAGCGTTTGGGTCAGGCCGCCGCCGCCCTGAAATCGATCTACGAGCCCATCCAGTCGGAAATCGATCGTTTCGAAGAGACGCTCTCCCGCGAACTCGCCCACGAAAATCCCTTCGTCTCCCAGCTGCTCAAGCACTCGACGAAGTTCCAGGGCAAGCGCGTCCGCCCCGCCCTGCTGCTCCACTCGGCCCATATCCTCGGCGGCGATGTCACGGACGTCCATATCGCGCTTTCCGCCGTCGTAGAGATGCTCCATACGGCGACGCTCGTGCACGACGACGTCCTCGACGAGGCCCTGATCCGCCGCCAAGTGAAGACGCTCAACAACGTCTGGGGCAACGAAGCCTCGATCCTCTTCGGCGACTATCTCTTCGCCAAGGCCTACACGCTGGCCGCGAAGATCCACAGCCGCGACGCGAACCTGATCCTCGCAAAGACCGTCGAGGAAATGTGCGTCGGCGAGCTCTGGCAGATCTCCACCAAGTTCAACTTCGACCTCGACGAGACCCAGTACTGCAAGGTCATCTACCACAAGACCGGATCCCTCTTTGCGACGGCGTGCCGTTTGGGCAGCGTCGGGAGCGGCGCCCCGGCGGCGCATGTCGAGGCGCTCGCCAACTACGGTGCCTGCTTCGGCACCGCATTCCAGATCATCGACGACTGCCTCGACATCACGGGCGACGAGACCGAGATGGGTAAATCGCTCGGCACGGACCTCGAAAAGGGCAAGCTGACGCTGCCCGTGATCAAACTGCTGCGCGACCTGCCGGCCCGCGACCGCGCGGAGCTGCAGGACCTGCTCTCCTCGCGCAACGGCGTCGACAAGAAGTCCGTCGTCCTGAAAATGATCCAGGACCGCGACATTCTGACGTACTGCACCCGCCGCGCGACGGAGTTCGTGGAGGACGCGAAGTCGGGCCTGCGCCAGCTCCCCGACTCCCTGCACGTCGACGCGCTGCTCAACCTCGCCGACTTCGTCCTCGACCGCCGCATCTAAGAAACGCGAAACACAAAGACACCCGAGACGCCGAGAAACTCCGTCTGCTCCACCGGAGAACGAAACACAAAGATATACGAGACAGGGAGAGCATCCGCCCCTGCCGGAACGGGCTCCCGGCGCGGCGTCTTTGGTGTCTCTATGTTTTTCCCCTCTTCCCGTGCTATCATCGATACCGAATGAAGCTCGTGAAGACCGACGAAGCTCGGCCCGGGCAGAAGGCCGCGCGCGACGTCACCGATCTTCGGGGAAATCTCCTGTTCAAAGCCGGCACCGAGCTGACCGCCGAGCTCCTCGAAACCTGCAAGCAGCGCACGATCTCCCATCTGTTCATCGAGGATGCCGGAGGCGACGCCCCGAAGACGCCCGTCGACCTGCAGGCCCAGCGCGAGGCGGTTCAAAAGGAAATTGACCGCATGTTCGCGGGCACCGAGTCGAGCGCGACCATGGCCGCCCTGAAAGAGGCCTCCAAGCGGTTTCTGACCTCCAAACTGGCGAAATAATCCCGATGCCCGAAGCCAATCCGCACCAACAGGTCCAGGAGAAGGTCCGGAAGCTGGTGGACCGGATCCAGGGTCTCCCCACCCTGCCGGTCATGATGACCAACATCAACCAGATGATCCTGAACCCGCGCACCTCCCCGAAGGAGGTCGCCCACGTCATCTCCAACGACCCTTCGCTCACCTCGAAAGTCCTGCGCGTGGTGAACTCGTCGTTCTACGGATTTCCGAACCGCATCACGACCATCACCCACGCGATCGTCATCCTCGGCTTCAACACGATCAAGTCGATCGTGCTGTCGTCGACGATCTTCGACGTCTTCCGCCGCACCGTGAAGCCGGGCGACTTCGACCGCACCCAGTTCTGGAAGCACTCGATCGGCTGCGGCGCCGCGGCGAAGGCGATCGGCCGGCGCCTCAACTACCCGATGCTCGAGGAACTGTTCATCGCGGGCCTGCTCCACGACGTCGGCAAGATCGTCATGGACCAGTACATGCCCGACAAGTTCGCCGAGGTGATCAACGTCGTCCACACCCGGGACTGCCTCATCGCCGAGGCGGAGATGCAGGTGCTCGGAGCCACGCACGCCGACGTCGGCGCCTGGCTCTTCGAGAAGTGGAACCTGTCCAAGGGCCTCATCGAGACCACGCGCTGCCACCACAACCCGGCGCTCGCGGGCGAGAACCAGAAGCTCGCCGAGGTGATCCACCTGGCCGACATCGTCATCCGGGCCATGCGCTTCGGCAACGGCGGCGACAACAAGATCCCCGTCCTCAGCGAGACCGCGTGGAGGTCCCTCGGACTTCAGCACTCCGATTTCGACGACCTGTTCGTACAAACCAATGCAGAGATCGAGAGGGCCATGGTGTTCCTCGACTTCATCAGATAGCGATGCCGTTCGACCCGACCAAGTCCGACTCCAGCATCACCCGGGCGGACTCGGGAATCTTCCGGGCCATGCAGCAGTCCCCGGAATCCGTCGAGCTCCAGGACGTGGTCTCGCGGATGTTCCTCATCCAGGACGCCGGCGAGCTGACGAAACTGCTCAGCGAGGCCGCGATCCGCTACACCAAGGCGCGCACCATCGCCGTCTTCCTCCGCCAGGAGGCCGGCGAGTTCACCGGAGGCGACCCGACTCTGCTCCCGGAGAAGACCGTGCTGGACTACGTGCTCGAAGAGGCGCGGCCCATCACGGTCCCCCACGGCGCGGGCTGGATCACCGCGTTCCCGCTCCGCGTCACGCAGGGGCCCGTCGGCATCCTCGTCTGCGACGTGACGGGCATGGCCGAGGAGATCGCCCGGATGAACCTCGAGCCGGTCACCGTGCTCTGCGGGCAGGCCGCGGTGATGATCCACAACGCGCTGCGCGTCAGCAAGACGATCGGCGAGTCCGCGCTGCTCTCCAACATCCTCGACTCCATCACCAACGCGATCATCACCCTCGACTCCGCCGGCGTCATCACCCGCCTCAACCGCAACGCCATGGCCATCCTCGAGCTGCCGCAGGACGTGATCGGCAGGCCCTATAAGGAGGTTCTGCACCCCGACGTCGCCACGGCCGTCGGCGCCCTCCTCAAGGACACTCAGCACCACGGTTACGCGATGGAAAAGATGGTGACCGCCCGGCTGGATCAGGGCCTGGAGCTCAACATCGCGATTTCGACGTCGATCCTCCGGGACGAAAACTTCGCGCCCCTGGGCACCATCGTGGTGTTCCGCGACATGACCGCGTCGCGCGAGCTCGACCGCCTGCGCAAGATCGACCTCATGAAGAGCGAGTTCGTCGCCAACGTCTCGCACGAGCTCAAGACGCCGCTGACCTCGATCAAGGCCTATACGGAAGCCCTGCTCGACATGGCCACCGAGGAGCAGATGCGGTCGTTCCTCAAGGTGATCGACGAGGAGTCCGACCGGCTCCTCTTCCTGATCAACGACCTCCTCAATGTGTCGCGCATCCAGTCCGGCAAGATCAAGATGCACTACACGCTGATCCAGCCGCGCACGATCGTCGACGAGATCCTCAGCATCTCCAAGATCAACTCCGAGAAGCACAAGCTCGACCTCCAGATCGCCGACGGGCTCCCCGACATGATGTTGGACCGGGAGAAGCTCAAGGAGGTC
>DASQOM010000245.1:0-19865 GCA_035644495.1 Planctomycetota bacterium | reverse complement strand
CCGCCACTTCACCCAGTCGCTGGAGGCGCTGCACGAGACGCGGCCGATGGAGACCACCGCGGCCTTCATGACGACGCTCAAGGCCTCGGCCTCCCAGCACATTGAGCGGCGCCAGAACTACCCCAGGACCAAGAGCGAGGCGATGACGATCGTCACGCCGAAGGCCGACTCGCGTCCGGTGGCCAAGACCGATTCGAGGCCCGTGACCAAGTCCTCGCCGATCGCGAAGCTGCCCGCCACCTGGTGGGTGCCCTGGGCGCTCGCGGCGACCACGCTGGCGGCCTTCGCGATGGGCTTCGTCGTCTCCGGCCGCCGCGGCGACCCCGACCTCGAGCAGGAGCTGGTGGCCGCGCTCGCGGAGCTGAAGGAAACGAAGAAGCGGCCCGCCCCCGCGGCGGCCCCGGTCAACGAGCAGCGCATTCTCGAGTCCAACGGCCTGGTCGAGGTCGACGGCCAGTGGATCCCGCGCAAGTGGCGCGACGACTTCGCGAAGAACATGGTCGCCCTGGGCGGCCAGATGATGACCCGCGACCAGGCGGCGAAGGTCCTCGCGAAGGAGTTCCCCGTGGCGGTCGCGGAACCGGTGCAGCCGCCGCCGTCGTTGGTGTCGCAGCCCGTCCCGTCGAGCGAGGAGATCCTGGACAAGGCCGGCTACACGAAGGTCAACGACGTCGCGGTGCCCAAGGCGTGGGTGGAGAAGTGGGCCGAGGGCTTCGTCCAGATCGGCGTGGGCGAATGGCGCAAGGCCACGGACTTCAAAGAGGAGCTGATCAAGGAGCATAATCTCGTCGAGATCCGCGGCAAGCTGATGACGCGGGAGCAGGCGGAGGCGATCCAGGCGGAGCAGTTCGTGAAACCGCCGGCGAACGCGGCGGCGTCGAACGACTTCACCAAGGCCCTCGACGGCCTGCAGATCGGCCCGCCCATGAATTTCCAC
This sequence comes from Planctomycetota bacterium, assembly GCA_035644495.1. Lineage (GTDB taxonomy): Bacteria > Planctomycetota > MHYJ01 > MHYJ01 > JACPRB01 > JACQFK01. The sequence continues at coordinate 18,928 of DASQOM010000245.1, read as the reverse complement.
GGGATCACCGTCTACCCGCTGCTCGCGGCCGCGGCGCCGCCCGAGGCGTCGTTCACGACGATCCATGCCGCGCTCGGGACCGACAAGCTCGAGATCACCGACTCGGCGGGACTCTTCCAGGTGTCGGTCAAGAACCTGCTCGACCAGGACGTCCTGCTCCTGGCCGGCGACGTGCTCACCGGCGGACGCTGCTCGCGCATGGTGGCGGAGCATACGCTCGTGCCGAAAGGCCAGACCGGGAAGGTGCCCGTCCTCTGCGTGGAGCCCGGCGCGTGGCGGACGACGTCGGACCGCTTCGCCAAGGAGTCGGGTCATTTCGTCGCGCCGCCGCTGCTGCGCCGCTCGCTGATCTGGGAGCAGGGGCAGGGCGCCGCGTGGTCCATCCTGGCGAAGAAGCTCGGCGGCAGGCCCGGCGGGCTCGTGGACCTGTACCGCAAGCAGCAGGACGCGATCGCCGAAGTGCGCGCCTACTTCAGCGCGCTCCCGGACCGCGAGATGACCGCGGTGGGCCTCGCGGTCGCCGAGAACGACTCCCTGGAGTTCGTCGAGATCTTCCCCGACCACGCGCTGTTCAGCGCCTACTTCGAGCGCCTCCTGGCCGGCGCGGCGCTCGACCTGCTCGAGAAGGGCGACGGCCCGTCGCGGGCCGCGTCGCCGTTCCCGAACACGATGAAGGGCGTGAAGCAGCTCCTCGAGAGCGCCTTCCTCTGCACCTACGACACGCGCGAGGACGGCTTCGCGGTGCGGCGCGACGAGGCCGTGGTCGGCCGCGTCCGCCTCGACAACGGGACGCTGCAGCACGCGGTGCTGTTCGCGTCGGGCGCGCCGGAGGCGGAGCGGAAGGCGTCCTACACGGTGCCGAAGGACAAGATCAAGAAGGCGCTGGACGAGTACGAGGCGCGCCTGAAGACGCTCGGGCCGGCGCGGAAGTCCGCCGTGATCCACGAGATGGGCTCGATCAACGCTCCGGACATCACGCTGGCGCTGGCGCGCCACCTGACGGAGCAGGACACGACGGTCCGCCGCGCGGCCATCCAGGAGCTCGGTCAGACCGGCGATCCTCAGGCGACGGACAACCTGCTCACGCTGCTGCAGACCATCCAGGGGAAGGATCCCTCGGTGTATGCGGAGACCGTGCGCGCGCTGGCCCGCCTGGGCCACGACCGGTCGGTCGACGCGCTGCTCCGCCAGCTGGATTCGGGGGACGCGGACCTGGCCCGGGTGACGGTGCAGGCGCTCAACGACCTCCTGCTGCAGGTGAAGACCCGCCAGGTGCTGGAGCGCGCGACGGGCCGCCTGATCGGACTCTTCGAATCGAGCGAAGGCGTCTCGAAGGGCGACACCACCGTGCTCGATCCGGTCGTCAAGAGCATGCGCCCCACGGACGCCCAGTCCGTGATGGAGTCGATCCGGACGCTGCTCAAGCAGCTCGTCGGCATCGAGTTCTCGAGCTCGACGGGCGCGCGGAAGTTCTGGATGGACCGCGACGCGCGCGAGCGCTTCCTGCAGGGTCGCACGTCGAAGTAGTCCCCCGGCCGCGAAGTTTTCGGGATCCCGGCTTCACCCCGGCGGTAGAATTAGCGGGTGTGAGGATCCCCCCATGACCCTCTTCCTGGCAGTCCTTCTCCTGTTTCAGGACCGCAGCGCCGAGCAGCTGATCGAAGAGCTCCGTTCCGACGATGTCCGCAGCCGGGACGGGGCAAGGAAGGAACTCCAGAAACTGGGGAAAGCGGCGATCCCCGCGCTTGAGAGGACCGCCGCCGCCGATTCCCGTCTGGCTCCGGTGTGCAAGGAGATCCACAAGGCGATCCTGGACGCGCTGCCTCCGAGTCCCTTCAAGGAGGCCCTGAAGGCCGGGCAGGACAAGTGGGAGCGGCAGGATTTCGAAGGCGCCGTGGCCGAGTATGCCAAGGCGATCGCCCTCGATCCCAAGGCGGTCGAAGGCTACTTCGGCCGGGCCGTGGCCCGCAAGCACAAAGGCGATCTGGACGGGGCGCTGGCCGACCTCGCCAAAACGATCGAGCTCGCTCCCAAGGCCATCGACGGGTACTTCGCCCGCGGCGACGTGAGGTCCCTGAAGGGCGACCAGAAAGGCGCCATCGAGGATTTCACGCAGGCGCTCGAGATCCTGCCCCGGTTCCCTGCCGCTTTGTGGGGCCGGGCTCTGGCCAAGAACAAGCAACGAGATTTCATGGGGGCGATCGACGACTACAGCCGCGGGCTCGAGATCATCCCCAACTATGCGATCGCGATCGCCAATCGCGGCCTGTCCAAGGTCCACTTGGCCAATTTCGACGGAGGCATCGAGGATTGCACCCGAGCGATCGAGCTCAGTCCGAATTACGCCGGCGCCTATGCCACCCGCGGATGGGCCAGGGCCAACAAGAGCGATATCGATGGGGCGATCGAGGACTGCAGCCGGGCGATCGAACTGGATTCCACGATCGGCCTGGCCTACACCCAGCGGGGGTATTGCAGGGTCCTGAAGAACGACTTTGCAGGCGCGTTTGCGGACAGCACCAAGGGGATTGAGCTGGAGCCCGGCAACTTCTTCCCTTACGCCAACCGCGGCTGGGCCCGGAGCATGCTGGGGGATCACGAGGCCGCCGTCGCCGACCTCACCAAGGCCATCGACCTCAACACGGATCCGCTCAATGCCAACATGCTGGCGGGATTCTACGCGTATCGCGGCTTCGCCAAGATCAACCAGGGGGACGTGGACGGAGGCATCGCGGACAGCACCCAGGCCGTCACCCGGGATCCTCACAACTACTTTGCCTTCCAGAACCGCGGGAACGCCCGGCTGCAGAGAGGGGAGATGGATGCCGCCATCGAGGACTTCACCCGGGCCATTGAACTCGTTCCCACGCTTCCGGCCGGCTACAGCAACCGCGGCTGGGCCCGGGCCGGCAAGAAGGACTTCGACGGGGCGATCGAGGACTACACCCGGGCCCTCGAGCTGGACCCCAAGTATCTCATGGCCTACGGGAATCGCGCCCTGGCGAAGTACGGCAAGGGGAATTTGGACGGCGCCATCGAGGATTTCACCCTGGCCCTCGAGCTGAACCCCAAGTATGCCGCGGCCTATGACAGCCGGGGCAATGCCAGGAAAGACAAGGGAGACTTCGAGGGCGCCCTGGCAGACACCACCAAAGCCATCGAGCTCAGTCCCCGGGCCGATCGGCCTTACTTCTCCCGCGCCCTCGTGCGCTACGACACCCAGGCCTGGCCGGAAGCCCTCGCGGATTTCCGTCAGGCCGTGGGAAGGGATTTGTACCTTCTGGACTACACCCGGTTCCGGATCTACCTGGTCCAATGCCACCTCGGGGATGGGGCCGCCGCCAGATCGGGTCTGGTGGAGTTCCGCAAGTCGAGACCCGGGGCCAAGTCGAGACCCTGGACCAAGGACGGCGACTGGGGGGAAGTGATCCTTCGCTTCCTGCTGGGGGATTTGAAGGAGCAGGAGTTCCTGGACTCCGCGCTGGCCAAGGATCCGGGCAACAAGTGCGAGGCGCTGTTCTATGCCGGCGAGCTGCGCCTGATCGCGGGCGACCAGGCCCGGGCGACCGAACTCCTGCAGAAGTGCGTCGAGACGGGACAGATCGGCTATTCCGAATTCACGAGCGCGAAGCGGTCACTCGACGGGCTGAAAAAGGGGAAGTAAGTCGTGAGGTTCCTCCCATGATCTTCCTGCTGACTGCGCTCCTCCTTCTCCAGGACGGGTCTGTCGAGCGTCTGATGGAGGATCTGCGGTCGGAGGACATCGAGGTGCGGAACAAGGCCGTCCAGAAGCTCCGGAAACTGGGGAAGCCGGCGGCCGACGCGCTCCGACGGGCCTCCACGGATCCCGATCCCGACTACTCGGCCCTCAGCCGGATGATTTTCAACGAAATCCTTTCCGCCGAAGCCGCGCGGGCGGCGGTGGAGGCCGGCAGGGAAAAGCTCGAAAAGAAGGAATACGAGGAGGCGCGGAGCGAGTTCTCCAAGGCGATCAAATTGGACCCGGGATACATCGAGGCCCACCTGGCCCTTGGCGTCGCCTGCAAGGAACTCGGAGATTCCCAGGGGACAATCAACGCGTATACCCGGGCCCTCGAAATCGACCCCAAGCTCGCCAAGGTCTACTGGGACCTGGCGCTGGTGTACCAATCCCGGTGGGACTGGGACCAGGTGATCGAGGTCTATACTCGGGGCCTGGAGATCCAGCCCAAGTACGCCGAGGCCTACAGCAATCGTGGATTGGCGCACTTCCACCGGAACGACCTTGACGGGGCGATTGAAGACTGCACGCGCGCGATCGCCCTGAATCCCAAGCTCGCCTCCGCCTACAGCACCCGCGGCTGGGCCAGGGTCAACAAGAAGGAGTTTGAAGGCGCCATCGAGGACTGCGACGTGGCGCTGGAGCTGGATCCCCTGCTCTCCATGGCCTACAGCAACCGCGGGTATGCAAAGAGCAATAAGGGGGATTTCAACGGAGCCTTCGTGGACTATACCCGGGCCCTCGAGATGGATCCCAAGAACGCGTATGCCTACGGCAACCGCGGGTGGACCCGATCCTGCATGAAGGACTGGGATGGCGCCATCGCCGATGACAGCCGGGCCATCGAACTCCAACCCCGGCTGAGCTTCGCCTACGCCAATCGGGGGTACGCCAAGGTCAGCAAGAGCGACCTGGACGGCGCCATCGAAGACTGCAACCGGGCTCTCGTGCTGGACCCGAAGTGCCTCGCCGCGTTCCACAATCGCGGCAATGCCAGGCTCTTCAAAGGGGAGTTCGATGCGGCGATCGAGGATTACTCCCAGGCCCTCCAGCTCGATTCCAAGGTCGCGCTGGCGTACTGCAATCGCGGCTGGGCCAAAATCAGCAAGGAAGACTTCGAGGGCGCCCTGGAGGACTGCAGCCAGGCGTTGAAGCTCGACCCCACGATCTTCCTCGCCTACAGCTTCCGGGGAGTGGCCCGCGTCGAGCTCGGCGATACCGCCGGGGGCATTGCGGATCTCGATCGGGCCATCGAGCTGAACGCCCGGCTTCCGCATCTTTTCGGAAACCGCGCCTGCGCCAGGATTCTGACGGGCGATTATGACGGAGCGATCGCGGACTCCGAGCAGGCGCTGCGGCTGGATCCCGGACACGTCGCGGCCTACGTCATCCGCGCCACCGCGAAGATCGACAAAGGGGACTGGGACGGCGCCATCGGGGACTGCAGTGCGGTGTTCGCGACCAATCCCCGGATCCTTGCCGCGGTGGTGACCCGGGGCTGGGCCAAGACATGCAAGGGCGACCCCGACGGCGCGATTCTGGATTGCACGCGGGCCATCGAGCTGGACCCCAAGTGGATCCGGGGCTACAGCCGGCGAGGCGACGCGAAACAGGAAAAGGGGGATCTCGACGGCGCGCTGGCGGACTATACGAAGGCCATCGACCTCGATCCCCGCAGCTCCGACTCCTATTACGACCGGGGATGCTTACGTCAGCAGAATCAGGCGTGGGAAGAGGCCCTGGCCGATTTCCGGAAGGTCGTGAAGGCCCCGGCTTCCCTGGTGGACCGGGCCCAGTGCAGAATCTTCCTGATCCGGAGCCGGCAGGGGGAATCGGCGCCGGCGAAGGAATCTCTGGCCGGGTACCGAAAGTCGCGCCATCCCGGAGGAGCCGGCGACTGGGGGGACCAGCTGCTGGCCTTCCTCGACGGGGACGTGAATGAGAAGGACTTCCTGGCCGCGGGTGGCGCCAGGGGACCCGGCCCGAAGTGCGAGAGCCTGTACTACGCCGGAGAGCGGCGGCTCATCGCGGGTGAAAAAGCGCAGGCGACGGAACTCCTGAAGGCCTGCGTGGAGACGGCTCAACGGGTCCACCCGGAGTGGCGGAGCGCCCGGTCGGAGCTGCGGGTGCTGAAGCAGGGGGAGTGAGGCGCGGCGCGATCCCGCCGGTCGCCTTTGCCGGGTCAGGGCCGGGGCTGCAGGCCCTTCGTGAATTCCCGCCATTCCCGCTCCAGCGTCGCCGTCTTCGCCTTGAAGACCGCATCGAAGCACTCCCGGGGGGAGCGGCCCTGGCGGATCAGCTCGAAGTACTCCTCGATCAGGCCCCGATACCGGCCCTTTTCATACTCGTAGAAGAAGTAGATCATGGACCAGGCCTGGGAGTACTTGAGGCTCATGTTGCCGCTGTAAAACTCGCGGGGCGTCTCGTTCATGATCCTTTCGAACGGCAGATCGGCATTGACGCCGATCGCGAGTTTCGCGTAGGGAAGGGCCGTCTTCTGGATCCGCGCCTTGGCGACGACCTTGCCGTCCTTCACCTCGATCCCGCCCATGTAGTCGGCGGTCCCCTCGCTGAACCAGTAGGGCAGCGGGTAGGGCGTCAACAACGTCGCGAAGTGATGGACCGCTTCGTGATAGAGCGTCTGGTAGGTCTCCTCGATTTCCGTGCTTTCGAAGAGCACGAATTCGTTCAGGGAGGGCCGGAAGACGCCGAGCGTGTTCTCTCCACGCTCTTCGGACAGCAGCTCGAAGTAGGTGTAGTAATTCTCCGCGGTGTTGAAGATGGCGACCCGGGGCTTGGCGCGGACGGGCCGGGCCGGGTCTCCCGCGAACGAGGCGGAGTAGTGACGGAAGGCGGCCTCGAGATTCTCCCCGTACTGTTTCGCGGCCGCCGCGCTGATGTCGGTCGTGATGCGGTAGTGCTCCGTTTCGACGTCGAAGCGGCAACCCAGCTCGCGCGGTCCCAGCCGCTGGTACTTCAAGACCCGCTGGAGCACGGCCGCCTCGCCGTTCCGCGAGTCGAGGTGGCGGACGACATCGAGCGTTTCCATGAGGCCTTCGGCGTCGGACGTCGTGGCGCGGAGGCATTGGGCAAGGATCACGAGACCTTCGATGTAGTCGGGTTTGACCTCGAGCGCGCGGCGGATGGCCTCGGCCGCCAGTTTGGGCTCCTGTTTTCGGAGGAGCGTCCGGCTCTGCAGCGCCAGCGCTTCGTAAAAGTCGGGGAACAGCTCGATCGATTTCCGGAGATCGGCGAGAGCCCCGAAGGAATCCTGATGATCGTGGCTGAAGAGGGCCCGAAGATAGTAGAGCGATGGCACGTCGCGATACTTTGCGATCAGAGCGGTGACCTCCGTCTTCCAGCGGTCGGCCGATTTGAGGTCGACCTCGTCTCCGAGGGTCTTCTTCAGCTCTTCGTACTTCGTGATGTCCTCGAACTTCCCGATCCGGAACACGAAGTAGGGGTCGTCCGAACTGAGCACGAGCTCCTTGGTCTCGCCGAGCGCCTTCATCGCTTTGCGAAGCTCGCGAGCCCGCTCGATCTGCTCCAGGTCGGGATCCAGGGCGCGGCGGACCATCACCTCGGTGTCGTTCATGCGCCGGTCGAGTTCGGCTGCGTCGGCCCGGCCCTGAACGGCGAGCGGCGCCTCGATGCGCAGCCGCCCTTTCTCGATGCTCCAGCCGAAAGCCCCGCGGGGAGGCTCGGCCGTGAGCGAGACGGGTCCGTCCTCCACGGCGAGCGCCTCCGCGCCATCCACCAGGACGCGGAATCGGGGGTGCCGGACGAACAGACGCACGTCGGCGGATTTCCCGGCCGGAAGCCGGACCTTGTCCGACCTGCCGACCAGCCGGCGTCGATTCTTCTCCGGTGCCGTGGGGTCGGTCTTGAACAGGGCGGCCCCTGCGGGACCGAGGTCCAGTTCGTAAGCGCCGGCTTCGCCGGCGAACAGGTGGAACGTGACCCCCTCGTCGCAGGTGATCTTCAGGTCCGCGGAGAGTTGTCCCAGGAAGGTCAGCGCGTCGGCATTGCCGCCGCCTGAGGCGCCGCCGGTCAGGAAGATCACGGCTTTCTTCGCGGAGTCCAGGACCACCCCCCGGTTCGAGAGCGCCATGCCGGGGCTGAAGTCCTCGAGCTGCCGGTCTTCGCGGAAATCCCAGGAAAGGCGCACCACGTCGCGTCCGATGCGGCGGGACCTGCCGCGAAAGCCACCCTGGCCGCTCACCAGTCGATCGAGGACCTCGGTGAATTCCAGAACCCTGGATTCAAAGCCCTGACCGAACTTCGCCGCCGCCGAGAAGGCCGACTGGGCCTCCTTCCACATTCGACGCGCGATGAAGTATTGACCCCGGTCAAACTGGTCCTGCGGACGCCGGGGATCGAAGAGCAGATCCGCCGTGGCCAGCAGCGACGAGGGCTGGACCTCCTCCCACTTGACGTGCACCGCTTTCCCGCCGACCTCAAGATCCGCGTCGTAGTAGTTCCAGGATTTGACGGCCGCGTCCCTGTGCACCGCGCCGGACGCAAGCGTCAGAGTCACGGTTTTTCCCGCGAGGCGCTGCTTCGCGGCCTGCGCGGCCTCGTCGGCGGCTTTCCGATCGGCGACGACCTCCTTCAGGGCCTCTTCGTAGCGGGCCCGGGCCTCCTTCTTCTTCTCCGCGAGGCGCTCTTCGAACGCCTTGCGGCCGTCGTTCTGCGGCGGACTCTCTTTTTCCGGCTCGGGTTTGGGCGGAGGAGGGGGACGAGGAGGCGCCGGCGCGGATTCCACCTTCGCGGAAGGTGGAGGAGGAGGCGCTGGCGGGGGATCCGGTTTGACCTGGGCCGTGTCCTCCCTCTTCTTCGGAGGAGCTTCGGACCGGCCGCCGCTCATCAGCAGGACGGCCGTCAGGCCGATGGCCACCACGGCGCCCACGGCACCGGCGATGAGGACTTTCCGGGATCCTCCCGCGGGATCCGCGGCGGGAGCGGGCTTCGAAGGACGCTTCCGGGGGATCCTGGCCTCGCGCGGCGCCGCCGACGGGGACGGAGGGGGCGGCGGGGCCGCAGCGCGCCGGACCGGTTTGGCCGGGGCCGCGGCGGGAGCGGCCTCCGGAGCGCCGGGCAGGGCGGGATGCATCCCCGGAGCCTTCTGGTTGATCGCGGCGACGAGCCGGGCGGCGTCCGAACGGGAGAGCACGCCCTGATCCACGGCGACGACGACCAGCAGCTTCTCGATGCCGGCGCTCTCCAGCTCCGCCTGCACCTCGCGACACTCCATCACCTGAGCCGGTGTGAGCAGCTTGAGCGCGATGGATTGCTTCGCGAAGAGGTTGTCGTGCTCGCGTCCCATGGCCGTCCTTCTATTGCCCCGTAGCCCGGATTATTCTAGCGATTTCCGGCCCGCGCTTCTCACGCGATCAGCCGGGGCAGCAGCTCGCCGGAGGGACCCCGGAGCGACATCGTCGCGCGGCCGCTCAGCGGCGTGGGATCCAGGTTGACCTCGACCACGGGCTTGCCCGCGGCGAGCACGGCGTCGGCGAACGACGAGGCCGGCTGGACGAGGCCCGAGGTCCCGACGACGAGCATGAGGTCGCAGGCGCCGACGGCCTCCATCGAGCGGAGCAGCAATTCGTGCGACAGGGATTCGCCGAACCAGACGACGTCCGGGCGCAATAGCCCTCCGCAGGAGCATAAGGGCGGGAGCGCCGCGAGCTTCGCTTCCCGGCACTCCCGCCGCTCGCCGCACGCGCCGCAGCGGGTGCGCCAGAGGCTCCCGTGGATTTCGAGCACGGCCTGCGACCCGGCGAGCGCGTGCAGGCCGTCGACGTTCTGCGTCACCAGCGCGAAGTCCGCCGCCCGCCGCTCCAGTTCGACCAGCGCCTGGTGTCCCGGGTTGGGCTTCGCTTCCGCGATCAGCCCGCGCCGCCAGTCGTACCATTCCCACACCAGCCGCGGATCGTTCTCGAAGGCCTCGGGCGTGGCGAGGTCCTCCGGGCGGAATTGCCGCCAGAGGCCGCCGGCGCCGCGGAACGTCGGGACGCCCGATTCCGCGGAGATGCCCGCGCCGGTAAGGACGACGATCGATCGCGCTGCGGCCACCAGCGTCCGCGCGGCCTCGACGCTCACGGGAGCCGGTTCTCCAGGATGCGGGCGGGGCTGAATTCGTAGAGCCGGAGACCGCGGGCCTCCTCCTCGGACAGCGCCGCGCGGGGCACGAGCCCGATGAGCTCGCCGGCGCGGATCGAGGTCCCCGCCTGCCCGGCCAGCCGCTCCACCGCCTTATAGACGTCCACGACCCGGGTCCTGGCGATGTCGACCAGATTCATCGAGACCTGGGCGCAGGCGCGCTGATCGAGGTAGAGGCCGAGCGCCTTGACGCCGGGGAGCCCCCCGTCGCGCTCGCGGATCGAGCGGGCGATGCTGCGGGCGACGGCGACGTCGGCCGTCTCGAGGTCGATGTTGAAGGCGACGAGCGGCGGGCGGGCGCCGACGGCGACGGCGCCTCCGGTGGGATGGATCCGCGCCGGGCCGAAGTCGGGCGCCCAGGCCGGGTCGCGGCCGACGAGGTCGCGGAGGCCCTCGAAGCGCGGGGCGCGAAGGGTCGCCAGATTCCGACGCTCCGGGCGGGAGGCGGCCGCCTCATAGAGGAAGACCGGACACTGGAGCGCGCTGCCGATGCGTTCGCCGACGCGGCGGGCCATCGCGACCGCGTCGGCCAGGTCGGCGCCGCCCAAGGGGACGAAGGGCAGGACGTCGAGGGCACCCATGCGGGGATGCTTCCCCTGGTGCCGGTTCAGGTCGATGAGCTCCAGCGACTTCTTCGCGACGGCGAACGCGGCGGCCTCGACGCGGGCGGGCTCGCCCGCGAAGGTCAGGACGCCGCGGTGGTGGTCGGCGTCCCAGGTGAGGTCGAGGACGGTGGCGCCGGCGCGGCGGGCCTCGTCGGCGATGGCGCGGGCGACCTCGGGGCGGCGTCCTTCGCTGAAATTGGGGACGGATTCGAGGATCACGGGGTGATTCTACTAAAGAGCGGGAAAGGGGCGTATAATAGCCTTCCTCATGGTCGCCAAACTGTGGGCCGTGTTCGGGATGTTCCTGATCCTCGCCGGCCTGGCGGGGCTGGATGTCTACGTCCTCACGCGGGCCGAATCCCTGTCGATGCTGGCGGAAGCGGAGCTCCGGCGGGTGGCGGGCGAAGTCCTGCTCTGGGACCGCATCCACGCGGACATCGACAACGCGGTGGCGCTGCAGGGGACGGTGACGCTGGAGGGGGTGCGGGGCTTCCCGCTGGCGCGGCGCCTGCCGCCGGTGGAGGCGAAGAGCGTGCGGATCCACCTGCGGAACGGCACCGTGGAGCGCCTGGTGCTGGAGGGCGTCCACGGCGTGATCTCCGACGAGCTCTTCGATGAGCTGACGGGCAAGGAGACCGGGAAATCGATCCGCGACGTGATGCCGGACCCGTCGAAGCTGCCCACCGTCGTGGTCAAGGGCGGGCAGTTCGAGTTCCGGCTCTCGGGGATCTTCGAGGACGGAAAGCCGCAGACGGTGGCGGTGGGCGGCATGTCGATGGTGCCCATCGGCGGCTACAAGTACCACCTGGAGGCGGAGTTCACGCATCCCCTCTACGGACGCTGGACGGAGCGCGGCGAGATCGACCTGGACACGGGGGCGCAGCGGCTCGCCCTGGACTGCATCGGCCTTCAGATCACGCCGCGGATGCGCGGTCCCCTGATCGATCGCTTCCGGGGCATCTACGACAAGTACCTGCCGGGCGGCCTGGCCGATCTGCACATCCGGATCGAGAAGGAAGCGAAGCAGGAACCGGACATCCGCGTGGTCCTGGTCGCGCGGAACATGACGTTCACCTACGGAAACTTCCCGTATCTCGCCGACCACATCACCGGCGAGATCGAGTTCTTCACCGACCACCTCGTCATCAAGAACATGCAGGGCCGCCACGGTCCGGCCACGGTCCGCTTCGACGGCACCGCGGGAGGTTATACGGAGGAGTCCGAGTTCGAATTCCGCGTCGAGGTCGACGACATGCCGCTCGACGACGCGCTGCGCCAGGCCCTCGACCCGGTGAACCGGAAGGTGCTCGACTCGTTCTCGCCGCGGGGGCGGGTGAGCGCTCGGGGCCGGGCGGTGCGTCCGCGGGGGACGGGGATCCGGGAGAAAATCCCGCTGGACCTCTCCTTCTCCGGCGTCTCGCTCAACTACCGGGACTTCCCCTACGAGCTGAAGAACGTTTCGGGGGAGATCTCGGTGGACGGCGCGCGGATCGTGGTCAAGCGGGCGACGATCCGGGACGAGGGGCTGGAGGCGGAGGTGCGCGGCACGATCGAGAACATCGCGAAGGACGCCTCGGTGGAGCTGTTCATCGATGCGAGCCGGATCCCGCTGGACCAGCGACTGCGCGCGGCGATCGGCGACCAGGCCCGCGACGTGTGGGACCTCTTCTCGCCGGGGGGCGACATGGAGGTGCACTGGCGCGTGCACAAGGAAACGGGGAAGCCGCCGGAGCACAGTGCGCGGGGGCGCTGCCTGGGGAACACGGCCCTCTACAAGGACCTGCCCCTTCCGATCACCGACCTGAAAGGGGACATCGAGCTCGCGCCGGGACGCTATTCCCTGGAGCACCTGGTCGGCCGCATCAAGGGCGCGGAGATCGAAGTCCACGGCACCATCACCGACGCGCTGACGTCGCTGCACGTGGACGCGACCGGACTCCCGCTCGACGACGAGGTGAAGAACGCGCTGCCCCCGGGGGTGGCCGACTTCATCAAGCTGATCAAGCTGGGCGGGACCGTCAGCTTCAACTCGAACCTGAGGTTCCGCAAGAACGGCCAGCGCCAGGTGGACCTCGTCTGCAAGCTGCTGAAGGGCTACATCGACACCGAGCCGCGCTTCGAGGACCTGGACGGCACCGTCACGCTTACCGGCTATTTCGAGAAAGATCCGGAGATGATCGGCTTCGTCAACTTCTCCCGGGCGACGGTCTATGGAAAACGGATCTCGGACGTGGGCGCGAGCTTCAACATCCGGGGGGCGAAGCTGAACTTCCTGAACCTGAAGGCGGGCGTCTACGGCGGCGTCCTGGCGGGCCGGACCTTCTCGCTCGACACGAAGACGAAGGAGTTCCTCGGCGAGGCGTTCACGGTGGACCGCGTCGATCTGCAGGAGTTCGTGCGGGACACGAAATCCTATTCCGACAAGAACATGACGGGCAAGATCTCGCTGGAGCTGCGGGACCTGAAGGGGAACTCGCTGGACTCGTCGACGATCACGGCGAAGGGGCGCATGGTGATCCGGGACGCGCTGCTCTGGGACATCCCGATCTTCCTCAAGATGTTCACGCTGAATCCGGGGGAGCTGTTCAAGTCGCGGAACCAGTTCGACGCCGGCGTGGTGGAGTACGACATCCGCAACCGGAAGATCGCGATCGAGCGGATGGCGTTCACGAGCGAGAGCGTGAGCGTGGTGGGCCGGGGGGTCATCGGCTTCGACGGCGACCTGAACCTGACGCTGAATCCGCGCTCGGGTCCGCTGCTGGGCCTGGATTTCTTCGTGCTGCGCTGGGCGGGCGACCTGGTGAGCTTCCTTCTGGACAGCGTCGTGAGCGTGAAGGTGAAGGGGACGTTCGACAAGCCGGAGATAAAGTAGACAGCAGACCGGAAAGAGGGTCCCTCCCTGCGACGCGGAGGGTCCCGCCCTTCAACCAAGAGGGTCATCGCACCGATCCCTCATCCGCAATCCGAAATCCGCCATGGGCTGACCGTTCGGAAATCGAACAAAGAGTGCAGAAAGAGGGGAGGGCGGCCGATATAGAGGGCAGAGGACAGAGGGGGAAGAACATGGGCGAGACCAAGCACGTCTGCAACCACTGCGGCGGCAACAGCATCTGGCGCGCGTTTGTCGACGGCCTGAAGCGCGTCTTCCGGATCAGCCGCCAGGAAGACCGGCTCATGTACATCCCCATCGAGAAGGTCAACCAGAACCCCTATCAGCCGCGGGAGTACGTGATCGAGGAGCCCCTCGAGAACCTCCGCAAGTCGATCGAGCAGTACGGCGTCATCGTGCCGATCATCGTGAACCGCCACGGCGTCCGCTTCACGCTGGTCGCGGGTCAGCGCCGGCTCCAGGCGGCGCGCGAGCTGGGCTTCAAGTTCATCCCCGCCATCGTCCGCACGCTCAACCCGCGCCAGATGATGGAGATCAGCTACCTCGAGAACCTGCACCGCGAGGATCTGTCCCAGATCGACGTGGTGATGATGTTCGACCGGATCCATCGGAAGTATCCCCGCATCGAGGAGAACGAGATCGCCGAGGCGATGGGCCTGAAGGTAGACGAGCTGCGCCACGCGCGGACCCTGCTGGACCTGCCGATCCCGGTGCTCGAGGCGCTGCGCGCGAACATGATCAGCGAGGGCCATGCGCGGACGATCAGCGCGATCTCCGACCCCGACGCGCAGCTCGAGACGATCGAGATGGTCTACAACGAAAAGCTCGGGCTCGAGGAGACCCAGGAGCTCGTCAACCGCGTCACCAACAAGGAGGCGGCCTACATCACCGCCGACCAGGCCGCGCACTTCCACGCGCCGTCCTGCCCCTTCGCGCAGCTGATCCCCGAGGAGCGGAAGCTGAAATTCCACTCGAAGAAGGAAGTGGCGCGGAAGGGCAAGGTGCCTTGCATGCAGTGTTTGTAGTGAGGCTTGGGGCATCAGGCATCACGCAGAAGACCTGAGAGGGTCCCGCCCTGCAACAGGGAGGGCTCGAGGACTCGCAGCGGAGAGGGTGGGCTCGCCGCCGCCGCCTGAGCTTGATATAATCCCCTCCATCCATGGAATTCCTCACCGACTTCACCGTCCAGGAGCTCGAGGCCCGGCTCGTCGAGCTGAAGGTCGAGCGGTGGCGCGCGCGGCCCATCCTGCTCTGGGTGCACCGCCGCAATGCGACCACGTTCGACGAGATGACGGACCTCTCGATCGAGCTGCGCGAGGAGCTGAAGAAGCACTTCGGGGTCTATCGGACCCAGGTGAAGAACAGCCACGCGAGCCCGGACGGAACCACGAAGCACCTGGTCGGGCTGGCGGACGGCGACGTCATCGAGACCGTGCTCATCCCCGAAGAAGACCGGCGGACGGTCTGCGTCTCGACCCAGGTCGGCTGCCCGGTGAAGTGCGTGTTTTGCGCGAGCGGGCTCAACGGGCTGAAGCGGAACCTGACGTCGGGCGAGATCGCGGAGCAGGTGCTGCATGCGAAGCGGGCGATGGGGCCCGAGGAGAGGCTGAGCAACGTCGTGATCATGGGGATCGGGGAGCCGCTGCTGAACGCCCCGAACCTGATCAAGGCGCTGCGGACGATGAAGGCGTCATGGGGGATGGGGATCGGCTACAACCGCATCACGCTGTCGACCGTCGGCGTGCTGGGTCCGCTGTCCGAGCTGGTGAAGCAGAACGTGACGCCGAACCTCGCGCTGTCGCTGCACGCCCCGAACGACCGGATCCGGGAGGAGGTCGTGCCCACGATGAAGAACGTGAAGCTCATGGACCTCATCAAGGCCGGCTACGAGTACAGGCAGGCGACGGGGAAGAACGTCACCTTCGAATACGTCCTGCTCGAGGGCGTCAACGACGACAAGAAGCACGCGCTGGAGCTCGGCAAGAAGATCGCGGGCACCAAGATGAAAGTGAACGTGATCCCCTTCAACCGGGTGGACGAGCTCGGATACAAGGCGCCGCCGCAGGCGGTCATCGACCGCTTCGTCACGGCGCTGGGGAACTGCGGGGTTCCTGTCATGGTGCGGAAGCGCAAGGGGGACGAGGTGTCGGCCGCGTGCGGCCAGCTGAGGGCCCGCTTCGCCACGGGACAGGCCTGATGCCGAACGAGGTCGCCTACGCCCTGGCCTGCCTGGCCTCCTATTTCGTCGGCGCGATCCCTTCGGGCTATGTCCTGGTCCGGCTGAAAACGGGGAAGGACGTTCGGACGATGGGGTCGGGCAATATCGGGGCGACGAACGTCGCGCGCGTGCTGGGCACGGCGTGGTTCGTCCCGGTCTTCATCTTCGATTTCATGAAGGGCTTCGCGCCCGTGTTCTGGCTGGCGCCCTGGGTGGCGGACCGGTGGAGATGCGTCTCCTGCCCCGCGCCCCTGGTGACGCTGGCGGTGTTCTGCGCGCTCGCGTCGCTCGTCGGCCACATGTGGCCGATCTATCTCGGCTTCCGGGGCGGGAAGGGGGTGGCGACGGTGGGCGGCATCCTCTTCGCGATGAACTGGATGGCGGCCCTGATCGCGATCGGCGTCTGGATCCTCGTCTTCATCCCGTTCCGCTACGTGTCGCTGGGCTCGGTGGTCGCGGCGCTGTCGCTGCCGGTGGCGAATCAGCTGACGGCGCGGCAGGCGATGAAGCAGTGGGCGGGGGAGACGCCGTGGGTCATCACGATCTTCCTCGGGATCGCGGCGGTCCTCGTGATCGTCCGACACAAGGCGAACATCGGGCGCCTGCTGGCGGGCACCGAGCAGAAATTCGGGAAGAAGAAGACGGCATGACGCGCATCGTCATCATCGGAGACGGGGCCTGGGGCACGGCGCTGGCGCTGGTCCTGGAGCGGGGGGGCCACGAGGTTTTTCTGTGGACGCGATTTCCCGCGTACGCGGCGGAGATGAGGGCGAAGCGGGAGAACGTGAAATTCCTGCCCGGCTCCCGGCTGCCGGACGGGGTCCGGGTCGTGTCGGGAACTCCGCCGCCGGCGGACGTCTATATCGCCGCCGTGCCGACGCAGTTCATCCGTCCCACCTTCACCGATCTGAGGGGGGCGCTCCCCCCGCGTCCGCTGATCGCCTGCGTGGCCAAGGGTCTGGAACAATCCACCGGCAAGCGTCCCTCGGAGATCCTCCGGGAGGCCCTCGGGCCGGCCCGGATCGTGGCGCTCTGCGGACCCAGCCACGCGCCCGAGGTGGCGAAGGGGCTTCCCGCGTCGCTCTCGGCCGCGGGCGAGCCGGCGGCGGCGAAGGCCGTGCAGGCCCTGTTCCGCGACAGCTCCATCCGCGTGTACACGAGCGGCGACCGGCTCGGCGTCGAGCTCGGCGCGGCTCTCAAGAACGTCATCGCCCTCGCGGCGGGCATCTCCGACGGCCTGGGCCTCGGCCACAACGCGAAGGCCGCGCTGCTGACCCGCGGGATCGTCGAGATGGCGCGGCTGGGCTGCGCGCTGGGCGCGCGACGCGACACCTTCTTCGGACTCTCCGGCGTGGGCGACCTGATCACGACGACGACGTTCCCGTCGGGCCGGAACCTGTCCGTCGGCCGCGCG
Organism: Planctomycetota bacterium; assembly: GCA_035644495.1. Taxonomy (GTDB): domain Bacteria; phylum Planctomycetota; class MHYJ01; order MHYJ01; family JACPRB01; genus JACQFK01. The sequence goes on along the minus strand of DASQOM010000245.1, from coordinate 1,879 downwards.
CTCGGGGAGGGGAAGAAACTCGACGACGTGCTCGGCAGCATGAACGCCGTGGCCGAAGGGGTGTGGACGACCAAGGCGGCGCTTGCCCTGGCGAAGCGCCATGGGGTCGACATGCCGATCACCGAGGAACTGCACCGTATCCTCTACGAGGGTAAATCGGCCCGGGCCGCCCTGAAGGACCTCATGCACCGCGAACAGAAGGCGGAGGGGGCGGAGCGGGAGACCCGGGTCAGAACCCGAAGCCGGAAATAAGGCGGACACGATGCGAAAAGCCCGCCTGATCCTCCTGTCGCTGGCCGCCGGCTGCGCGACGCCGTCGCAGGACGCCGAGCGCGTCCGCGTCGACCGCCAGCTGAACGAGCTGTACCGGCCGCTGCTGGCGCTGGTCGCGGAGTCGCGCGTCTCCGTCGAGGACTTCATGAAGACGAAGCTGATGCGGGACTGGATCTTCCCGCTCAAAGGCGACGAAGTGACGCTGTGGCTGGAGAAGGCGGAGGGCGAGCTCATGCCCCGGAACGAGCGCATGTGCGCCCTGATCCGCGAAAAGCGGGACCTAGTCGACGGACCGGAGCTGCCCGCGACGTTCAAGGCGCTGCTGGAGCACCAGGACAGCTGGCGCGAGCTGCACGAGAAGTGGAGGAAGGACAAGACGCCGTATCCCTGGCACTCCCGCACGCCGTTCCCGCGCCGCCTGGAGCCGGAGCTCGAGGAGTACATCAAGACGCTGGAGCAGAAGAAGGCCGCGCTCGCGAAGCCGGGCTAGTCCTTCGCCTGCTCGGCGCGGCGGATGCCGGTCTCCGTCCTGGGCGCGACGGGCCCGATCGCCTGATGGTCCGGATGAATCACGCCCGCGGAGATGATGATCCGCATCGCCTCGTCCACCGAGATGGGCAGCGGGATCAGGTCTTCGCGCGGGACATAGACCACGTAGCCGCTGACGGGCGTGGGCGCTGCCGGCACGAACACGCAGACCATCTGCTTTCCCGTCGCTTCATTGAGCGCCTTCATTCCCTGCGACGTCACAAAGCCGATCGAATAGGTCCCGCGGGCCGGGAAGGGGAAGGCCACCGCCGTCTTGAAGTCCTGCTTCTTCTCGTCGCCGAAGAAGAAGTCGGTGAACTGCCGGGCGTAGGGATAGATCGCGCCGATGAGCGGCACGCGCTTCAGGATGCTCTCGTACCAGCGGTAGAGCTTGCGGCCGAAGTAGGTGGCGAGCAGGAACCCGGCGATGAGCGTGAGGACGATGCCGACGCAGAACCCGAGCACGGGAGCGCCCCAGTGGAAGAGCCAGGCCCAGGTCTGGGTGGGCGCGCGGGGATCCTCCCCGGTGAAGCGGACCACGCCCCACTTCAGCGCCTCGCCGATGGGCATGCCCACGTTGTTGTAGAGGAACCCGATGAAGAAGTAGAGGACCGCGCCCGTGAGGATGATGGGGAGCAGCGCGAAGAGGCCTTTGAGGAAGAAGCGCTTCATGCTGAAGAGAGAATAGAGAATAAAGAATGAAGAATAAAGCGGAAGAAGCGGAACCGACGAATATCCCCGGCGCTCAGCCCTTGATGCAGCCGATCGGGCGCAGGCGCGCGACCTTGTCGGTGACGCCGGCGCGCTCCATCACGTCGACGACGAGCGAGGCGTCCTTATAGGCCTCGGGCATCTCCTCGGCGACGGAGTCGCGCCCGTGGGCCATGACGATGACGCCCATGCCCTCCTCGAGCTCCTTGAACAGGTCCCGGCCCTGGGTGCGGCGCTTCATCTCGCCGCGCGAATGGGCGCGGCCGGCGCCGTGGCAGGTCGAGCCGAAGGTCTCGCGCATGGAGCCTTCCTTTCCGATGAGGAGGAAGCTCGCGCGGCCCATGTCGCCCGGGATGAACGTGGGCTG
>DASQOM010000244.1:0-2475 GCA_035644495.1 Planctomycetota bacterium | reverse complement strand
CTCCTGCGCGGCCTTGTCGGCGGACTTGGCGGCGGCTTTGTCGTCCTGCGATTGAAGAGACAGGACGAGGGCGAAAGCGAGCAGCGTCATGACATCACCTCCCGGGAGCTCCAGTATTATATCCCCGGAACCCCGCGCTTTATTTCGCCAGGAAGGATTCCGTCAGGGACGCCACCCCGTCCGACCGCTGGACGATCCTCATATGGTCCGTGCCGGGCAGGATGGCGAGATCCGCGTTCGGGAACATCCGGAACATGCGCACCGAATGCTCCGGCGTCCCGATGTCGCGATCGCCGGCCAGGACGAGGACGGGAGCCTGGATCGACTTCAGCTGCTCCGGCGTCCAGCCCTTGAAATGGAGCATTCGCTCGACGCTCTTGTCGAAGAAGCTCTGCAGACGGTCCGGGTGCGGCGACGTCTCGACATAAGCCTTCTTCAGCTCCGGCGGCATCGACTCCAGCTTCGCCCCCTTGAAGCCCTCCCAGAACGCGGGATCGCAGCCGTCGCGGCTCACCATCGAGGACTCGATCACGATTCTTCGGACCAGCTTCGGATGACGGAGCGCGAGCTCGATCGCGATATGGCCTCCGTTGCTGTAGCCCAGGACGTCGGCCTGGTCGACGTGAAGATGGCGCAGCAGTGCGGCGATGTCGTCGGCCGACTGGTCGAAGGCGAAAGGGCGGTCGACGTCGGCGGTATGGCCGTGTCCCTGCTGCTCGACGGCGATCACGCGACGGTGTCGCGCGAGCGCCGGAAGCAGTTCGCTGAAGGAGGTCTGGATCGTCGAGCCGCCGCCATGAAGCAGGACGAGGGGCGGGCGGCCGTCGTCGGTCCCGTGGAGTTCGTAGTACAGCTGCAGGCCGTTCACCGGAGCGTAGCCGCTGATCATGGTCGCGCATCCTCCAAGGAGGGCCAACAGGACGGGGAGGGTCCTCACAGCGTCTTTGCGAACTCGGCGAGCTGGTCGGTGGCCTTGCCCCATCCGTCCCGGAAGCCCATTTCGTCGTGCTTCTTCCGGGTCTCCGGGTCCTTGTGCATCACGAGCGCCGAGTACTTCGTGCCCTTGCCTTTCGCCTGCATCTCGATGACGGCGGTGAACGTCAGGAAGGGCTCGGCGTTCGGGCGGAAGTCGGCGACCAGGGAGTCGGTCCAGACGAGTTTCCGGTTCTCGACCAGCTCGAGGTAGCAGCCGGTGATGACCTGTTCTTCGCCCTTGCCGGGGCCCCGCATCAGGGTGCGGAACAGGCCGCCGGGGCGGAGGTCGATGTCGCATTCGACCACCTTCCAGGGCAACGGACAGTACCACTTCAGGAGGTGCCGGGGCTCCGTCCACGCTTTCCATAGAAGGCGCGGGGGGACGTCGATCGTCCGCTCCAGGGTGAGGTCGAGCTTCGGGTCGGGCTTCATGGGTCGTTCTCCTTCATGGACCGAAGGTAATCGTCCAGCTGATCCAGACGGCGCTCCCAGAGCGCGCGCTGCCGGGTCAGCCAGTGTTCGGCGGTCTTCATGCGACGGGGGGAGAGGCGGTAGGTGCGGACGCGGCCCTTCTTGCGCGAACGGACGAGGCCGCTGGACTCCAGGACGCCGAGATGCTGCAGGAACGAGGGCAGCGCCATGCGGAACGGCGCGGCGAGCTCGCTGACGGGGGCCGGGCCGCGGTGGAGGCGCGCGACGACGGCGCGGCGGGTGGGGTCGGCCAGGGCCTGGAAGACGCGGTCGAGCGCGGTCATGACCGGGAATGTATCGTGGCCTCATAGTTAGGTCAATACCTATCTATTGCGGCGGTTGGTTTTCCGAACCTTCCGGGCGGGATGGCGTGTTATGTCTGGACAGGAGGGCTGGACCATGCGGATGGATCGACGCGGATTCCTCGCCTCGGGCGCGGCTTTGGCCGCGTCGGCGGCGCTGCCCGCCTTCGCCGCGCCCCGGCTCAAGCTCGGGCTCGCGGCGTACTCGATGCGGAAGTACCTCGATCTCAAGAATCCGACGATGACGCTCGAGGAGTTCATCGAGAAGTCCGCCGAGTGGGGCGTCGACGGGGTCGAGCTCACCGAGTACTACTTCAAGAAGCCGATCACGCCCGAATACATCGTGAAGATCAAGCGGGCCTGCATCAAGGCCGGCCTTCCGGTCACCGGGACGCCGGTCGGGAACACGTTCACGCTGCCGCCCGGCGAGGCGCGCGACAAGCAGATCGCGCTCGTCATGAGCTGGATCAACGTGTCCGCGGATCTGGGGTCGCCGGCGATCCGCATCTTCGCGGGGAACGCGGCCAAGGGGACCGACGAGGCCGAGGCGCGGAAATGGGCGGTGGAATGCATCGAGACGCTGCTGCCGCACGCCGAGAAGCGCGGCGTCGTGCTCGCGGTGGAGAACCACGGCGGCATCGTCGCGACGGCCGAGGGCGTGCTCGGGATCGTGAAGGCGGTCAAAAGCGACTGGTTCGGCGTCAACCTGGACACGGGCAACTTCCAC
>DASQOM010000243.1:0-17345 GCA_035644495.1 Planctomycetota bacterium | reverse complement strand
TCAAAGGATCGGACCCCGATGACCGATGTAGTAGGGGGGAGGTTCAACGTCCCGTTGACCCTCCCCGGGCCCATGCCTTGACTCCCCCTGCGGGCCGGAGTATCATGGACCGTTGACGGCGACCCATTTTTTCGGAGATCCCGGTGCCTGATCTGACCATCCAGGTTCAGGAAGTGAAAGGGCTGTCGGGGACCGCGCTGGTGATCCTGAACGGGTCCATCGACGCGAAAACCGTCATCACCTTCCAGACGCACCTCAATTCCGTGAAGGAGCGCGGCGTCGAGCGCTTCATCATGGACATGGAGAACGTCAAGTACGTCAACTCCACGGGCCTGGGATACCTGATCAATCTTTCGGACTCCGTGACGCCCGACAAGGGCGGCATCTCCCTGGTGAAGGTGCAGCCCAAGGTCAAGGTCGTCTTCGACATGCTGGGCCTGAACGCCTTCTTCCGGATCTTCAACACGCGCGACGACGCCCTGAAGCACCTGCAGAACGCGGATTCGGGGGCGGCGAGCCCGAACGACCAGACGGTCGTCCTGAAGAGTCCTGTCGCAGCGCAGCAGAGCCCGGGAACGGGCCGCCATATGGCCCCCGCGGCCGTGGCCCCGCCGCCGCCTCCTCCTCCCGCGATCACCGCGGCGCCGATGGCGCCGGCCTCGCATGGCCCGTCGACGGGCGCGGAGACGCTGCACGTCGAATGCCAGTCCTGCCACGCGCTGCTGGCCGTGAAAGACGTCGGCACCTACAAGTGTCCGCGCTGCCTGACGGCGTTCAACTACGTGGGCGGGGGCAGGGTCAGCTTCCTCCCGCGCCAGAAGTCGCTGCCGGTGCAGCTGAGCCTGAGCTTCAACCCGGAGTGCACCGAGGGCCTGCTGGAGTTCGTGAAGCGGTTCTCGGCGAAGAGCGGATTCTCGGCTTCGGGAATCTCCGAGATGCAATCCGCCGTTAAAGATACGGTCGAGGCGATCCGCCGCCATGCGTACGGCGGCAACGACAACAACGTGTACCACGTGCTCCTGACGTCGGTGGACTACGAGCTCGAGATGCGGTTCGCCGATTACGGCGCATCGCTGAACTCCGACAAGGGAGACGTGTTTTCCTCCGTCCGTCGAGTCATGGACCGGTTCGAGCTCCGGCACCATCCGAAGGGCGGCAACGTGGTGACGGTATCGAAGAAGGCCAAGTGACATGATCAACATGCTTGCCTTGGGCGGCCTCAGCCCGATGGAACTCATCATCATCGTGGGCGTGATCGTCCTCCTGTTCGGCTCCTCGAAGATCCCGCAGCTCATGCGCGGCGTGGGTTCCGGCATCAACGAGTTCAAGAAGGGCCTCAAGGAGGGCGAAGCGGCCGACCAGGCCGCCGCCGCCAAGCCCGCGGAGCCGCCGAAGCCGGCCGAGGCCGCCAAACCCGTCGAGCCCGAGAAGAAGTAAACCCCCGCATGGCCCTCGACGTTCTCGCCTTCGCGGCCCACCGCGACGACAACGAAATCACCTGCGGCGGCCTCCTCATCCGCATGGCCGAGAAGGGGTACAAGGTCGGCGCCTGCGACCTCACCCAGGGCGAAATGGGCACCCTCGGATCGGCCCCGGAGCGCCAGGCCGAATGCGAGGAGGCGACGAAAGCGATGGGCCTCGCCGCCCGTATCAACTGCGAACTGCCCGACTCCGGCGTCTTCAACACCCGCGAATACCAGAGCCGGGTGGTCGAGGTCCTGAGGGAGCAGCGCCCCAAAGTCGTCGTCCTCCCCGGCCTCGAGCAGCGCCACCCGGACCACCGCATCACTCCGCAGCTCGTTTTCGACGCCTGCTTTTTCGCGGGCCTCGAGAAGTTCGGCAAGGGGAAGAAGCACCGTCCAACCAAGATCCTCTGGTGCCACATGCCGCAGTTCGACGAGCGGCGCCCGTCGTTCGTCGTCGACATCACCGCGCAGATGGACAAGAAGATCGCCGCGGTGATGGCTTACAAGACGCAGTTCCCGGATAAGGACAAGATGGTCGAATGGCTCCGGGCGCGCGCGCGCACCTACGGGATGATGATCGGCACCCCCTACGGCGAGGGGTACACCCAGCGCGAGGTGATGCAGGTGGACGACGTCGTCACGCTTCCCGGCGTGAGTATTTAAGAAAACACAAGGACACCAGGGACCCAAAGCGGAAGCTCTTTTTGTGTCTCCGGTGTTTCTGGGGTTGCTGCCTCAGCGGTTGAGGACTTGGAGGCGCCCGCCGCCCTCGCCGTACTCCACATCCACGACGAGCTTCAGGGTCTTCAGGTCGCCGAAGAGCTTCGGCATCTGGTCGGCGGTCAGGAAGAGGTAGTAGAAGATCTTCTTCTCCTTCACGTCCTTCGTCAACGGGACGTCCTTCTCCTGCTTGACCAGCGGATAACGGAGTTCGCTGAGCGCGGTCGCGGCGGAATGGGACCGCAGTTCGATCTCGACCTTCCCGTTGCCGGCCGTGTCGAGGAGGAAGAAGGTCCGTTCGACATTCTTCAGCTCCGGGAGTTCGGCGACGCCGGCCGGCGTGACGAGGACGTAGCCCGGCTTCCTCGAGATCACCCAGCCGTCGAACACGTTGGAGTACGTATAGTCGCCGATGCGCGGCTTGGGGACGCCCGCGAGCGCCGCGGCCTGGTCGAGGGTGAAGCGGCGCTGTTTGAGCGGCATCTGGAAGCGGAAGGTCTTCAGCAGGGCGTTGGAGGCGATCGGCTCCGCGTGCGGGAAGACGACGAAGCGGTGGCCGCCGACCTCGGTGCGGACCGACGGCGTCAGGGCGTCCTCCAGGTCGCGGCCGATCAGCAGCCGGTAGCGCAGGAGCTTCTCCTCGCGCTTCTCGAAGTAGACCTTCCGGCGGATTTCGTCCTGGGTAAGCTCGAAGTAGGTGAACTGGAAGTCCATGGGCATCTCGAGGAGGCGGAGGCGGGCGCGGAGCACCAGGGATTCCCTGGGGACGAGCAGGCCGGAGTTGAAGACGGGCCGGCGCGCATCGGCGCGCTTGCTCTTGTCGTAGACCCATTCCTCGCGATCGGGCAGGTAGGTCAGCAGACCGGATTGGGCGTACTGCCAGCTCGCGACGGCGCCCGAGGAGCCGCTGAGCATCAGGTCGATGGGCTGGGTCAAGTCGCGGAGGATCACCGTCTTGGCGGTGTTGTTGCTGACGCGGAAGGTGATCGCGACCAGGTCGCCCTCGCGAGGGGCGAGGGTCTGGTTCTCGATCTCGGCGGAAACCTCGATCTCGCCGCCCGCGGGGGGTGGGTTGCCGGTCGACGGCGACGAGCAGGCGGCAAAGGCCAGGACCAGCGGAAGCAGAGCTTGCGTCTTCATGTCCCTTTATGCAGGACGGGCTACTTCAGGGCGTTCTTGGCGCCGAGCCGGACGACTTTGGGCGCCTTGAATTGGGCGAGCTCGGCCTCGTTGAGATAGCCGTAGGCCATGATGATGATCTCGTCCCCGGGGGCCCCCATATGGGCGGCGCCGCCGTAGAGGCAGAAGGCGCCGCTGCCCTGGGGCTCGGGGATGGTATAGGTCTCGAAGCGGCGGCCGTTGCTGACGTTGGCGATGAGGACCATCTCGTAGGGCAGGATGCCCGAGGCCTCGAGGACGGAGGCGTCGATGCCGCAGCTGCCCTCGTAGTGGAGCTCGGCCTTGGTGATGGTCGCGTTGGCGATCTTCGCCGTGCACATGCGCTTGAGCATTGGGGCGCTCAGAATAGCAGCACGGGTCGATCCCATCAAGGGATGAAAAAAGCGGCGCTATTCGGTCAGGGACTTCCAGAGGAGGTGGGAGTATTCGTACTCGTGGACGCTGCCATCCTTCAGAAGCACGTTGCCGCGATCTCCTTCGCCAGGATTCCCCCTCTGGTCGGCGGCCAGGGCGTCTCCGGGCTTCAGCGCGGAGAAGGGTTGCCGGGGTCCCAGATAATCCGTCCCCCCCAGCTTCGGCGGTCCGTCCTTGACCGGGCAAAGCAGCACTTCAAGCTCATCCGTGCTGACGAGAGGAGCAGCGCCTTTCGTGAATCCGGTCCAAAGGGCGCTGCCCGTGGTTTCGAGCCACGTTCCCGGATTCTTGGAGGCATACGTAGCCCCGACCGCCTGAAGCTGTCGGAGATTGTTCGCGCAGGCGGCCCTTCTCGCAGCATCGATTCCTCCGCCGCACAGACGGGAAGCAGGAGCAGGGAGACCAGGCCGCCGCCGACGATCGTCACCAGGATGTCACGAAGGGCAAGACCCTTGTAGGCCATGGACGTTCTCCTGATGCGGAAGGGCCCGGCCCAGGGACTCAAACCCTGGACCGGGCGGGAGGACTACGGGACCAGCTTGGTGTCGCACTCCACCCACTTCGGATGGAGGAGTTCGTACTCCGAGACGCTGCCGTCTTTCAGGAGCACGTTGCCGCCGTACTGCTCCCCGTGGTTGCCGACCTTGTCGGCGCCCAGGGGATCGGCGGCCCCCAGCTTGCTCAGCGGCACCTCGGGACCCCGGAAATGAGTCTCGTCGGGCCCGCACTCCTCACCGAGAACCGCACAGGTGAGGATCGAGGCATGGTCCGGCTCGATCAGGGGCGGAACCATGCGCCGCAGAGACACCCAGAGATCGCCCCCTTTGCCGGGGGGCCACTGGGCCTTGTGGGAGCTGGAGTACACCAGGCCGAGCTTGTACAACTCCTGCTGGTTGTGCTGGCAGGTGGCGACTTTCGCCCGGAAGATCGCGTGGGTGATCGCGGGTAGTAGGAGACTAGATAAGATGCCGATGATCACGATCACGACCAGCAACTCGACCAGGGTGAAGCCGTTCCTGCGCTTCTGCGAAGACAATGCGACCATGCTGTCCTCCTTCCGCATTGTCAAAGAGCCTTCTATGTCATGGGGGACGCCTCTGGACCGCACTGCATCCGGTGGCGCGTCAACCCCGAAAAACGAAAGAACCGGGCCGCCGGCCTAGGGCCGGCACCTGCCCCCGTGCTGCGCGGAGCCCCACGCTCCCGTGTGGTCCGTGACCACGTCGCCGTTCTTCAGCACGACGCTGCCGCCCTGGCGGCCGTCGTCGCTGTGGCTCAGCTCCATGTCGCAGCCGATCGGGTCCTTGGCGTCGTACTTGACGATGTCGCCCGCGGGGCCGAAGTACTGGCAGAACGGCGCGTCCGCGCCGTCCACGAACGGACAGCGCAGCCGATCCGGACTCAGCAGGGGCGGCTGCATCTGAGTCAGCCGCACCCAGTACGCGCGACCGTACTCCTGGGTCGGAGTGGGTGGAGCCTTCGCCTGCGCCGCATAGAGGGTCCGCAGGTTGTCCTGGCAGAGCTTCAGGTTCTCGTAGCGGCCCGCCTTGATGCTGAGCGGGATGAGCAGCGCCGAGAGGATGCCGATGATGGTGACCGCCGCGACGATCTCGACGAGGGTGATGCCCGCCTCGCGATGCCTCATGCCTGCATTATACCGCTTTGCGCCGGAAGGTGAACCCCAGGATCGCCAGCGTCGACAATCCGGACAGGATCAGGCCGTCGCGGGCGGACGCGGGTCGGAAGCGCATCACGACCGAGTGCGCGCCCGGCGGCACGACGACGGCGCGAAAGGTGATGTTCGCCCGATAGATGGGCGTCGCGACGCCGTCGACCTCCGCCTCCCAACCGGGATAGTCGGTGTCGCCGATCACGAGCATCGACTCCGCCGTTGCATGGACGGCGAGCTCGATTCGATCGGTCTCACGGCGGGTCCAGCTCACGGTCCCGCCTCCCGCACCGGAGACCGGTGGTTTCGCCGTTTCGAGAACGACCGCCCTGGATTCGAACATGTTCGGGCCCCGGAACAGTTTGGCGGCCTCGTCGGCGTCGCCGATCCTCACCGACCCGGCGAGATAGGCCCGGGGCAGCGCCTGTCGGAGGGTGAACGCTTGGAGCGGCCCCCACTCGCCGACCTTGCGACCGACCGATCCCCAGCGTTCGAAGGGGACGAGCAGATAGCGCAGATTCGCGAGCCGGGTCAGATGATCTTCGGGGGTTTCGAGGAGCAGGACGCGTCCGCTGCCGAGGATCGATCTCGCGCCGCCGATCCGGGAGCAGTAGATCACGGTCGACAGCGGGGCGATGGACTCGTATCCCATCACCGCCTCGACGCCGTAAAGGGCAAGGATATTGGAACCGATGGCCATGGTCCACGGATTCATCGGGGCTTCGGTCGCGTCGGGATTGCGGAGGCTGCCCGTAGCCCTCCACGGCTCTTTCTCGCGCTCGCGGATCGCCTCGATCGCCGGCCACTTCTGATCCAGAACCCTCGGATCGGCGTGGGCGTTGAAGCAGACGAAGTTCGGGATGAGGTCGAAGGCGAGGGCGGCGAGACCGAGGGCGAAGGCGGCGCGGGGGGAGCGGGGAAGCGCGATCAGCGCCGCAGCCGCCAGGGCGATCCCCAGCAGGGTCTCGACCAGAGCACCCTGGGTCGAATAGAACAGGACGAAGAACAGGCAGAGGCCGCCCCAGACCCCCGCGATGCGGAAGCCCAGGACCGGTTCCCGGAGGAGCGCTTCGACGCCGCCCGCCGCCAGCATCGTCAGGCAGAAGCCGAAGACATAGACCCAGCGCGCGGGCATGCTCAGGTTCAGGAAGGGGATATGGAGCGCGGCCTGCGCCAGCGGCTTGAAGAAGGCGACCAGCAGCGCCACGATCGCGAAGATCGAGAGATAGCGCGTCCAGCGGTCCCGGCGGCCGAGGACCGCTCCGACGACGGCCAGGCCGGCGCCGGCAACGCCCGCGTAGAGGGTGAACTCGGAGCGCAGGAGGCCGTCGGGGGCGTAGCAGATCTTCCCGAGCGCGAGGTTCGCGACGTAGGTCGGCAGCATCCACGGATCCCGATAATGCAGCTCGAGATCGTCGCCGGGCACGCGGAAGCCGTTCGTCACCGAGTCGAGCTGGGTCAGGATCGCGGCCATCCCCACCCCGAGGGCCGATGCGAGGAACAGCGCGCCGCCTTTGGCGGTGAAGACCCGCGCCTCGCGGTCGGCGATCAGCGTCACCAGCATCCAGATGGAGAGGAAGATCAGGATATGGAGCGCGTGCTGGCCGTGGCTGCCCAGGATGACGAGGCCCATCGCGAGGCCGCCCAGGGCGAGGGGCCGGAAGTCGCGTCGTTCCAGACCGAGGCGCAGGCCCCATAAGGCGAGCGGCGCGAACACGCTCGCGCCCATGAAGGTCCCCGTCGAGAACCAGAACGTGTTGTAGCCGATCAGCATCCACAGCAGGCCGCCGATGGTCGCCGCCGCGCCGCTCCGGCCCGTCCCGCGCAGCAGCCCATACATCGCCGCGCCGGAAAAGAAGAAGTGGATCAGGAGGTTGAGGTCGTAGGCGATCCTCGGGGGCAGCAGCGCGTGGAGGATCAGATTTGGCGGGTAGAACGGATGCAGCAGCAGGTTGTTGTAGATCGGATAACCGCAGAAGAGATACGGATTCCAGAGGCGCAACTCGCCGTGCTGCAGGCCTTCCCCGTACAGGCGGTGCAGCATCGGCAGGGAGAGCACCGTGTCACCCCGGTCGGAGGGCGGGCGGTGCCACTCGAACCAGCCCGTCTTCTCGGGCGCCGGGACGCCCAGATGCCCCTCGAGCGTGCGAACGTCGTAGAGCGTCCAGCCGAAGAACAGGAACTTCCAGAAACAGACCAGCGTCACCGCGCCGTAGAGCAGATAAGGCGCGGCCCGTCTCACGGCTTCCTCCAGCGCCACGCGGCGAGCGGCGCGAGCACCAGGAAGAAAAGAGAAGCAGGCAGGCCGAACCGGGCGAAGGCGGGTCGAAAACGGAACTCGACGCGGTGGGTACCCCCCGGAAGTTCGACGGCACGGAAGGCGAGGTTTGCCCGCAGGATGGGCGTCGGCGTCCCGTCGACCGTCGCCTCCCAGCCGGGATAGTCGGTGTCGGCAACGACCAGGACCGCGGGCGCATCGGTGATCACCTGCAGCTCCGACCGGTCGCTCGCCCGGGACGTCCAGACGATCTCCCCCTTATAGACCACGGGCAGGGCGCGGTCGGTCTCGATGATCGTCTCCCACTTGAGATCGCGCTGCGGCTCGCGGAGCAGCGCGAGCGCCTCCTCCGGAGTCTTCACCGCCCGGATCCTGGAGGCCAGACGCGCGCGGGCCAGCACGGCGCCGTTCTCGAATCGCGCGACCGGTCCCAGATCGGTCTTCCTGAATCGCGAGGGCATCGGCATCGAGGCCGGGAGCAGGACGGTCTCCAGCCCGATGAAATCCAGCAGCGGCGATTCGCAGTTCGTGAACTGGATCGTCCGACCGGCCGGGCTGAGGCGGCCGCCCGCGGCCAGGGCGAAATCGACATAAGCGGAGGGAAGGATGGCCTCGAAGCCGCCGATGTTCTCCAGCCGGTACAGGGCTAGGAGATTGTTGCCCGTGACGAGATCGTTGCCCCACTGAGGCGACTTCGTCGAAACCGCCGTCGTCCCCAGGATGCCGGTGACGCGGGTGGGATCGCCCGGCTTGGGCAGGCCGCGGAGGACCTCCGGCGTCTGCGCGATCAGGCTCGAGTCGGCGTGGTGGTTGAACTGCAGGAACGGGGGGAGCAGTTCGAAGAGGATGGCGGCGAACAGCAGGCCGAGGGCGGCCGGCCGGGACCGCAGCGCAACCGCGGTCGCCGCGGCGGCGAGCGCGAAGCCGATCGCCGTCTCAAGCGCGGCGCCGTTGCGGAAGCGGAACGGCTCGAAGCCCGGGATCAGCAACAGGACGAACGCGACCGCGACCCAGGCCACGCCCTTCCACGCCTTCCCGGGCGACGCGGCCAGATCGTCCAGTCCCTGCGCGGCGAGGAACGCGATGCCGAAGGCCGCGACATGGAGACAGCGGGATGCGGGACTGAGGCTCAGCAGGGGGATCTTGAGATACAGCCACGCAAGCGGGTAAACGAACGCGAGGGCCAGCGCCCCGACCGCCGCGACGGCGACGGCCAGGATGTGGGTTTCGCCACGATGCCGCCAGGCGGCCACGACGGCGAGCGACACGGCCGCGAGCCCCATATAGACGGAGAACTCGGCCTCCCAGCCCGGACCGGGGAAGTACGCCTTGCCGAGGATCAACCCGGTCGCGTAGGTCGCCAGCCGCAGCGGCTCTGCATACAGAGAAAGATGGTCGAACTGCGGGTCCCGGTAGCCGTTCTCGATGGAGTCGAGGCGGGCCAGGACTTCGACGATGCCGACGCCGATGCTGAAGATCGCGAAGAGTCCCGTGAATGAGAGGGAGAATCGGGCGTCGTGACCCGCACGCTTCAGCACGAAAAGCGACCAGGCCAGGAGAAACAGAAAGAAGAGGATGGCGTGCTGCGGGTGGCTGCCCAGGATGGCCAGCCCCATGAAGGCCCCCGCGATCGGCGCCGCGCCCAGTGTCCGCGTCTCCGCGCCGCGGATCAGGAAGCGCGCGGCCAGGGGCCCGAAGACGGAGAGGCCCGCGAGGATCGACGTCGAGAACCACATCGCCTGGTATCCGCCGAGCATCCAGACCAGCCCGCCGGCGGCCGCGGCGGCGTCGGAGCGTCCCAGGGCCCGGAGCAGGAGGTGCATGGCGACGCCGGCGAAGAAGAGGTGCAGCATCGACGAGATCTGATAGGCGGCGTCGGGGCCGAGGAACCGATGCAGGACCAGGTTGGGCGGATAGAACGGATGGATCATCGGATCCGCGGAGGTCGGCAATCCGCAGAAAAGATACGGGTTCCACAGCGCCAGGGTGTTTCGGTGTAGGCCCTCGTTGTAGAGGCGGTGGTGGAGGGCCAACAGGGCGAGGTTGTCGGAGATGCGGGTATGGCGGAACTCCGATCGGAACCAGCCCTGGGGTTCCTGCGGGGCGAGGCCCAGCTGCTGCTCGAGGGCCGACATCGCGTACATCGTCTGGCCGAAGAGGAGGAACTTCCAGAACACCGCGACGGTGACGCCGGCGAACAGGAGGTAGGGAGCGGCCCGGTTCACGCGAAGCATCATACAAAAAAGAGAAAGCCCCGGCGTTGCCGCCGGGGCTCTCGATTGCTCCGAGTGGACTACTTCTTGGGCGCAGGGGTGTTGCCGGTCGGATTCATGACGTTGTTGAATTCCTGCCCGGTCAGTTCGAGCACGTCGCCCGACTTGCGCAGCACGTTGCCGGTAGCATCACTGCCGGTGTTCGACCCTTCCTTGTGGTTCTCCGGATCGTCACAGCCGACCGGATCGCCGCCCGACAGCCGGGCGACCGACTTGCCGGGTCCGAAGTACTGGATCTCACCGACCGTGGGCTGCTGGAGCACCGGACAAAGGAAGATTTCCATCTCGCTCGTCTCAACAATCGGGGGCGAGGTGGTGGTGAGGGCCTGCCAGAACGCCACCCCTTCGGCACTCGACATGACCTTCATGCGGCCGCCGAACTGGCTCATATAGGTGGTCTGCAGCACCCACAGCTGCCGGAGATTGTTTGCGCACGAGGTCACCCTCGCGCGATGGATCGCCTTGGTGATTGCTGGCAGAAGAAGAGCGGCAAGAATGCCGATAATGACGATCACGACCAGCAGCTCGACCAGGGTGAACCCTTGGCGTCTCTTGGACATCGGGTTGCCTCCTGTGATAGCGGAATCTGCGACTGGCGACCATCGCCAATCGGAACAACGAGGGTGGTCTCCTAACAAGGACGTGAACTGCAGCGTCTACCCCGATGGTAAACCGCGCCCCTGCGTGACTAAAGTCTAGCGCGCCGGTCGGGCAGACTCAAGAAGGAAGGCATTAAGCATCCAGCATCAGGCATTAGGGCATCCGAGGTCCCCAGCCCCACGACCCTGTCGGAAGCGCAGCGGCGGAGGGAAGAGGGAGCCATGCCCGTTGCAGGGAGGGGCCCTCCGATGCCTGATGCTTAGACGGGTTTGCCCAGAATCCCGTAGAGCTCGCTTCTCATCCGCTCCAGTATTTCCGGGTTGTCTGCTTCGAGGTTCAGGCGGAGATACGGCTCCGTGTTCGACGCGCGCACGTTGAACCAGTGGTCGTCAAATTGGATCGTGATGCCGTCGAGGGTGTCCTGGCGCCCGTGCTTGTAGCGCTCGGCGAGCGACTTCATCAGCCCGGCCTTGTCCGCGACCTTGAAGTTGATCTCGCCGGTCGCCGAGGTGCGGCGGAGGGGGGCGAGCAGCTCGTCGATCGGGCGGCCGTCGCGGCCCAGCAGGTCGAGGACCTTGGCGAATGCCATCATCCCGGAGTCGGCGAAGTAATGGTCCTTGAAGTAGTAATGGCCCGAGAGCTCGCCGCCCAGGACCGCGTCGTTCTTCTTCATCGTCTCCTTGATGAAGGAGTGGCCGACGCGTTCGCGGATCGGGCGGCCGCCGGCCTTCAGGATCTCCTCGGGCACGACGCGGCTGGAGCGCAGGTCATAGACGATCGCCGAGCCGGGATGCCGGTGCAGCTCGGAGCGGGCGAGGAGGATCGTGACGAGATCGCTTCCGATCCGGACGCCGCCCGGTCCCAGGAACATGCAGCGGTCCCCGTCGCCGTCGAAAGCGGCGCCGAGGTCGGCCCCTGTCGTGCGCATCGCCTCCTGGAGGTCGACGATGTTCTCGTCCTTGAGCGGATTGGGTTCGTGGCTGGGGAAGTTGCCGTCGGGCTTCCAGCAGAGGCGGACGTAGTCCAGGGGCAGGTCGCCGAACATGTCGTCGAAGACCGCGCCCACGGAGCCGTGGGCCGTGTCGACGGCGACCTTGAGGCGCGGGCATTTCCCGATCTGGGCCCGTAGATGGGTCCGGTAGACGGGGCGCAGGTCGTGGGTCGTGACGGCTGAAATGCCCGAAGGCTTGCCGGCCATCGACCGCTCGATCTCCTTCAGGCCCGTCTTCTCGCTGAGCGGGAAGGCGCGCTCGCGGCAGATTTTGAAGCCGATGTCCTGCGGGGGATTGTGCGACGCCGTGACCATGATTCCGCCGTCCAGGCCCAGGTGGCCGACGGCATAGTAGAGCATCGGCGTCGTGCAGAGGCCGATGTCGACCACCTCGCAGCCGGCGCCTTTGGCGAGCGCGGCGGCGATCGCCGGCGCGGAGAGGCGGACATCGCGGCCGACGGCGATGCGCGTCGCCTTCAGGAAGCGGACGACGGCGCCGCCCAGCCGCTCGGCGAAGGATTCGTCGATCTCGTCGGGGTAGCGTCCCCTCAGGTCGTAGGCTTTGAAGACCGGCATGTCGGTTCGGCGGGCAGCATACACCGGGGCTGCGTCAATGTCGACTACTCATGATGCGGTTGATGCCGACTTCCGCCTCTCCCTTTTCCTCGTGGTCGGGATACTCCGCGAGGTATTTGCTGTAGATGTCGATGGCGTCGGACGTCCTCCCCGCCTCCTCGAGCGAGAGGGCATAACAGAAGAGGGCGTGGGCGCGGCGAAGGTCCGTCTTGTAGCGCTCATAGTAGAAGCGGTACTTCGGCGCGGCCAGCTCGGGACGCCAGGTCGTGAAGCAGACGTCGGCCGTCAGCATCTGCAGGTCGCGCGAGAAGTCCGTCTGGGGATTGCGGTCGATCTGCCTTTGATACCAGTCCATCATGGGCGAGGAGATCAAGGCGATGGACAGGAGGACCAGGAGCACGGTGAGCACGGCGGCGAGGATCAGGAGCTTGCGCTTCAGCGTCATCGCATGGGAATTATACCTTCCAGTAGATGGAGACGCCGAGTTCCACGAAGACGAGCGCCATCGCCGCCAAGAGGAAGACGGTTCGGCCGCTGCGGGGCGCGGTCCGTTCGGGACGGGGCAGGGTCTCCAGTTCGGAGGTGGACCGGAGCAGGCGACCTCCGGTGTCGCGCGCCAGGCGGTCCAACACATCGCGGTCGACGCCGAGCGCCTCATACTCCGGAGGACACGCGATGGTCGCCGTCGCCCGCGCCCGGCCCTTGCCGACGACGACGCTTCCCGTCAGCCCCTCGGGAAGCCGCCCCTCCCAGCGGTTGGAAGCAACCTGTTTCATGACCACGGGCACTCCGTCGGTGACGAACTCGGGATCCTTATAGACGCCCTGCGCGATCACCCGGGGCGGGTCGATCGAGAGGGAGAGCCCGGCGTCGCGGTCGCCGACGACGTAGTCGAGCGCCTGCCGGATCAAGGGAACGATCCCGGGTTCCGCTTCCGTCGTGAAGGCGGCGACGCGGCCTTCGCCATAAGAGCGGATCGCGAGCACGGGATCCTGCTTGGGGGGCTGTCCCACGGTGGCGAGCACCTGGGAGTCCGATTTCGCGGTCGTCCGGTTGATCGACCGGACGACGACGGGCGAAATTCCCGCGGTCACCGGATGCTTGCGGACCTCGAGGATGCCGGGAGCCTCGCGGGCAAGATCGTTGATGTCGTTCGTGATGTTTCGAAGCGCCCGATCGAGTTCGTTCCAATCCATATGGAGGTTGCGCGCGCCGGGCACGTCCTTACGGGTTGTGAGAACGATCAAGGCGATGTCGTCCAGCCCCGCGATGGCCGCCTGGAGCATCTCGGGGGTCTCCTCCGCGGCGCTTTCGCCGTCGGTCACGAGCACGATCACCTTCCGCCCGGCCTGGCGCGTGCGAAGGTGCCGGATGCCCTCGACGATCGCGCGGGCGATGCGAGTGCCGCCGGTCGGCGTCACCTTGCGCAGGGCGTCGAAGTCCATGGTGCGGGCCTCGTCCGCGAACGTCATCGCGACGATGTCGTCGTCCGCGTCGAAATACCGGTCCCGGGCGTCCAGGAGCGTCTGGGTCGCCAGGTCGAAATCCTTTTTCATGCTGCCCGAGGAGTCGAGGCCGAAGACCGCGGCGACCTTCAGATCGGGACGGAGGGTCAGCGGGGACAGGGTCTCGACCGGTCTGTGCGGCCAGTCGCCCCTGGCGTAGCTCAGCGGCCCGCCCAGAAGGACGAGGCCGCGGCCGCCTTTGACCCAGGTCGCGAGCGTCTGCTGCTGCTCGGCGGGAAGCGCGATATTGTCGAGGACGATGGCGTCATAAGCGCCCAGGTTCGGGAGACTTTGAGCGACGTCGAGATCGACTCCGGGCAGGGACAATCCCTTGGAGAGGGCCAGGATTCGCGGCTGGTCGGTGAGGGCGAAGACCTGGCCGTCGACCTTATTGTTCTCGGGGCAGTCGTCGTCGACGTCGATGGACGCGTGGAAGACGCCGGGCGCCGTCCGGGTGATCGGGACCATCGTGCTGACGCCCGCAACCAGACGCAAGGGGCGGGTCTCCTGGTCGACACGAAGGCTGCAGTCCACATCATAGGTCGATTCGAGCGTGAAGGAGAGGACGTACGAATCGCCGGGGCGGACGGAGGCGGGGGCCTGGACGCGTCGGAAGCGGACGTCGCGCACGGAGGTGGGGCCCAAGGGACAGACATGGATGGGGACCTCGCGATCGCGGAAGAGGAAGGCCGCATTGCCGGGGTCCCATCGGCCGTCGCTGTACAGGATGATCTCGGTGGGATTCCGCGCGAGCGCTGCGGTGAGGGCGAGCGACACGTCGGATCCTGAAGGATCGACCTGGTCGGATTCCCAGGCGAGCGTCTTTCCGAAGGAGGCCCAGGTGACGAGATCGCCGGAGGCGCGGGTCTGACGGTCGTAGGCGATGACTGCGTCGATGTTGGCCGGGCGCAGCGAGACGGCGGGCCCGCGGACGGAGACGGAGCCCGAGCGGTCGACCAGGTGGATGCGGACGCGGTCGCCGGACCGGCGGGGCAGGGGGACGTCGCGGGCGGCCGCGAGGAGGAGAAGGACGATCAGGCAGCGGACCGTGACGATCGCGGCGCGTCTCAAGTCATTCCCTCAAGCGCGGACGCCCCGGGCGAGGATCAGGTTGTACAGCCAGAAGACATAGTCATCGTAGTCCGATTCGACGGGGAAATCCAGACGGCCCCAGACCTCCTGGCCGGCGGCGATGGCGACGCCCTCGTTGGCGGGGGAGTCCGGGGCATACGTGCGGATCGCGCGGGCGAATCCGGCGAATCCGGCGTCGACTTCGCTGCGGCCGGAGGGGTCGATTTCCGTGAGCTGGACCGCGCGGGAATCGTAGAGGCGGTAGGCGGCGCGGCGGTTGATGAAGGCGTCGACGAACGCGCGGCCCTCGATGCGTGCGGCCACCCAGAGGAAGGGGGACGCCCAGGGCATCTTGGCGATCTGCTCACCCGACCGGAAGCGGATCGAGCGGTCGTCCCAGCTGGCGCCGTCCACGATGGCCGGCTTGGGCGGAAGGTTCGCGCGGTTGTGGAGGATGAGCGCGGACGGGATCCCGCGTGACTGCAGCTCGCGCTGGATCATCGCGGCGGCATCGCGGGGGATCTTGCGGGCGATCATGCCCCGCGTGGTCTGGAGGCGGCGGGCGACCTCGTGCGACGGCTCGCCGCCGAGCGCGCTGACCACCTCGGAGATCTGGGCGACGTTGGAAGGATCCTCGTTCAGCGACAGGAGGGAATAAGAGTCGGCGGGTTCGTCGAGCCACTCGATGCCCGGGTCATCGGGGATCGGGGCGAAGGGGCGGCGCGGGCCTTCGCCCCGGGCTTCGGGCAGGCTGCCCTCGGGACCCGGCTCCCGGCCGCGACGGTTGGCGGCCTTGATGATGCCGGCGATCGCGATTCCCGCGACGAAGCCGCCGATATGGGCGAAGTAAGCAATGCCCCCTGCGCCGCGGCTGAGGAGATTCTGGAGGAGCTGGAGCACGAACCACAGGCCGATCCAGAGGTACGCTGGCGTCCGCACGACATCCGCGTACCAGATGCCCAGCCAGACGAAGGTCTTCACCACGGCCCGGGGATAGAACAGGACATAGGCGCCCATCACGCCGGAGATCGCCCCGGACGCGCCGAGCGTCGGGATCAGGGAATTCGGATTGGTCGCGATGTGCGCGCCGTCGGCGGCCAGGCCGCAGACGAAGTAGAACACGACGTATCCGATATGGCCCAGCCGGTCCTCGACATTGTCGCCGAAGATCCAGAGGAAGACCATGTTGCCGATCAGGTGCATCCATCCGGCGTGGAGGAACAGGTTCGTGAACAGCGTAGGCCACTGGAGGTCGGCGGGGACCATCTCCCATCGGATGAGCGCGGGGTCTCGGGGGTCCCCCAGTCCGAAGACGAGGAACGCGGCGACGTTGAGGACGATGATCGCGTAGTTGACGAACGGCGTGCGTTCGGTGGGATTCTCGTCCCCGATCGGGATGAACATTCCCGTTAGACTCCGAGCAGCGGCATCCGTCCGCGGCGTGCGGACCTACACGGCCGTCAACGTTTTTCGATCGGCTGGTACGACAGGCGCAGGGGGCCCGTATACTCCGCGCGCGGGCGGATGAGACGGTTGTTCGCCCACTGCTCCATGATGTGCGCCGTCCATCCCGTGATGCGGCTCATGGCGAAGATCGGCGTGAACAGTTCCATCGGGATGTTCATGCAGTGATACACGGAGGCGGAGTAGAAGTCCACGTTGGGGTAGATCTTCTTCCCCTCCTTCTGCATGTGATCGAACATGACGTTCTCGACGATGCGGGAGATCTCGTACCACTTGGTCTGCCCCGTGTGCTTGCCGAGCTGCTCGGCGTACTTGCGGAGCACCATCGCGCGCGGGTCCTCGGTCTTGTAGACCCGGTGCCCGAAGCCCGAGATCTTGACCTTGTTTCTGAGCGCGTTCGTGACCCAGGCCTCCGCCTTCGAGGGCTCGCCGATGTCGAGCAGCATCTTCATGACGGCCTCGTTCGCGCCGCCGTGCAGGGGCCCCTTCAGGGCGCCGACGGCCGACGTGACCGAGGAGTACATGTCCGACATCGTCGCGGCGGTGACGCGCGCGGCGAACGTCGACGCGTTCCACTCGTGGTCCGCATGGAGGATGAGGCAGACGTCGAAGATCTTCTCGAACAGGGCCTCGGGCTCCTTCCCGAACAGCGTGTAGAGGAAGTTGTAGGCGACGGACTTCCCGGGGACGGGGAGGATGGGCTCGTTGCCGTTGCGCAGGCGCTCGTGCGCGGTGACGATCGAGCCGATGCGGTTCGTGAGGCGGATCGCCTTGCGCAGGACGGCGTCGTGCGTCGTATTGCCGCTGTCGGGGTCGTAGTGGCCGAGCGAGGAGATCGCGGTGCGGAGCACCTCCATCGGGGTCGCGGTGCGGGGGAAGAGCCGGAGGAGCATGTTGACCTGGTAGGGGAGTTCGGTCGCCTCCTTGCAGACCTTGAGGTAGGCCTCGTACTCCTTCTTCAGGGGGAGATGCTCGTACCAGAGCAGGAATGCGACTTCGGCGAACGTGGAGTTCTCCGCGAGGTCCTGGATGTCGTAGCCGCGGTAGAGCAGGCGGCCTTCGACGCCGTCGACGAGACAGATCGAGGAGGTGCCGGCGACGACGTCCTCGAGTCCGGCTTTGAACTTGCCGGTCTCGCT
>DASQOM010000242.1:0-6998 GCA_035644495.1 Planctomycetota bacterium | reverse complement strand
TCTCCGCGGCGGCGCGGAGCGTGTCGAGCTTCTTGCAGAAGGCGAAGCGGACCTTGTCGTAGCCGCGCTTCGGATCGCGGTAGAACGAACTGCCCGGAACGGTCGCGACCCCGCCCTTCTCGGTCAGCCAGAGCGCGAACTCGGTGTCGGTCTTGAACCCGAACCCGGAGATGTCGCACATGACGTAGTACGCGCCGGCGGGCTTCGCGATCGGCTTGAAGCCCGTCTCCACGAGCACGGGATAGAAGAGCTCGCGCCGCTCGCGGTATTCCTGAGCCAGGCACTCGAAGAGACCGTCCGGCTGGTCCATGAGCTTCGCCGCGGCGACCTGCAGCGGGTGCGGCGCGCCGACGGTCATGAAGTCGTGCATCTTCCGGATCGCCGGCGCGATCTTCTCCGGCGCGATCGCGTAGCCCAGGCGCCAGCCCGTGATGCAGAAGGTCTTCGACAGCGACGACGTCGTGATCGTCCGCTCGGCCATGCCGTCGAGCGACGCCATCGACACGTGCCCGCCCTCGTAGAGGATGTGCTCGTAGACCTCGTCGGTGATCGCCAGCGTGTTCCACTTGCGGCAGAGCTTCGCGATGTATTCCAGCTCGGCGCGGGTGAAGACCTTGCCGGTCGGGTTGTTCGGCGTGTTGATGACGATCGCCTTCGTCCGCTGGTTGAAGACCTTCGCGAGCTCCTTTTCGTCGAAGCTCCAGTCGGGCTCGCGCAGCTTGACGAAGCGCGGCGTCGCGCCGGACAGCAGCACGTCCGGCCCGTAGTTCTCGTAGAACGGCTCGAAGATGACCACCTCGTCGCGCGGGTTGATGATGGCGCACATCGTCGCCATCATCGCCTCGGTCGCTCCGCAGGTGACGGTGACGTTCTTCTCGGGGTCGGCCTGGATGCCGTTGTACTTCGCGTATTTGCGGCAAAGGGCGTCGCGCAGCGGCTTGGCGCCCCAGGTGATCGCGTACTGGTTGATGTCCGCGGTGATCGCCTGCCGCGCGGCCTCCTTGATGGCCTCGGGCGCCGGGAAGTCGGGGTAGCCCTGGGAGAGGTTGATGGCGCCGTGCTTCGCGGCCAGCCGGGTCATCTCGCGGATGACGCTCTCGCTGAAATGCTTGGCTTTCTCGGCGACGAAGGACCGCGGCATCCCCGCGAGATTAGCGGAGATCGCCGGGGCGTGCAAAGATTTCCCGCGGGACGCTCCTATTTCGGAGAGACGGGCTGAGGACCCCGGATCCGGGCCTCGAGGACGTCGACATCCGCGATCGTGCACGTCCTCAGGCGCGAAACCCAGGCCTTCACGCCCGGTGCATCCTTCGCCGAGTCGAGGGCCTCCGGCCGCTCCAAGGTCTGGGTATGGCACGTCAGCGTCAGCGGGCACCTGTCCATCACCGCCGGAACGATTTCCGGAGGAGAAACAGGGGCACTGCAGGACAAAATGGGAGGAGGCCAGGACGAGGAGCGGGATTCCTCGCATCCGTCCCAGGGTATCACTCCGGCAGGCGAAGAGTTCATCCGCCGGGGGACATGGTCTCGGCGCGGTCGCCGGACCGGTCGACCCCACCGGCTCCCTCGACCCCGGGAAGCGGATCGTCTACACTTCCTGGCGCACCGCGAGGGGAGGATGACATGGGACTCTTCGATTTCCTGGGCGATCCGGCGAAGAAGTGGGTGCGCGAGACCGCGCTGAAGCTGGAGGTCGACCTGAAGCAGGCCGGACTCTGCGGCGTCCGGCTCGGGTCGCGTCCCGCGTCGCTGTCCCGGCTCGGCCCGCCCAGCAATCGCCATCCGGCCAAGCGCGGCTATTATGCCTGGAACGAGCTCGGCCTCGACGCGTACTCGGACAAGGACATCCTCGAAACCTACTCGGTCACGGTGGCCCGGAAGGACTACGAGCCGGAGACGGCGCCGTTTCCCGGAGTCTTCCTGCTCGACGGGAAACCGGTCGCCCTCTCCGGCACGACGCGGAGGGAGGACATCGTCCGGTTGCTCGGGGAGCCCTGGCACGAATACAGCGACCCCGACGACGACGAGGTCACGCTGACGCTCTGGTACGAGACGCGGACCCTGGAGTGGGTCTTCGAGTTCCTGCCCGCCGGGACCCTGGCCACGGTGATCGTGTCGTCGCCCCCGGACCTCGCGGAAGAGACGACCCGCCGCTTCGTGAAGTGCGAGAAGCCGTGGCCCCCCTAGGAAGGCATCAGGCATAAGACCTCCGAGGAGCCTGGCGACGAAGAGGGCGATCAGAGGGAGAAGAACTGCTCGGCGGTCCGTGTCGTCTCGGCGGCGACCTGCGAGGCGGGGCGGCCGGCGGAGCGCGCGACCTCCTCCAGCACGAAGGTCAGGAACGCCGGCTCGTTGCGGCGCCCCTTCGCCTTCGCCGCGGGCGGCAGCAGGAAGGGCCCGTCCGTCTCGATCATCAGCCGGTCGGCAGGGATCCGCGGCATCAGCGGACGCAGCCCCGCGCCGCGGCGGTCGTCGCAGATCCAGCCGGTGATCCCGATATGGAGGTCGAGGGCGAGGTAGGCGTCGAGTTCCCCCGCCGTGCCGGTGAAGCAGTGGACGACCGCGCGGCTGAGCTTCGGACGGAAGCGCGAGAGGATCGCGAGGAACCGTTCGTGCGCCGCCCGCTCGTGAAGGAACACCGGCAGCCGGTTCGCGGCCGCGATCTCGAGCTGCGCCTCGAACGCCGACTCCTGGGCCGGCCGCGGCGAGAAGTCGCGGTCGAAGTCCAGGCCGCACTCCCCCATCGACTTCACCTCCGGGGCGCGGGCGAGCTCGGCCAGCTCGTTCAGCGCCCCGGGCGTCGCCGTGGCCGCGTCGTGCGGATGGATCCCTGCGGTGGCGAACATCACGCCGGGGTGGCGGCGGGCCAGGTCGATCGCCGCGCGCGTCGACGCCACGCTCGTCCCGGTGATCCCCATGCGGCGGACCCCGGCCTCGCGGGCGCGCGCGACCACGGCGTCGCGGTCGGACCCGAAGCTCTTGTGGGCGAGGTTGATCCCGATGTCGACGAGGTCGTTCATGGAAGGGGGGAGACGCGCTACTTCTTCAGCTGCTCGAAAATTTCCTCGGGGTCCGGTCGGATGCGCAGGCTGGTCTCCGCGCGCATCCAGGCGATCTTCCGGTCCTTGTCGATCAGGAGCGTCGCCGGCCGCGGGACGTCCTGGTTCATCAGGCCCTTCTCGTGGAGCAGGCCGTACTTCTTCGTCGTCTCGAGGCCGGGGTCCGACAGCACGGGGAACGGCAGATTGAAGCCCTTCGCCTCCTCCGGCGTCATGGGGCCGACGGCGATGACCGCGACCCGCGAGCTCGTGAAGTCCTTGAGCTTGGGCAGCAGGCCGCGAAGCGCCGCGCGGCAGATGAGGCAGTACTTCCCGCGGAAGAAGATCACGACCACGCGGCCGTCGCCGACGAGGTCGCTGAGGCGAACGTCCTTGTTGTCCTGGTCCTTCAGCATGAAGTCGGGCGCGTAGTCGCCGACGGCGACCGCCGGGGTCCCGTCGACCTTCTGCAGCGTGCGGAGGGCGATCCAGCCGCCCAGCCCGGCGATGAAAAAGATCCACGCGCCGATCTGGAGCCCCTTCTTCGGCTCCTTGCCGCCCCAGGCGAGCACGAGGAGCGCCAGCGGGAAGGCGAAGAAGGTCAGCGTCCACCAGCCGTTCCGGAAGGCGGGCACGCTGAGCAGCAGCAGGTCGGCCACCCAGCAGCCGACCGTCGCGAGGAGGGACAGGACCAGGGCCAGCTGTCTCATGACTCCTACTGCGGCCGCGACGCGGCCAGGTTCTCGAAACGGGTGTACTGCTTGAGGAAGGCCATGTCGACGTTGCCGACGGGCCCCGTGCGGTTCTTCAGCAGCAGCACCTCGGCCACGCCCTTCTTCTCGGTATCGGGCTTGTAGTACTCCTCGCGGTAGAGGCACATGACGGCGTCGGCGTCCTGCTCGATGGCGCCCGACTCGCGGAGGTCGGAGAGCATGGGCTTCCGGTCCTCGCGGCCCTCCGCGGCGCGGTTGAGCTGGGCGAGGGCGATGACCGGGACGTTGAGCTCCTTGGCGAGCGACTTCAGGTTCGACGAGATCATGGAGATTTCGAGCTGACGCGACTCGGGGGCCTTGTTTCCCGACTTCGCGTGCATCTTCTGGAGGTAGTCGACGACGACGAGCTGGATGTTCTCGCGCGCCTTCATGCGGCGGGCCCGGGTGCGCAGCTCGAGGGCCGAGAGGTCGGCCGAGTCGTCGATGAAAATCTTGGCCTCGTGGAACGCGCCGGCCGCCATGACGAGCTTCTGGAACTCCTCTTCCGACACGCGGCCCGAGCGGAGCAGGCTCGAGTCGACGCGCGCGTGCGAGCACAGCATGCCCTGGGCGATCTGCTGCGACGCCATTTCGAGGGAGAACAGGAGCACCGGCTTCTGCTCGCGCAGCGCCACGTTCTCGAGGATGTTGAGCGCGAAGCTCGTCTTGCCCATCGACGGGCGGCCGGCCACGACGTAGAGCTGCCCGGGCTGCAGCCCCGACAGCAGGTCGTCGACCTCGTAGAAGCCGGTGGACAGCCCCAGCAGCCGGCTCTTGCGGTCGTGGATGTCCTGGATCTGCGCGAAGGTCTCGTGCAGGATGTCCGTCATCGTCCGGATGCTCGCCTTCTCGCCCTTCGCGAGGGCCTGGAAGAGCGCCTTCTCGGCCTCGTCGCGGACCTGGTCGACGTTCTCCGTGACCTGCGTGGCGGTGTGCACGATCTTCTGGCAGGTCTCGATGATGTTGCGCAGGACGAACTTCTCCTGGATGACGCGGGCGTACTCGACGGCGTGGGCGGCGTTCGGCACGCCCTCGACGAGGGCCATCAGGTAGTCGGCCCCGCCCACGGACTCGAGCCGCCGCTCCTTGGCCAGATCGTCGCGCAGGACGACGAGGTCGATCGGCTTGCGCTCGAGGTGGAGACGGAGGACGGCCTCGAAGACGATCTGGTGCGCGGAGAACGCGAACATGTCGCGCGCGTTGACGACCTCGAGGACGTCGCCGATGACGTTGTTGTCGAAGATCATGGCGCCGAGGAGCGCCATTTCGCTTTCGCGGCTGTGCGGGAGCAGGTGGGCTCCGAGCACCTCGGCCGGCGACACGGGGTTGCGCGCGGCGGACGTCATGGATTCCCCTCCCCCGGAAGTGTACCCCGGCCCCGAAACACGAATCACGAATTGCAAATCCCGGGAGGGACGGCCCCCTTGGCCCCCCGGAGGGGATTCGCGTCGCGACTAGCTCTTCGGGGTTTCCTTCTTGTCGTCGGTCTTGACCGCCTTGGTCGAGAGGACCCAGACCTTGAGGGTCGGCTTGACCTCGCGGTGCAGGTTGACGAGGACCTCGTAGGTGCCCACCTTCTTGATCGGCTCGCTGATCTCGATGGCCTTCGCCTCGACCTTGAGGCCCTGGTCCTTGAGGGCGTCGGCGACCATGCTCGGGGAGACGGCGCCGTAGAGCAGCCCCTCGTCGTTGGTGTTGACCTCGATGGAGACCGAGGTGACGCCGGCGAGCTTCTCGGCGACGGCCTTGGCGTCGGTGATGAGGGCGGCCTCCTGCTTCACCACGCGGCGCTTGGCCAGCTCGAACTCCTTGTGCATCGAGGGCGTGGGGATGCTGGCGAGCTTGCGCGGGAAGAGGTAGTTGCGCGCGAAGCCCTCGCGCACGTCCACGGTCTCGCCGCGCTTGCCGAGCTTGTCCACGTCCTGCCAAAGCAAGATTTTCATAGCGTCCTCACATTCCTATCCGGCCTGAAGCCCGCAACCCGGTTACAGGTTGCCCATGCCGACGTACGGCAGCATGGCCATATAGCGGGCCCGCTTCACGGCGAGCTGGGCGCTGCGCTGATGGAACGCGCAGTTGCCGGAGCGCTTCCGCGAGTAGAGCTTCCCCTGGCCGGTGCAGAGCTTGAAAAGCACCTGCAGTTCCTTGTAGTCGACGACCTTGGTCTTGTCGCGGCAGAAGCGGCACCGGTTGTCCTTGCGGAACTTGGTGTACTTCTTGCGGCGGTCGTCGCGGTCGTCGCCGCGTCCGCGGTCCCGTTCGATCCTGGGCATCTCGATCTCCTCTAGTTACGGATGGATTTCTAGAACGGAATATCCTCTTCGGCTCCGGGGGGCGGGGCCTCGTCGGGGCTTCCGCCGGCCGGCGCGGGGCCCTTGGGGCCGCCGCCTCCGCCCGGGCTCCCGCCCTCGCCCGCGGGGCGGCTGCCGACGAACTGCACGTTCTCCGCCGTCAC
The DNA here is from genome assembly GCA_035644495.1 of Planctomycetota bacterium. GTDB lineage: Bacteria > Planctomycetota > MHYJ01 > MHYJ01 > JACPRB01 > JACQFK01. The sequence continues at coordinate 753 of DASQOM010000242.1, read as the reverse complement.
GCGGACCTTGCTCATCTTCTTGCCGTCCTGCGACTCCCAGCGGTCCTGCTTGAGCCGGCCCTCGATCATCACCTGGCGGCCCTTCTTCAGGTACTCCGCGCAGATCTCGCCGGTCTTCCCCCACGCGACGATGTCGATGAAGGAGACCTCCTCGACCTTCTGGCCCGTCTGCTTGTTCGTGTAGACGTAGTTCAGCGCCAGCGCGAACTCGCAGACCGCCGACCCCTGCGGCGTATAGCGCAGCTCGGGATCGCGAGTCAGGTTGCCGAGCAGGATGACCTTATTGAAGGACGCCATGGTTCACCTCGTTCAGCCTCGGGGCCCGCGGTCTTCCCAGGGACGGCCGCCTCCGGGCGGTCCGCCGAAGCCACCGCCCCCGAACCCGGCGCCCGGCGGGACGAAGCCCGGCCGGTCGGTCTTCGGCGGCAGCGGTCCGGCCGTCTCGAAGTCCCTCGGCGACTCCTTCCGGAGCTCGCCGTCGTGCGCCAGGATCAGGCTGCGCATCACGACCTCCGAGAGCTGGAAGTCGGCCTTGATCTTCCCCAGCACCTTCTCGGGCGAGCTGAAGTAGGCGACCACGTACGTGCCGCGGTTGCTCTTCTTCACCTGGTAGGCCAGCTTGCGCTCGCCGAACTTGACCACGGAGATCACCGACGCCCCGTGGCGCTTCACGACCCGGTCGACTTCCTCGCCGACCCTGGCCCATTCTTTGGTCGCGATCGTCGGATCGACCAGGAGCATCGCTTCGTACGT
>DASQOM010000241.1:0-2943 GCA_035644495.1 Planctomycetota bacterium | reverse complement strand
CACGCCGGCCGGAATCGCCGCGCGCCGGAAATTGACGCGGGCCAGCCCCGCCGCCGCGAGCGCCGAGGCCGGCATCATCGCGACGGTCGCATAGCGGTCGGCCGCGATCTGCATCCCCGTGACCGCCACGCCGAGCACCGGCAGCACCAGCAGACCATACATGAGCCAGGTCGTCAGCCCCGCGGGCCAGCGGCGTCTCAACGCCGCCAGCGTCGCCGTCGTCGCGACCGCTCCCAGGATCGCCAGGAGATACTTCGGCGCCCAGGGGTCCAGCGGCTTGTCGATGCGGTACATCGGCAGCAGGACGGCCGGCCAAAGCGTCTTCGCGACGTAGAAGCAGAGTCCGTAGCAGGCCTGCGCCAGCCGCTGGAGCGGCTGATAGGCTTCCGCGCTCCGCACCGCGTCGATCGTCCTCATCGCCGCGAGCATGACGGCGACGTCGGCGCAGCAGATCAGGACGTACGGCAGTTTCTCCAGGAGGATGCGGACGCGCGAGCCCGGGACGGCGCGACGCAGGGGATAACCGTCCAGGAGGAGCAGCACCGCCGGGAGCATCAGGGCGAGCGCTTTTCCCATCAGCGCCGCCCCGAAGGCCGCGACCGAAAGCGCCAGCCAGCGCCCGGCGGACCGGCCCTCCCGCTCCTCGGCGACGCGCTTCAGCCAGGCCAGCACGCACAGAAGCGAGAAGAAGACGCAGACCACGTCGCGCCGTTCGGTGATCCACGCCACGGACTCGACCCGCAACGGGTGCAGCGAATAGAGGAGCGCGCCGGCGGCGGGACCGATTGCCGCGGGATGTCCGCAGAGACGGAGCAGGCTGCGGAGGACAAAGTACAGCAGCACGGCGTTGGCCGAGTGGAACAGCAGGCTGGTCAGGTGGTAGCCGAAGGGGTTCATGCCCCAGATCGCATAGTCGAGCCCCAGCGTGATCCAGGTCAGCGGGTGATAATGCCCCATGAGGAAGGTCGTGAACATCCAGCGGAGCTGCGAGGGGCCGAGCCCGCGATAGGAGGGATTCTCAAGGAAGTTCGGCACGTCGTCCCAGTTGAGGAACTCCCCGCGGAGCGCGGGAAGGAACGCGGCGAACGTCGCGAGGAAGAGGGCGAGGGGGATCCAGGCCGGGGAAGGCGACGGCTTTGACGGAACCTCGGGGGTCTGCGTCATGCCGTTCGGCTCAAGGGGCTAGAGTTCCAGGTCCTTCAGGGCCTTGGGGAATTTCGTGAGGTTGCGGCAGCCGGTCTTCGTGACGAGGACCATGTCCTCGATGCGCACGCCGCCCACGCCGAAGTAGTACAGGCCCGGCTCGACGGTGACCACCGCGCCCGTCTCGAGGATGCTGTCGCGCGAGCCCACGGACGGCTGTTCGTGGATGTCCAGCCCCACCCCGTGGCCGGTGCCGTGGAAGAAGCCGACCATCTTGCCGTTGCGGGGCTCGGTCTTGTACCCGAGCCGGTCGAAGACCTGCCTGACCTCGTCGTGCACCATCCGGCCGTTGACGCCGTGGCGGACGGCGTCGATGCCGACCTCCTGCGCCTCGAGCACGGCGGCATAGAGACGCTTCACTGCGGGCGTCGCCCTGCCCTTCACCACGGTGCGCGTCTGGTCGGCGAAGTAGTGCGAGTCGCCGGAGCGCGGGAACACGTCGAAGATGATCGTCTGGTCGGGCCGGATCGGCCCCGTCCCGCGGTTGTGCGGGTCGCAGCCCTGGTCGCCGCATGCAACGATGGTGTTCTTCGCGATGCAGTTGCGCTCCATCAGCGCTACGTTGATCACGCGCTTGAGGAGCTCGCTCGTGACCGCCTCGCCCTGATGGACGACCTTATTGCCCCTGATTTTCGCGCGGCGGAGGAGGTCGAAGGCCGCTTGGACGGCGTCCTCGGTGGCCCGCTGGGCCGCCTCGATCGCCCGGATTTCCTGCGGCGTCTTCAGCAGGCGCTCCGGATAGAAGGGGCCGACGCGGACCTCGACCTTGATCTTCCGGGCGCGGATCGCGTCAGCCAGCTCGAGCGGGAAATTCCCCGGCACCGCGCAGGCGCTGCAGCCGTGGTCTCGCAGGACCCTCTCGATGACGTGGGCCATCGTGCAGCCCTTGCCGAGCGCGCGCGTGATCTCCGACAGCGAGAGGACTTCGTCGACCCTGGCCTCGTCGCGGCCCCGGCCGATCTCGAGATCGTTCAGCACGAGCAGCTTCTTCTTCCCCGCCTCGACGTAGGCGACGGGGTCGCCCACGAGGAACTTCGTGGCGTAGAAGAGATTCGCATCGGTTTCGCTCGCTGCGTAGATGACGTTCGCCGTCTTCATGGTCTCGCGATCCCTCAGTTCATGCGGCAGAGCAGGCGCCGCAGTTCCTTCTGCGCGGAAGCGTAGCGGGGCTCCAGCTCGAGGGCCCGCTGCAGGTGCCCGACCGCCTTGCCGTATTCGTAGGTCTGGATATAGACGCGCGCGAGGTTGAAATGCGGGAAATGGCGCGGGTCGTACCTCGGGGCGTCGATCGCCTTCTCGAACCAGGGGATCGCCTCCTCCCAGCGGCCCAGTTCGATCAGGTAGGCGCCGATGTCGTTGTACGGATTGCCGAAGGCGGGGTCGACCTCGATCGCCCGGCGGCATTCGGCGATCGCCTCCCGGTATTTGCGCTGGAAGCTATAGGTCCAGCCCAGGAACGTGTGCGCCTCGGCGGTCGGATTCAGGGCGATCGACTTCGAGTAGAGGTCGACCGCCTGCTCCAACTCGCCCGCCATCTGGGCTTCGTAGGCCCGGCGGAAGTACTCCTCCGCCGTCTCATTCATGATAAAGCCCCGGCGAGATCTCCCGCCGGATCCGTTCGTCGACTTCCTTGAGCAGCTCGAGATTCGCCACCAGGCAGCGGTACTCGATGGGGAACGCGTAGAGGTTCAGCAGCAGTCCGGCGCCCGCCAAGCCCCAGTGGATCCAGGCCCAGTCGCC
>DASQOM010000240.1:0-29240 GCA_035644495.1 Planctomycetota bacterium | reverse complement strand
CGTCGCGCGGCGACCGGCGCCCCGACGCCGATCGCGGCCTGGGTGGGCGCCGGGCTCGCGGCCGCGGTGACGATCCTCCTGATTGGCTCGGCGCTGCGCTCGGAGAGGAAGCCCGCGGGCGAGCCGATCGTCCAGGTTCCCGTCCCGGTCCCCGGAACGCCGACCGTCCGGCCGTCCGCGCCTCCCCCGCCGGCCCCCGTGATTCCGCTGCCGTCGCCCCCACGACGGCCCATCGTCCCGCCGCAGGTCGAGCCTCCCGTCGGGCCGGCGCCGAAGGAGGAACCGGAGAAGCCTGAATCCGAGCCGCCGGCTCCCGTGAAAACGCCGCCCCCCGCCGATACGCCGCCGTCGACTCGAGCGGCCCGCGCGGTCGCCGTCATCCGGGAGATCGAGGGCACGTTCGACCTCGCCGAGAAGACCCTCCGCGGGAAGCAGAAGGAGGTCGGCGTGGCGGCGGGGGACAAGCTCAAAGCGTCGGCGCTCGTCCGGCTGACGCTCGCGGACGACCGCGTCGTCCTCCTGTCCCCAAGGACGGTCGTCGAGTTCCGTCCTGAGGAGAAGCGGCTGGCCCTCGTCCTGGAACAGGGCGAAGTCCTCGCGGATCTCATCGGCCCCGGCCCGGAGATCAAGGTCGTCACGAAGGCCTGCGACGCGACCCCGCTCGGCACCGTCTTCTCGGTCAGGGTGGTTTCCGGCCGCTCGATCCTGACGGTCGAGAAGGGGCGCGTGGACGTGCAGAGCGCTCGCGGCCGGGTCACGCTGCGCGCTGCGGAAATGCTGCAGGCGGCCGAGGACGGAACCCTGGGACCGGCTGCGCCGGCGGATTTCCGCGCATTCGCGTGGGTGCGCGGCCATCGCCCGGCGGAGCTGACACTTTATGCCGAGGAGTTCACGAAGCCCGGGGCCTGGGAGGCCGAGATCGACAAAGGGGTCGCGAAGGCGGCGGTCCGGCCCGGCAGCGGGCCGACGCTCCATCTCGCTGCGGAGAAGCCCCTTTTCGAGGTCCCGGTGCGCGGCGCCCTGACGATCGTCTGCCGCGCCGACCGCACGTCGAAGCTCAAGGTCCAGCTCTTCGCCGGCGACGTCCGCACGACCTATAAGGCGGAGGTCCCCATCCTGCGGAGCAGCGAGTGGCGGACGCTGACGATCGCCTTCGACGACCTGGTCCCGTCCGACAAGACCCGGATCACGGGCCGCCCGGCGCCCGGGTCGCCGATCAGCGATCTCCTCCTGATGTACGGCGAGGAGGACGAGCGGGGATCGTTCTGGGTGGACTCGATCAAGGTGACGGAAGTCCGGCCGTAAGGATCGCCGGCGGGCAGATCGAGGCGGAAGCGCAGGCCTCTACGGGAGCTTGAACTGCAGGTTGCCGGTGGGAAGCTGGATCATGTCGTTCACCGACACCGGCTTCCGCCGCTTGATCTTCTTCCCGCGGAACGTGATTCCGTTCGAGCTCTGAAGGTCGAAAACCCACAGCACGCCGTCGACGACCGCCAGCGCCATATGGGTGCCCGAGAACATCTTGTCGGTCACCACGGTGTTGCATTCCGGCGCGCGGCCGAGCACGTGCGTCTCGCCTTCCTTGATCTCGAAGGTCTTCTTGCCCTGGGGGTGGTCGAGCGTGGCGACGTAGCGCTGGTGCTTCGGCATCGACTCGGTGACGACCAGCGACGTGTCGTCGCCGCCGAGGGACTCGGGCCGGAAGGTCACGTCCGTCAACGGATTGGGGTTGGGCTTCTTGTAGATGCGGGTGTAGCGGGTGAAGCCCTTGAACACCTCCGGGCCGTGCGGGAGGAAGCCCTTGCGGTCCTCCTGCTGCATCGTTCCCCAGGTCTCGGCCGTGACGGTGGTCTCGCAGGCGCCGCAGACCGTGAGCAGCCGGGCCGCGAGGTTCACCGAATTGCCGTGGATGTCGGTGTCGCCCTGGAAGACCTCCCCCGTGTTGAGGGCGATGCGGACGAAGATGTCCGTCATCTTGTTGCGGGCGAGGAGGTCGCAGAGGCGGTGGACCTCCTGGGCGGCCTTGGCGGCGTTGGGGGCGTCCTCGAACGTCAGCAGCTGGCCGTCGCCGGTGGACTTGATCATCTTCCCCCGGTACTTGGGGAGGACCTCGACGACCTGGGTTTCAAGGCTTCTCACGAGTTCCACGGCGATGGAGTCGGAAACCTTGTTGTACATCTTCACCGAGCCGACGAGGTCGGTGAACATGACGGTAAGAACGCTACTTTCCACGAATAGAGAATGTACAAAAATCCGGGCCCACCACAAAGATTTTTGAGGAGGGGAACCCGGGGCGCGTCCCGTTATAATCGGACGGACACGCATGGACACCCTTGGCGGCTGCGCGGTGCTGGGCGAGCTGGGCAAAGGCGCGATGGGCACGGTCTACAAGGCCGACCGGGACGGCGTCGTGGTCGCCCTCAAGGTCCTGGCGGACGGGTGGGCGAAGGACGAGACGCTCACCGACCGCTTCGTGCAGGAAGGCCTCATCATGGCGCGGCTCGCCCATCCGGCGATCGTGAAAGTGCTCGACGCGGGCCGCGATCGCGGCAAGTTCTACCTCGTGCTGGAATACGTCGAAGGCCCCTCCTTCGCGAAGGCGATCGCCCGGCGGGCCTTCACGCCCAAGCACGCGGCCCTGATCCTCTCGGCCGTGGCACGGGGCCTGCACCACGCGCACCGGAACGGGGTGGTGCACGGGGACGTGGTCCCGAGCAACATCCTGCTCAAGAGCGACGGCTCGCCGAAACTGACGGACTTCGGGATCGCCCGGGTGCTGGGGGCGAAGTGGAAGGCCGGGGTGACGGCGGGGACGCCGGTCTACATGAGCCCCGAACAGGCTGCGGCGATGAATGACGTGATCGACGGCCGATCCGACGTCTACTCTTTGGGGGCCGTGTTGTACGAGGCGGCGACCGGACGGGCGCCGTATACCGGGCGGTCGACGGCGGAGGTTCTGGAGAAGTTGGCGCGTGTCGCGCCGGCGGCTCCGCGGACGGTGGACCCTGCGCTCGACGTCGAGCTGGAGCGGATCATTTTGAAGGCGATGGACAAGGATCCGGCGCGCCGATATGCTACGGCGAAAGACCTCGCCGACGCGCTTCACGAGTGGTCGGCCGGCGCCTCCGACTGGTTTTCGATGCTGACCTCATGAGCAAATTCTTCGTCATCGAGGGCCCGCTGCGCGGAAAGACCTTCGAGGTGTCCGAGCTCGCCTCCATCGGCCGGGGCGAGAACTGCGCCGTCCGCCTGGACGGGCGCCATGTGTCCCGGATCCACGCGCGGATGGAAAAGCGCCCCGACGGCATGCTCATCAAGGACAACGGCAGCCGGAACGGCATCTTCGTCAACGGCCAGTCGGTGCGGGAGGCCATCCTGAGGCCGGACGACCAGCTCGAGGTCGGCGAGCACGTCCTCGTCTTCGACCCCACCAAGGATCCCGAGAAGCTGCCGAGGGCGGCGGCCATCGACAGCGTCGCGGACCCCTTCGCCCCGGGCGAGCCCGACGAGCGGCTGCAGAAGCTGCTCGGCGTTGCGGCCGGCATGATCGCGCTCGACGACGAGAAGGAGATCGCCAGGAATCTGCTGGAAGCGCTGATGCTCGCGATTTCGGCGGAGCGCGGCTTCGTCATGGTGACCGACGGCTCCGGATCGCTCAAGCCCGCGGCGCGGCGGGCGCCGTCGGGGGACGAGGAGTTCTACCTGTCCAACGTGCTGCATCACCAGGTGTCCAAGGAGCGCCGCGCGGTGATCGCGACCGACGTGATCCGCCGTCAGCCGAACGAAGGGAAGGGCATCGGCATCCTCTGCGCGCCGCTGGCGACGAAGTCCGGCTATCTCGGCCTGGTCTACCTGGACGCGCGGATCCCGGAGGGCGACGCGCGGCCTCGCTTCAAGTCGTCCGACCTGCGCTTCGCATCGGCCCTGGCGATCTTTGCGGCGACGCGGCTCGCCCAGCTCCGGCGCATCTCGTCGGGCTCGTGGGGCTCGGCGAAGTCGCTGGAGGAGCTGGTCCCGGCCTTCGAGAAGGAGGTCATCGTCGAGGCGCTGCACGGCTCGCAGGGCGACCTGAGCGCAGCCGCGAAGAAACTCGGAATCGAGCGCGTCGCACTCGACGCGCGCCTTAAGGCGCTGAGCCTGGGCGCGCCGGTTCCGCCTCCAGCGCCGCCGGGCAGTGCGGAGTGGAAGTCGGTCCAGGTCTGAGCCTCCCCTCATGAACGCCCTCATCGCCCGGGTCTCCCGGTCGGTCCGCAGCGCCATGGAAGGCGACGGCACGGGCCACGACTGGTGGCACGTGTGGCGGGTATGGCAGACGGCCGACCGGCTGGCGAAAACGGAGCCGCGGGCGGATCGCGCGGTCGTGTCGCTAGGCGCGCTGCTCCATGACGTGGGCGACTGGAAGTTCCACGGAGGCGACGAGGAGGCGGCGCCGCGCGAGGCGGCACGCCTGCTCCGGCGTCATCGGGCGGAGGCCGCGCTGATCGTCCGCGTCCAGCAGGTGTGCCGGGAGATCAGCTATAAGGGCGCGGGGGTCGCGGACCGGCCCACGTCGCTCGAGTCGCGGATCGTGCAGGACGCGGACCGGCTGGACGCGATCGGCGCCATCGGCGTCGCGCGGGCGTTCGCGTACGGCGGGGCGAAGAACCGGTTGATGTACGAGCCGGGTGTGAAGCCGGTGCTGCACCGGAGCTTCGCGGCGTACAAGAAGGCGAAGGGACACACCATCAACCATTTCCACGAGAAGCTGCTGCTGCTGAAAGGCCGTCTGCATACGCGCGAAGGTCGGCGCATCGCGCGGGAGCGTCACGCCTTCCTGGAGGAGTTCCTGGAACGCTTCCATGCGGAGTGGGAGGGGAAGGCCTGACGACGACGGCGCTCAGATCGGCTGGAACTGCTCCGCCCAGATCTGGCGGAGGCCGGTGACCACGTCGCCGAGCGGGTTGCGCTGCTTCAGGTTGTTGAGGATGTTCTTGAGCTCCGTGGCGCAGCTTTCGGCGCAGAGCTGGCGGATGGTGCCTTCGATATTCTCCTCGGTGGATTTCTCGAAGAGCTTGCGGAGCCACTTCTCCTCACGGCGAAGGTGCTCGGCGAGGATTTCACGCCACTCGGCCTGGAGGTCCTCCTGGGAGGCTTCTGGGGCGGGCTGGGGCATTTCGCTGAGGCGCTTCTCGTAGCGCTCCCACAGGCTCTTCTCGCGGTGTCGGAGGTAGTCGGGAAGGGCTTCCTGCTCGAACCAGGTCCAGGTGACTTCGAGGTACTGGCGCCGGACCTCCTGGGAGATTTTCTCGCGGATGACTTCCCGCGCGCCCTCGCTCAGCGTCTCCACCCGCAGCTCCTTCTTGAACAACCGGGGCCCCGAGGGGCCCCATCCCTCCCTAAGTGTGCCCTGCAATGTCCGAAACCCCAAACGGAATCCGGAATAATGCAATAGTGCATTTCCGGGCAAGGAATTGGTCCCCAGCAGCTTGCAGGGACTTCCGCGGGATCGGCCGCCCGCCCCGCGATTTTCGGCGGGGCACAATACCCGGCGCGCCCGGCCGTTGAACTTGAAGGGGAACGGATCCCCCTCGGGGAGGAGCCATGGGAATCATCGCCGCCGTCCTGCTCTCGCTCGCCTCCGCCCAGGAGGCCCGGCTTTCGGGCCCCCAGCCGGGTGAGAAGACGCCGGGCTTCAAGGTCTTCGACGTCGGCTCGCGCGGGGAACGCGATTATCTGGCTGAGGCCAACGGGGCGCCCGTTGTCCTGGTCTTCGTCCACGAGCTGACCCGGCCCGCCGGCGCCCTGATGCGCGCCCTCGACGAGACCGGGCGGATCAAGGAAGCGCGCGGCCTTCAGACCCGCTTCATCTCCCTGTCGGAGGACCGCGACGGCGCCGAACGACATCTTCCGATCGTGGTCAGGTCGCTCAATCTCAAGTGCCCGCTGGGGATCTCGCTCGACGGAAAGGAAGGTCCCGGTGCCTACGGTCTCAATCGCGAGGTGATGCTCACGATCCTCGTCGTCCGTCAAAACCAGGTGGCGGCGAATTTCGCGCTGGTGGCGCCGAACGAAACCGATGCGCCCCGGATCCGGGCCGCCATCGACGAGGTGCTGAAGGCGGCGTCGACGGAAGCCTCCGGGACGGCGGAGGAGCGGCGCCTGCACGAGGAGCTCGCCGCGGCCCGGGAGGAGATCGCGTCGCTCAAGATCCAGCTGGAGAAGTCCGCGTCGGCCCCGCCTCGCCGCGGCGAGATGGAGAAGCCGCGCGAGGACGAGACGCTCGTCAACCACTGCCGCCGGCTGATCCAGCGCGCGGCGACCCGGGAGCAGCTCGACGCGGCCGTGAAGGACATCGAGGGCTACATCGGAACGAACGAGGAGCTGAAGAAGCAGTATCTCGCGATCCTGACGCGCGTCCGCGACCTGAAGTACGGCAACGACCTGGGCCAGGCCGAGATCCTCCGGCAGCTCGAGAAGCACGGAAAATGAAGCGCGCCTGGCTCGTCCTCCTCCTGATCGGCGACGCGCCGGGGACTCCGGCGGAGGAGATCGATTTCCCCAACGACGTCCTCCCGAGACTGACGCGTCTCGGCTGCAACTCCGGCGGCTGCCACGGTTCCGCGACCGGCCAGAATGGGTTCAAGCTCTCCCTCCTTGGCTACGACGCGGCCCGCGACCACGAGGCGATCACCCGGGAGCTGCGCGGCCGCCGGATCGACCTGGCCGAACCTGGGAAGAGCCTCCTGCTCCGGAAGCCGACCCGGGAGCTCAAGCACCGAGGCGGCAAAGTCCTCGAGCCCGGCTCCGACTCCTATCGAGTCGTGCTCGACTGGCTTCAAGCCGGGGCTCCCTACCGTTCGTCGCGGCCCGTCGACCTGGTCCGCATCAGCGCCGTCCCCGGCCAGGTCACGGCGCATTACTCCGACGGCTCGACGCGCGACGTCACCGCGCTCGCGCTGACCTCGTCGAACGACGACGCCATCGCCGACGCGGACGGGGTCGTCAAGGCGCCGGGTGAGACGGCGATCATGGTCCGCTACGGCGGCCAGGTCACGGCGGTGGCGGCGGGGCGTCCTTATGGTCCCCGGATTGAGGTCCACGACCGGCGCAATTTCGTGGATGACTTCGTCAACGAGAAGCTTTCCCGCTTCGGCCTGCCGCCGCTGGGCCCCTGCGACGACGCGGCCTTCCTGCGCCGGGCCACCCTCGATGCCCTGGGGATCCTCCCGTCGCCCGCCGAGGTGCGGGCGTTCTCGGGCGATCGCGACGGCCTCGTCGACGCGCTCCTGTCCCGCCCGGAGTTCGCGGAGCATTGGAGCTCGCTCTGGACGAAGTCGTGGCCGATCCGCGGCCCGGAGTTTCAGGCCTGGCTCCGGAGCCGCTGGGCGGAGCCCTACGACGAGACGGTGCGGACCCTGCTGACGCGGGAAGCGCACCTCTATAAGGCGGTCGGCGATCCGAAGCTGCTGGCGGAGTTCGTGGGCCAGCAGCTGCTCGGGGCGCGCTGGATGTGTGCCCAGTGCCACAACCATCCGTTCGAGCGCTTCACCCAGAAGGACTATATGGCGATGGCGGCGTTCTTCGCGCGCGTCCGCGTCCGCGACGGCCGGGTGGACCTGGAGCCGCGCGGAGAGCTGGAGCTGCACGGGAAGCCCGTGCTTCCGCCGTTCGGATCGAGCGCGGACCGCCGCGAGGACCTGGCCCGCTGGGTCGTCGAAGAGGACGCCTTCGGGCGCGCGGCGGCGAACCGGGTCTGGGCGGCGCTGATGGGCCGGGGCCTGGTCGAGCCGGTTGACGACCTTCGCGCCAGCAATCCGCCGACGCATCCCGACCTCCTCGAGGCTCTCGCGCGCTCCTTCCGGAAGGACTCTTCGATCAAGGGCCTGGTCGCGGTCGTGATGAAATCGGAAGCGTACGGGCGGCGCTCGGGCCGCGGAGATCCGTTCTATGCCGAGCGCCGGGTGAAGCCGCTGGAAGGCGATGTCCTGACCCGCGCCGTCTCCACGGCGGCGGGCGCCGCGCTGCCGCCCGATGCCGTGCTCGCCGGGGAGACCCTCTCGCGAACCCTGCACCTGATGAACAGCGCGGAGATCGACGGCCTACTCGCCGCGGATACGGTCGAGAACCTCTACCTGCGGACCCTGTCCCGGCTGCCGACCGCGGCCGAGCGCGCCCACTGGACCGGCAGCGGCGACGAGTATCTGAAGGATCTTTTCTGGGCTCTATTGAACTCGAAAGAGTTCGGGACGAACCACTGATGTGCACGCGTCGCCAGTTCCTGGTCGGCTCGGTCTTCGGGCTCTCGCTCGCGGACGCCCTCGCCTGGGCCAGGGACGCCCGCGGGAAGTCCTGCATCCTCGTCTGGCTGAACGGCGGGCCCAGCCACCTGGACATGTTCGACCTCAAGCCCGAGGCGCCCGCGGAGATCCGCGGCGAATTCCGTCCCGGCAAGTCGGCGCTGGAGGGGGTTCGCGTCAACGAGCAACTCCCGCGCCTGGGTGCGCTGCTCGACCGCTGCACGCTGATCCGTTCGGTGACGTCGCCCGAGGGCAACCACGACCGGGCATCGCACTATATGCTCACCGGCTACCGGCCGACGCCGGCGCTCGTGTACCCGTCGCTCGGCTCGGTGGCGGCGAAGGAGTTCGGCGTCGGCGCGGCGCTGCCCAGCGTGATCGCGGTGCCCGCCGCCCCCCAGTACGGCGGCGCCGGGTTCCTCAGCGCGGCGTTCGAGCCGTTCTCCGTCCACTCGGATCCGTCGCGCGACTTCCGGGTGAAGGACCTCGAGGCTCCCGTCGACGCGGACCGCCTGGACCGGCGTCGCTCGATGCTCGCGGCGGTCGACCGCTTCTGCGACTCCGTCGGGGAACTCCCCGGCCGCGACAGCTTCCTCGAGCAGGCCTTCGGGCTGGTGACGTCGAAGGAGGCGCGCGCGGCCTTCGACCTGACGCGCGAAGAGCCGAAGGCGCGGACGCGATATGGTCCGTCGCGCGTGGGGCAGTCGTGCCTGCTGGCACGGCGGTTGATCGAGGCGGGGGCGCGCTTCGTCACCGTCAACGACGACGGCTGGGACACGCACGACAACGCGGGCAAGCGGCTGGCGGGGACCTTCAATCAGGGAAAGCAGGTTTATGCGGGGAAGCTGCCCGACCTGGATCTGGCGGTGTCGGCGCTGCTGCAGGATCTCGACGCGCGCGGGCTACTGGAGTCGACGCTGGTGGTCGTCATGGGCGAGTTCGGGCGCACGCCGAAGCTGAACGCGCTGGGCGGCCGCGACCACTGGCCGCGGGCGAGTTCGGTGCTGATGGCCGGCGGCGGGGCGAGGCGCGGTCAGGTCGTCGGCGCGACGGACGCCCTCGGCGAGCTTCCCGCCGAGCGCCCGGTGGGGCCGGAGGACATCCTGCGCACGGTTTATCAGGCGCTCGGGATCGACGCGGACCGGGAATACCGGACGTCGACGGGCCGGCCGGTGCGGATCCTCGACAAGGGCGAAGTGATCCGGGAGGCGCTCGAATGATCGCGATCCTGCTGTCGATCACGGCGATCGCGTGGGACGGCGAGCGTCTGTATGTGGCGCGGCCGGGGGGCGTCGATGTCTATCGCGACGGCAAGCTCGTCGGCTCGCTGGAGGACGGGGCGCGCGCGGTCTTCGGACTGGCGGCCCGCGGTCGCCGCGTCGCCGAAGCGGGGGGCCGCGCGGGGGAGAAGGGCGAACTGCGGATCTGGGAGGGCGGGAAGCTGGTGCGCCGGGTGGAAGCGCACGCCGACCTCATCTACCGGGTTGCGTGGAGCGGGGACGGTAGGACGCTCTATACGGCGGGCGGAGACGGGAAGGTCGGGGTGATCGACGCCGACACGGGGGCGATCGACTATCTCGAGGGCCACACGGGCCCGGTGCTGGCGCTGGCCGTCGCGGGAGAGGTCGTGGCCAGCGGCGGCGCGGACCGCACGATCCGGATCTGGAAGGGGCGGACGCTGATGCGGACGATCCAGAACCATTGGGACGCGGTTCACGCGCTCGCGTTCTCCCCCGACGGACGTACCCTCGCCAGTGGATCGGCGGACCGGACCGTGCGGATCTGGCAGCCGGAGATCGGCCGACTGGTGCGCATCATCCGAGGCCATGAGGGCATGGTGCTCGATCTGGCCTGGACCGCGTCGAATCTGGTCAGCGCCTGCAGCGACGGCAAGGTGCGCTTCATCGCGGCGGACGACGTTGCGATCGAGCGGGAGATCGACGCGGGCGGGGACTGGGTGAACGCGCTGTGTCCCGCCGGCGATGCCCTGTACTGGGGGGACGCCCGGGGCCGGCTTTCCACAAAATAGACGGTCCCGTTGGTGGAGCTCAGCGGAGGGCTCCGGCCCACAGCAGGGCGAGGTCGAGACGGCGCTGGAGGGCGACCTTCGCGCGGCAGCGGCGGCACTCCCAGAACCGGAGGCGGTTCTTGCCGCCGCAGCGGGGACAGATCCACTGGAGCTTCTTCATACGGCACTCCTTCAGGTCAACATGGAGGGATCGCCCGGAGTTGAACCGGGTCTGCCTGGGCCACGGCCAGGCGTGCGGAACCGTCACACTCCGATCCCCTGATCCTCGAATCACGCCGAAGCCGGCCGCTTTGCATCCGCCTTAGGCCGGCTTTCGGCCGGCGAAGGGGATGGTCCGAGCGGAGGGAATTGCACCCCCGTCAGCCGGTTATCGACCGGCGATTCTGCTGTTGAACTACGCTCGGGAACAATTTGGTGCGGCCGCGGAGAATCGCACTCCGACTTCGACCTTGGCATAGTCGCGCGCTGCTCTTACGCCACGACCGCAAATTCAGTGTTGATGGCGGGCCGGGCGGGATTTGAACCCGCGACCTCCGAAGAGGAGCACCCGGCGAGTCACGCCGGACTCCGACTTGCACCGGCGTGGACCGCCGGCCGGAAGACGTTGCAATACGTTCGGTGCTCTACCAGGCTGAGCTACCGGCCCGGAAAAAGGGCCCCCCTTTCACGGGGGGCCCGTGACCTCCATCTGTTTCAGCCGCTTCCGGATCGACCGCGGCAGCCGGTACTCGAGGATCGACACCTCCTCGACCCGCAGGCCGTACGCCGACGTCTCCAGCGCGAGACGGTCGTGGATCTGCTGCTCCAGCCGGACGCGCTCCGACGACAGCTCCGCCATCGACACGGGCGAGACCACCCGATGTACCGTCGAGATCGCGTCGTTCGCCAGGTGCGTCCGGTACTCGTAGACCTGCAGCAGCGCCGCCACCGGATCCTTCACCCGGTACGAGATCCGGAGCCGGATGCCGAGGGGCAGCAGCTCCCGGAGCTGCACCGGCGCGGCCAGGACCTCGGTGTCCCGCCGACGCAGGTCGACGATGACCGCCTCGCCCCGGACCCAGTGTATGCCCGGGTCCAGGCGACGGACCAGGCGGCCGTCCCGGAAGAGGACCGCCTGCTCGAACTCGGACACTTTCACGCGCTTGAACATGTCGATTGGAATCCATGGTTGCGGGCCTAGCGGGACGCGCCACTGCGCCCCCGCAGGTATTTCGACGGCCGGCGGGTCAGCCGCGCCACCAGGAGCGATTCCTTGAAGCTCCGCTCCAGGAGGTCGAGGTCGAAGACCGGCAGAAGATCCCCATGCACCTCGATCGCGCGATCGAGGCGCAACGGACGCTTCATCAGTTTGTGCAGCAGCTTGCTCATGGCAGACTCGGACTGTCTTCGGGATGGACGGAGTTGATGAGGGGCGGACTACGGGACTAGTCGTTCTCCCAGCCGAGCACGCGGCGGAACTCGTTGTCGCGCGCATACCCGCCGAACTTCTTCATCGGCGAGGCCAGGTCTTCCTTCCAAAGTTTCCGCGTCCGCTCGAGGTCGAGCGCCGCGCAGCGCTGCAGGTGGCCGAGCGACGCGGCCCGGTCGCCCCGGTCCGCGGCCTCCGCCGCCAGGTTGAACAACGCCCCGAAATTGTTCGGATTCAGCGCAATGGCCTTCTCCCAGTACGGGCGGGCTTCCGCGCTGTCCCCCTTCGCGAACACGTACGAGTCGCCGGCCGTCGCCTGGACCTGGTCGTCCTTCGGGAAGCGGTCCGCCCCCTCCAGGATCAGGTCGTGCGCCCGGTCGACCCGCTCCAGCTTCATGTAGACTTCCCACACCGCGCGGTACAGCTCCGGCGACGAATGGCCGCAGCCCAGGGCCTCCTCGAAGGCCTTCGCCGCCTGCGCGTACTCCTGCCACGCCAGCATCAGGATCCCGAGCGTCTCGTGCGTCGGACCGTAGCGGTCGTCGATCTCCAGCGCCTCGTTCAGGCGCGCATCCGCCTGGTCCAGTTTTCCTTCATGCATCAGGCTCCGGGCGATGGCCACCAGCGCCGCGGGCTTGTTCGTCCACGTCAGGGAGCGCTCGAAGTCGTCGCGCGCCTCCTTGACCTTGCCCTTGCGCGCCCGCGACTCTCCCCGGCGCAGCAGGACCTCCGCGATCTGCGGACGGATCTCGCCGGCGTCGGGGTACTTCTCCGAGAGGTGGAGCAGGTCGCGCAGGGCCTCGTCGTACTTCCCGCTGCCCAGCGTCTGGGCCACCCGCTTCAGGACCCGCGTCACCTCGCCCTCTCGATCGCCCATGCTTTTTTTCACCTATGGGTTGGACGACTCCACCCCGCCACTTGTTTGCATTTTATCCCACGGGGGGCCCAAACGGGCGTCCCCGGGAGACCTTTCCGGTCCCCCGGAGGACGTCCTACCCCATCAACGTCCATCCGGAAACAAAAATGCCCGAGGTTGTGGTCCCTCGGGCCTGCCGATCGAAAGGAAACGGCAAGCCTAAGGGGGGCCGATGCCCCTCGCGTGCGACGACATCCAACCGCAGACAACGTGATCCATCTCTGCCCTCTATAACCTGAACGCCCCTGCAAGGTTCGGGGGAAAATTCCATGCGTCGTCGGATTCGTCCGAACCCTGGGCGCGGTCGCAGGTTTGAGGGGGTGAATGATGGACATGCAGGCGCACGGTTCGGACCCCCGGACGGCTTCGGCGGAGGTCCGGGACTGACCTAGACGAAATCGACGGACGGAAAGCCCCGAAGCCCGCCGGCGTCGGGGCTTTTTTATTTGGCTTTTTACAGACGGCCGCGAGGTTTTTCAGCCTCTCCGGAGGCGACTCGCGGCCAAAAATTGACGGAGACCGCCGTGAAGAACGCGTTCCGGACCGGCGAACGGGTGATCCTGCGGCCGCTGGAGGTCGAAGAGGTTCCCCTGTTCCAGGCCTGGCTGAATGATCCCGGGAACCTCCAGTATCTGCAGCGGGTCCGGCCCCTGAACGCCGCGGAGGAGCGGCGCTGGCTGGAGACGCTGCACGAACGGACGGAGGAGCATTCGTTCGGCGTTGCGCTCCGGGAAGGGGAACGCCTGATCGGCACCTGCGGCCTTCGCGGATCGGGCCTTCCGAACCGGTCGGCGGATCTCGGGATTCTGATCGGCGAGCCCGCCGCCCAGGGCAAGGGATACGGGTCGGAGGCGATCCGGCTCCTTCTCGGGTACGGGTTCGAGACTCTGGGGCTGCACCGGGTGGAGCTCCACGTGTATGCGAACAACGCGCGCGGCATCCGCTGCTACGAGGGCTGCGGGTTCCGGCGTGAAGGCGTCCGCCGCGAGTCGCGCTGGTGGGGCGGCCGCTGGTGGGACACTTACGAGTACGCGATCCTGGAGAATGAATGGCGAGAGAATTCCTCTCTCCCCCGGAATGCCGCGAGGTGAGCGGCATTCGTCGCGGAGGGCCGGCGGGCGCTCCTCCCTGTCCGGCCGGCCCTCCGCTTCCCTCGCCTGGAGACCGACATGTACCTGCGATTCGTCTATGCGCGCACCCGCGACCGGCAGCGCCGGCGGATGGGGATCCTCCATCGCCGGAGCCGCGGCTGCGAGGATGTCGACGCGATCGACGACCTCCATCTCTGGCTGACGCGGAATCTTCCGATCCCGCCGAACGACGTCTTCAGCGCCGGCCGCGCGCTGTGCTGGTTCAAGGTCGACGCGCATCCGTGCATCGACAAGGTCCGCGACCTCGCGATGCTGCTGGAGCGCGGAGGCGAGCGGATCTGGCAGGTCTACAGCCGCAATCCGGGCCTGATCACCTATGAGGACGAGCAGCAGGTCGTGGCGGTGCCGGAGTCGATCCGCCTGACCGGGCACGCGTGATGCCGTGTACCGACGCTTCGTCGTCCTCAAGGGATACGTCTACGGCCGCCATCGCCCCGGACTCCTCCGGGACATGGCGGACCGGGAGTCCTGGAAGCACAGCAGTGGAAAGCGCCGCGCCGAGTTCGACGCCATTTGCGAGGGGCTGAACGAGCACCTTCCGCGCCCTCCGCGGGACGTCTTCGCGCGACGGAAGGCGATCTGCTGGTTCAAGCCCGGCGCGGGTCCGTACTTCGAAAAGATGCGCGCCCTCGCGGACATCTATGAGGAACTCGACGTCCTTACCCGCGAGATCGTCCATCCGGACCCGGGCCGCGTGACCTACGAGGACGAGCACCAGATCGTGGCCGTCCCCCCGATCTCGATGCGATTCCGATCCTCGACGGCTCCGGAGCCCAGGCGGTAAGCTTAGGGGGAATGCCGAGCGCGACCGAGATCCTCTATTTCGCCGCGAGCGCCGGCAACCTCTTCCTCGCCAACCTGGTCGCGTTCCGGGCCCGTCGCGCCCGCGGAGCCCTGCCGATCTCCCTGCTCTGCGTCGCTCTCTTCGTCTGGGACTTCGGCCAGGGGATGTTCTATCCGCTCCGGAGGGACTTTCCCGAATCGCGCTGGTACATCATCCGGCTGATCGGGTCCGCGACGGTCCCCGCGTTCCTCTGGCATTTCGTCCTCGTCTTCACGGGACGCGACCGCAGCCTGAGGCCCTGGCTCTATGCGATGTACGTCGTCTCGGGCCTCTTCGCCCTGAGCACCGCGGCAGGGCTCGGCTCGCCCGCCGTCTCCGCGTTCATCCACAGCGAACGGTGGAACCTGATCTACCTCGGCATCTTCATGCCGATGCTGGCCGTCGGCTTCCGGCTGGTCCAGCTGCGCAAACGCGAGGCCCAGACGCCCGTCGAGCGCAACGCCGCGAACTTCGTTGCCTTCGGGCTCGCGGTCGCCGTGGTCATGTCGTTCACCGAGCTGGCCCATGCGATGATGGAGGGCCTCCCGCCCCTGGGCCACATCGGCAGCGTGCTCTGCATCGTCATCATGGCCGTCGCCATCCTGCGCCACCGGCTGCTGGAGAAGGAGACCCCGGTGCGGACCGTGTTCTTCCTCCTCCTCCTCGCCGGCTCCGCGGCAGTCGTCATCGCGCTGCTGTCGTCGCGGGTGCCCGAGAACCTCCGCACCGCGTTCGTCTTCGGCGCCGTCGCGCTCACCACCCTCATCTCCTTATGGCGCACGCTCTTCATCCACCTCTACGAGCAGGCCGAGCGGCGGCAGCGGCTCGCTCTGATCGGGACCATGGCGGCCGGCGTCGCCCACGAGATCCGCAACCCGCTGGCGTCCATCAAAGGCGCCGCGCAGTTCGTCCAGAAGGATCTCGAGGGCACCCCCGGCAAGGAGGAGGCGAAGGACTACCTGAAGCTGCTCGTGGGGGAAGTCGACCGCCTGAACGGCGTCGTCGAGTCCTACCTGACGTATGCCCGGCCGGTCGAGCCCCGGCTCCAGGATCTGCCGCTGGAAACCTTCCTCAAGGACCTGCTTCGCCTTCAGGCGGCATCGCTGCCCCCGGCGATCCGGGTCGTGACCTCCTTCGACGCGGACCTGCCCCCGGCGCGCTTCGATCCCGGCCTGTTGACCCAGGCGATCACCAACGCCCTCCGGAACGCGGTCGATGTCATGCCCGAGGGCGGGACGCTCGCGGTCCGCACGAGCGGCGTCGTCAGCGCGCTGCGCAGCTGGGCCGCCATCGAGATCGAGGACACGGGATGCGGGATCGCGCGGGCGGATCTGGACCGCATCTTCCACCCGTTCTACACGACCAAGACCAAGGGCACCGGGCTCGGGCTCGCCATCTCGATGCGCATCCTCGAGGCGCACGGCGGAGACATCGCGGTCGAGAACGTGGAGCCGCGCGGGTGCAGGTTTACGTTCTTTCTCCCCCTGCCGGTTCTATAATCAGCCGAATGTCCAAGGTCCTCATCGTCGACGACGAGCCCGCGATGGTCAAAGTCCTCTCGGGCTTCCTCAGCCAGGAGAAGATCGAGTGGGCGTCGGCGTCGAGCGGCGAGCAGGCCCTGCGCGTGCTGCATGCGGAGGACATCGGCGTCATCGTCACCGACCTCAAGATGACGGGCATGGACGGCCTGCAGCTTCTCGAGCACGCCCTCAACATCGACCGCTCGCTCCAGGTCATCCTGATCACCGCGCACGGCACGTCCGAGATCGGCCAGCGCGCCTGGGAGTTGGGCGCGGCGGGATATGTCCGCAAGCCCTTCGACCGCGACGAGATTCTCTTCGAGATCCGGCGTTCGCTCGACAAGGTCAAAGCCGGCGCCGAGGTGGCCGATGCGCCGGGTCAGATGGTCGGGCAGTCGGCGCCGATGAAGGACGTCTACGCGATGGTCTCCAAGGTCGCGCCGACGAGCTCGACGGTGCTGATCCGCGGCGAGAGCGGGACGGGGAAGGAGCTCGTCGCGCGCGCGGTGCACGATCAGTCGAAGCGCAAGGGAAAGGCCTTCATCAAGGTCATCTGTGCGGCGCTGCCCGAGACGCTGATCGAGAGCGAACTTTTCGGCTACGAGAAGGGCGCGTTCACGGGTGCGGCGGCGTCGAAGCCCGGCCGCTTCGAGCTGGCCGAGGGCGGGACGATCTTCCTCGACGAGATCGGCGAGCTCTCGCCGGCGACCCAGGTGAAGCTGCTGCGCGTGCTGCAGGACCGGCAGTTCGAGCGGATCGGGGGGATCACGATGCTGCGCGCCGATGTCCGCGTCCTGGCCGCGACGCACCGCGATCTCGAGGCCCTCGTGAAGGAAGGCAAGTTCCGCGAGGACCTCTTCTATCGTATCAACGTGGTGCCCATCCGGATGCCCGCGCTGCGGGAGCGGCCCGCCGACATCCCGCTGCTCGTCGAGCATTTCATGAAGCGGCTGCGGCAGGAGCACGGGAAGCCGAGCGTGAAGTTCGACGGCAAGGCGGTCGACGCGCTCGCCGGGCATTCGTGGCCGGGAAACGTGCGGGAGTTGCAGAACGTGGTGGAGCGCCTGGTCGTGCTCAACACGTCGGGCCTGATCCTCGAGCAGGAGGTGCGGCCGTGTCTCGCGCCGCGGCTGACGGAGTCGGCGTCGGCGGGGCCGGTGGCGCTGGGCGCGTCGGTGGCGGGCGCGGAGAAGTCGGCGATCGAGGCGGCGCTCAAGTCGTCGGGCGGGAACCGCACGCACGCGGCGAAGGCGCTGGGCATCTCGCGCCGCACGCTGCACAACAAGCTGAACGAATACGGGATTTTCTAGTCCACCCCATCGGATTCGTTGTCCTTTCCCTCCTTTAGAAGTGCAGCAGCGTCGCGATCAGGAAGTAGACGCTGGTGCCGAAGAGATCGTTGAACATCGTCACGAAGGGTCCGCAGGCGGTCGCGGGGTCGAATTTCAGGCGATGCAGCACCATGGGTTCGATCGCCCCCATGAGCGACGTCGCGGCCGTTGCCGACACCATCGCCAGAAACACCGCGACGCCCAGCTTGCCCACGGACGGATACTGGTATTCGATCAGCATCGCCACCCCCGCCGCGGCGAGGCCGCACGTGATCCCCAGGAGCAGTCCCAATCGCAGTTCCGTCACGAGCACCTTCACGAACTGCCCCGCACGGATCGTCCCCATGCCCAGGCCGCGCACGATGAGCGTGGTGCTCTGAAGCCCGACGTTGCCGCCGGCCGCGGTGATGGCCGGCATGAAGGCAGCCAGGATCGCCGCCCGTGCGAGCGTCTCCCCGAAGATCTTGGAGATCACGACCGCGATAAAGAGCTCTCCGCCCAGGGTCAGCATGATCCAGGGCAGCCGCATCCGGTAGCGCACCAGGGTCGGCGTCGTCATCGAGTCGACGATCACCGAACCCGCCATCTTATGCATGTCCTCGGTGGCCTCGTGCTGGATGACCTCGATGATGTCGTTCAAGGTCACCACGCCCATCATCTTCAGGTGATCGTCGACCACCGGGACCGCCCGGATCCGGAACTTCTGGGCGATCCGCGCGACCTCTTCCTGGTCGGTTTCCGGGTGCACCGTGGTGACATCCTTCCGCATGAAGGTGCCGATGGGCTCGTCCGGCTTGTGCAGCATCAGCCGGGCCAGAGAGCTGATCCCCAGCAGGTGTTCCTCCGCGTCCACCACGTAGATGAAGTCGACCGTGTGCGGGTCCACGCAGCCCTGGATCCCCTGGATCACGTCGCGGGCGGTCTTCTCGGGATGCACGGTGACGAAGTTTCGGGTCATCCGGCCGCCGGCCGACTTCGGCGAGTACTTCCTCAGGATCTGGATGTCGGCCGCCTTCTCGGAGTCGGCGATCGCCAGGAAATGCTTCTCCTTGTGCACCGGCAGGTGGTCGATGATGTCCGCCACGGCGCTGTCCGGCATCCGGTCGATCACCGCGCTCAGCCGGTCCTCGCCGATGCGGTCGACGAGCTGCACCTTGTGGTTGTGCGGCATCACCGCGAGGACCTGGGCGGCGACCTCCGGGCTGAGCATCTCGAAGACGCGAAGACGGCTTTCCAGGTCGACGTCGTCGAGCATCCGGGCGAGATCCGCGGGGTGGACTTTCGCGAGTACGGCGCTGAGCGCGTCGCGATTCGGCCCGCTCTGATCCAGGGCTTCATTCAGCTGGACTTCGGCGTTGGACGCGACCATGGATCCCTCACGCAGTTCGAGCAGGCAAGTCCCCCTGACTGCTACGGCCGGGACGGCATTCGAGGAGTGCCCCGAAGGATTCCTTCACACCCGCTTTGCAGGGGTCGAAAGAGGAGGGATGGATCGCCGGGAGGGAGAGGATCAGGAATTCAGGATGTTCCGAGCAAGCCCATGGCCCGGATGCCGCTGGAAGGGAGCTTAGGGTCTGGGGATCGCCCAGTCGAGAATCTGCATCGAAAGGAGGTCGATTGGGGAGTGAAGGCGGCCGGCAACGCAGCGGCGCTCGGCCTCCCCTTGCAGGCCGCCATTCCGTGTGTTATATACTGAACCATATGGTTCAGTATGCGAGGTCCCGTCTCGATGCCTCGTTCGCCGCGCTCTCGGACGTCACCCGACGCGGCGTTCTGGAGCAGCTGGGACGTGCAGACGCTTCGATCACGAACCTTGCCGAGAAGTTTCGCATGACCCTCACGGGCATGAAGAAGCACGTCGGCGTCTTAGAGCAGGCCGGGCTCGTCACCACCGAGAAGGTCGGACGTGTGCGGACCTGCAAGCTCGGCCCGCGCCGACTGCAGGAAGAGACGGCATGGATCCAGAGGTACCGCCAGCTCTGGGACTCCCGCTTCGACGAGTTGGACAAGGTTGTTGAAGAACTGAAACAGAAGGAGACGGTCGATGGACGCAAGAAGAGAGAGTGAACCCGCCCCCATGACGAACCGCACGACGGTGGAACGGAAGTCCGAGCGTGAGCTGGTCGTCACGCGAACCTTCAATGGCCCGGCGCGCATCGTGTTCGAGGCGTGGACCAAGCCCGAGCTGTTCAAGCGGTGGTGGGTACCGAAGTCGACCGGCGTGTCCCTGCTTTCCTGCGAGATGGATGTTCGTGTCGGGGGCAAGTACCGTCTCGCGTTCGGCAACGATGCCTCAAAGCCCATGGAGTTCTTCGGTAGGTACATCGAAGTGACACCGCACTCGCGCCTCGTCTGGACTAATGACGAAAGCGACGACGGTGCCGTCACCACGGTGACCTTCGAGGAAAAAGGTGGCAAGACGCTGCTGGTCATGCACGAACTCTATCCCTCGAAGGAAGCTCTCGACGGTGCCATCGCCGGGATGGAGGGTGGGATGCCCGAGACGTTCGAGCAACTGGACGAACTTCTCGTCACCCTGGGCGCGAGCGTGGGACGGTCATGAAGTCGTCGATCTCGCGGTCGGACGCCTGGCTCTTCACTACGCGGAAGAGAACCCCGACGAGGTTGTCGCCGCCCTCGACGACAAGACCGAGGCGGTGGTCCGCGGGCTCGAAGCCCAGCGCAAGGAGGCGCGCCGTTCGCTGCGCCGTAGACAGGATCGTGCCCGAGGGCCACCTATGCTCCCCAGAGAAGGCAAGAGGATTTCAAGGAAGGAACTGCGAGAACTGAAAGTCGAGCGCGAAGAGTTTCACGGCGAGTGGAACTACGTCATCAGATCGCACATGGAACAGCGTTGACCGGTCGACTTCGCCGTTCCCGGTCCCTTAGCGCAGCACGGCGCGCATGCCGAGGGTCTTGAAGCGATAGTCGGCCTCGTCCTTGTCGCGGGTGCTCGACGTCTGCTTGCCTGGCCAGTACGCCCAGGCGCCGCCCCGACGGACGTGCCCGTTCCCCTTCTCGGGGCCCTGCGGGTCCGTGGCCGGTCCGGCCGGATGTTCCTCCACGTACCAGTCGGAGCACCACTCCCAGACATTGCCGTGCATGTCGTAGAGGCCCCACGGGTTGGGCTTCTTCGACCCCACCGGATTGGTCTTCTCGTCGGAATTCCCCGAGTGCCAGGCGAACTGGCCCGCCATCTTGTCGTCGTCGCCGAAGCTCCACGGGGTCTTCGTCCCCGCCCGGCAGGCGAACTCCCATTCCGCCTCGGTCGGAAGCGCGGGCTTCCGGCCCTGGAGCTGGTCCTGGACCTTCGCCGACAGCTTCTTCGTGAACTCCATGCAATCGTCCCAGCTGACGTTCTCGACGGGCAGGTCCGGGCCTTTGAACTCCGACGGATTCGCGCCCATGACGGCCTGCCACTGGGCCTGCGTGACCTCGGTCGTCTGCATCCAGAACTTCTTCGAGATCTTGACCTCGTGCGCCGGCCTCTCTCTCCGAAGTCGTCGGAGCCCATCGTGAAGCTGCCGGCTTTGATCTCGACGAATTCCATTTTCACGCCGCCGCCGAGATCGAGGATCGTTTTCGCAGGAGGGCTCTGGGGTGCCGTCGAGGGCCAACAACAGCAGCAGCAGCAGGGCGGATGGCAACATGGGATTCTCTCCTTCAGAGGTCGCCATAACCTGCCAAAGGGAAACGCTGGTTGTCGAGGGCGGGCGGCGCATGGGGGGTATGGAGCGCCGTCAACGGGCGCCCGCGCTCTTCCACCCGAGGAGGCCGCAGAGCGAGAAGCCCACGCCGTTCAGGATCCCGTGCGACCACGCCATCGTCGGGATTGCGATCCAGGTCCGCCCCGTATAGAAGCCGTGCTCGTAGACGGCCGCCAGGATCATGCCGGCGATCACGGAGAGGGAGGAGACGGTGAGCAGCGCGCGAGCGCGGCCGGGCAGCGACGGGGCGACGGCGAGCTGGCCGAGTGCGAGGGCGATCACGGCGACGCAAAGGATGCCGACGCCGACCGCCTTGAGGACGGGGGAGAACAGGAAGCCCGCAGCAAGCAGCGGGGTGCCGCCGACGATCCCCAGGCCGGCATAGAGCGCGAGCCGGGAACGGCCGGCCTGCGCGGCCAGGATCGGCGCCGCGAAGACGGTGTAATGGAAATGGATCGCGGTGAGCAGGATGATCGGCTCGGGAAAGCCCGCCAGCGGGTAGCCGTCGCGCGACGCGACGAGGTGGATGCCGCCGACCACCGGGAAGAACATCGCGGAGAGCAACAGCAGGCGCGGGATGCCTTTGCGGAGCGCGGTTTTCAGATGCAGCAAGCCCCCCAAGGCAACCAGGCCGTTCAGGCCGAGCCAGGGGACGACGAGGCCCGCCGCGAGTAGTCCCTTGGGAAGGAAGAACGAGACGGTGGCCAGCGCCGCCGCGATCGGATGCAGCCGGCGGGCCCAGGTCAGCAGGGCGGACCCCGGCAGAAAGCCCATCCCGAGCGGATACACCCCCCAGGCCGCCATCAGGAAGAGCAGCTCCATCAGTCCGATGCCGTTCATGCGTTTTCCAGCGCGGGCTGGCCCTCCAGATGGTGGATGGCCCAGAGGATCAGGTCGACGGCTTCCTCGGGGCGCAGGTCGTCGAGTTTCAGCGGGGCGACGTCGATCCCGAGTTCGCGGATCTTTCCGACCCGGGAGGATGTCGTCAGCAACCGTTCCGGCAGCATGACCGCGTCGGGAATCCGGGCCGACAGCCGACGCAGCCCGCCGCCGAGATGGATGAGCAGGTCCGAGCCCGGCAGGAGACCATAATGCCGGGGGACCGGCAGCACCGTATGGCCTTCCGCGCGGAGGCGGGCGGCGAGCGTCCGGCCCACCCGGCTGCGGGCGCCGACGAGGGCGATGACGAGGTCGCGTTTCATTGCAGCACTCCCGCGGCGGACGCCGCGTAGACGGCGAAGAGGAACGTGAAGATCAGGGTGAAGGCGACGTCGCCCGCGCGGTGACGTCGGAGGAACTCGCGGTCGTAGTACGTGCGCTGTACGGCGACGCGGACGCCCCAGAAAACCGCAAGCATGACGGAGACAAGGCGGCCGAGGGGATGGTCGCCCGTCAGTTCCTCCGCGAAGAAGAGCGAGACCGCCGCGAAGAATCCGAGCATGCCCACGATATAGCCGTGGTGGACCTGGTGGATCTGGCGGACGATCGGGCTCAGCCGCGCGTGCTCCTTCCCGAAGCGCAGCATCCAGGAGAGCGGGAGGTTCGCGCCCGCGACGACGAGCTGCAGGACACCCGCGAGCCGGATCAGGGTCATGGCGTCCTCCTTCTCGGCCGGCCCATCCAGACCTCCTTGAAGCCGGGCGAGTAGTTCGCGCCCGCCAGGCGGGCCCCGCGGAACCAGGGCCCCGTGGCGGCGAGCAGGCTGTCGTCGCGCACCGTGACGTCGACCGGGACCTGCGGCCAGGGGTGGTGCCAGACGCGGAAGAGCCGCTCGAGGCCGCGTCGTTCGGTGAACGCCGTATAGCGCTCGAGGAGGAACTCGTCGAGGCTGCCCGGCTCGCTGGGGGCGAAGCGCGTCGCAGGATCGATGGGCGCGTCGAAGTCGAGCGCGCCCTCGCGGCCTTCCACGCGGCCATGCAGGCGGCCCGTCTCGTGGACGTGGTCGTAGGTCAGGCGTCCGCGACGGTAGGGAAGTCCATAAAGGCGCGGTCCGAGAAAGACGCAGAAGGGGTTGGGGAGCCACTCGGCGAGGAAGTAGATACCGTTGCCGGGAACATAGGTGCGGACGTTGAGGAAGCCGTGAGTGGTGAGGCCGGGTCCGCCGAGCGCGAAGCGGAGGTCGGTGAGGGTGAAGGCGACGAGGCTGACGTAGGCCTTGCCGTCGCGGACGTCGAGGGGGAAGGGGACCTGGGGCTGCAGCGCGGTGGGGTCGACGGCGTAGTGGATGAACACGGTGCGCTGCCAGCCGGCGTGGAACAGGGGCCGTCCCTCGGCGGTCTCGAAGAGGCCGCGCGCGTCCAGGCTCAGCGTCGTCATGGCTGCCTCCCCTCCGATTCCCGTCAGCCCACGATCCGGCCGAGCGCGGTGAACAGCAGGGCCATGGTACCCGCGAGCAGGCCGATCCAGAACACGCAGCCCACAAGGCCCGCCAAGCTGTCGGGAAGATTTATGAACTTGTTCATAATTAGCTCCGCAGGTTAGACGTATTTGCGGTACAGCCTGTGACAGTTAATGCGCGCCCCCAGCTGGTGGAACAGGTTGTAGAGCCCGATCTTCGCCCGCATGTAGAGCACATAGCCCGGCGTCGTCAGCCCCAGCTTCGCCAGATCCTGCAGGCCGCCCACCACCTCCCGGAAGTGCGCCGCGTCCCCGAAGTCGAAGGCCCGGTCTTCGTGGTACTTCGCGATGTCCGTCCGCTGCACCCGCAGCAGCGCCTGCTTCTTCTCCTCGAGCTTCGGGTCGCCGTCGTGCAGGCCTCCCAGCTTGCGGTAGTGGCGGGCGAGCCCGTCCGCGTCGCCGATCGGGATCCGGAACAGCGCCTTATGGTCTTCGATGAAGGCCGCGTCGAACTTCTTGGAGCAGCCGAAGTCGAGCAGCCCGATCCGGCCTCCCTCAAGGAACAGGTAGTTGCCCGGATGCGGGTCCGCGTGCAGCAGGCCGAAATCGAAGGCCTGGCGGAAGAACAGGTCCAGCAGCCGCTCGCCGATCGCATCCCGCTCGGCCTGCGACGGCTTCGTCCGGAGATAGTCCCGAAGGTGCCTGCCCTCGATGTACTCCATCGTCAGGATGCGGGACGTCGACAGCTCCTTATAGACCTTCGGGATGCGGATGTCGTCGCGGTCGCGCAGCAGGCGGCGGAACTCGTCGATCGTCGCCGCCTCCTGGACGTAGTCGACTTCACGGTGGAAGTGCTTCCGCACCTCCTCGACGGCGTCCCAGACTTCCCCGAATTGCTCGCGATTGAGCCGGATCGTGGACAGCATCGCCTTCAGGTTGGCGAAGTCGCTGTCGATCGACCGGTCGATGCCGGGGTACTGGATCTTGACCGCGACGGGCTCGCCGGTCTGGAGGCGGGCTTTATGGACCTGGCCCAGGGACGCCGCCGCGAACGGCTCGCGCTCGAAGCCGTCGTAGACGTCCTCGGGATTCTTCCCGGTCTCGTTCCGGAACTGCATCCGCATCAGGGTGGCGTGCATCGGCGGCGCCTCCCACTGGAGATCGGCGAGGCGGCGCAGGTAGGGCTCGGGCAGCGTCTGGGCCTGGAGCGAGAGCATCTGCCCCAGCTTCATGAAGGCGCCCTTCATCTGGGTCATGGAATCGAAGATGCGGACCGCGTTCGCCTCGTGCGTGCTGCGGTCGATCTCCTTTCTCCGCTCCTCGGAGGCGCCGATCTTCCGGATGCCGGCGAGGGTGTTGCGGCCGACGACGCCGGCGCCCATCAGGCCCATGCGGACGAGCCTGCCGCGGGCGCCGGTCGGGATCTTACGTCCGCCGTTTTGGACCAAGCGGCGCCTTTCCTTTCATCGCGTTGAGGATGAAGCGCAGGGACTTGTCGAGCAGGATGAACGTGTCCTCCTTCTTTCGGGACGCATCGTTCATCCAGAACATCATGATCCCCAGGTGGAAAACCCAGAAGGCCGAGAGGATCATCGAGTCGAAGCCCGGGGCCGAGAACTCGCCCTTCTCCCGGGCGTTCTCGAGGATGCCGCCGACGAAGTCCAGGTACTTCATCTTGAGGCGCTGGGAGTCCATGCTGAAGGGGTGCAGGCGCGACGTCGGCAGCACCGCATGGGTGACGATCAGGTTGAGGAACTCCTCGTAGGGGGCGATCTTCTCGAGCTCGATGGACAGCAGCAGGAAGATCTTCTCGTCGAGCGGCGCGTCGGCCGGCTCCTCCTTCTTGTAGCGTTCCATGACCTCGTCGAAGGCCGCCTCGAAGAAGTAGAGGGCGATGTGCTCCTTGGTGGGGAAGTAGTTGTAGGTCGTCCCCAGGGCGATCCCGCATTTCTTGGCTACGTCGCGCATGGTCGTCCTCGCGAAGCCCATCTTCTGGAAGAGCTGGAGCGAAACGTCGAGGATCTTCTTCTTGGTCGCTTCCTTCTTGGATTCGCGTCGGCCCATCAATTCCTCAATCCCGCTTCGGCCCGGGGAGCAGGTTCAGCGTGACACGAAGCGAGGGGTATAGGGCGAGCGGGCCGCACATCATGAAGAACAGCGGCCCCCCACTCCCCTCCCCCCAGTATCAGCTGCTCCTGGGCGCCGTCGGGCTCGCCGCTTATTCTGAACATGTTCATATTCTAGGCCGCCCGTGTGGAGATGTCAAGGGTTTGACGGACTCCGCCCGGTAAGGCTTAATGCCTGATGCCTCTTAGGAAGCACCCATGACGCAGGTCCATTACACGGTCTCCCTCCGCAACCCAAACTCCCATCTCGTCCGTGTCCGCATGGAGGTCCGGGGGCTCCCCGGGGATTCCGCCGACTTCGTCATGCCCGTCTGGACGCCCGGTTCCTACAAGGTCCGCGACTACTCCCGCAACGTCCAGGACTTCTCCGCGGGGAAGAGGCGCTGGCGCAAGATCGACAAAAGCCGCTGGCGCGTCGAAGCCGGCGGCGACATCGCGATCGAATACGACGTCTGGGCTTTCGAACTCTCGGTCCAGTCGTCGCACGTCGACTCCGACCACGCCTTCCTCAACGGGGCCGGGGTCTTTTTCTACGTTGACGGCCATAAGGACGCTCCGATCGCCCTCGACCTCGAGGCCCCCAGGGGCTGGCGGATCGCCTCGGGGTTGGAGCAGCGGGGACGGACCCTGCTGGCCCCCGACTACGACGTCCTCGTCGACTCGCCCATCGAGGTCGGCACCTTCACCCGGCAGACCTTCAAGGTCCAGGGCATCCCGCACCACCTCGTCGTCCACGGCGAGGGGAACTACGACCCGAAGAAGATGGTGGACGACATCCGGAAGATCGTCGAGACGGAGGTGAAGATCCTCCGTGACATCCCGTATCCGCACTACACGTTCCTCCTGCACAACACGTCCGAGCGCGGGGGCGGGCTGGAGCACCTGAATTCGACCGCGCTGCAGTATCCCGCCCAGGGCTACAAGCCGCGGGAGAAATACGAGAACTTCCTCGAGCTGGTTGCGCACGAGTTCTTCCACCTCTGGAACGTGAAGCGCATCAGGCCCGAGATGCTGGGGCCCTTCGACTACGACCGCGAGGTCTACACGACCCTGCTCTGGGTGATGGAGGGCTTCACCAGCTACTACGACACGATCGTGCCCTGCCGCGCGAAGCTGTGGTCGCCGGACAAGTACTTCAAGAAGATGGCCGAGCGCATCCAGAAGTACGAAGAGAAGCCCGGCCGGAAGCGGCAGTCGCTGTCGGAGTCGAGCTTCGACACCTGGATCAAGCTGTATCAGCCGAACGAGAACTCCACCAACTGCCAGATGAGCTACTACGAGAAGGGCGAGCTCGTCGCCATGTGCCTCGACCTGGAGATCCGCCGGCGCAGCGCCAACCGGAAGTCGCTCGACGACGTCATGCGCCTCCTCTATCAGCAGTGCGGCCGCGACGGGAAGGGCTTCCCCGAGCGCGAGTTCAGGCGCACCTGTGAGAAGGTGGCCGGCAATCTCGAACGCTTCTTCCGCGACCTGGTCGACGGCGTCGCCGACATCCCCTGGAACAAGTACCTCGGGAATGCCGGCGTCGCGCTCGAGAAGGACCCCCGCAAGCCCGAGGAGGGCGAGGCGGCGAGGAAGGCCCGCGCCTGGCTGGGGATCGGGACGTCGAAAGCGGGCGGCGTCCTCTCCATCGCGAGCGTGGTGGAGGACGGCCCTGCCTGGAAGTCCGGGCTCTCGCCGAGGGACGAGGTGATCGCGATCGACGGCGTCAAGCTCTCTGCCGACGACTTCGAGAAGCGGCTCGAGGAATACGATCCGGGCGATCGCGCGCGATTCACCCTGTTCCGCTCCGGCTTCCTCCGGGAGGTCAAGGTCGCCTTCGGTTCGAAGGAGAACGTGACCTGGACGATCCGGCGGACCAAGGCGCCGACCCCGCTCCAGAAGCGCATCTATGAGGGCTGGCTCTGGAGCAAGTGGGAGCAGCCCAAGAAATAGGGCTCACGCCGCCTCCTTCACCGGCCAGACCAGCGACGCGGCGATCGAGAGCGCGAGGATCCCGCCGATCACGCCGAGCGAGACCCCGATCGGGATCTTGACGAGGTCGACGATCACCATCTTCACGCCGACAAACGCCAGAATCAGCGCGAGCCCCGTCTTCAGACGCGAGAAGAGGACCATCACGCCGGACAGCGCGAAGTAGAGCGAGCGCAGGCCCAGGATGGCGAAGACATTCGACGTGTACACGATGAACGAGTCGGGCGTGACCGCGAAGATCGCCGGGATCGAGTCGAGGGCGAAGACCAGGTCGGTGAACTCGATCGTGACCAGGACGAGGAACATCGGCGTCGCGAGTCGACGTCCGGCGTCGCGGACGAAGAAGCGTCCGCCGGAGAAGTCGGTCGTCAGCGGGATCCATTTCCGGGCGAGACGGACGGCGATATTGTTCTCGAGCTTCGGGGCCTCGTCCTTCTGCACGAGCAGCTTGATGCCGGTGAGGATGAGGAAGCCGCCGAACAGGTAGATCGTCCAGTGGAATCGGTGGAGCAGGGCGCCGCCGGCGAGGATGAGGGCCGCACGCATGACGAGGGCGCCCAGGAGGCCCCAGAACAGCACCTTATGCTGGTAGACGGCGGGAACCTGGAACGTCGAGAAGACGATGAGGAAGACGAAGAGGTTGTCGACGCTGAGCGACTTCTCGATGAGATAGCCCGCGAGGAACTGCAGTCCCGCCTCCTCGCCGCGATAGATCCAGACGCCGGCGCCGAAGCCCAGCGCGAGGACGATCCAGACCGCGGTCCAGGCGAGCGCTTCGCCGACGCGGACCATATGGCTCTTCCGGTGGAAGACGCCCAGGTCGACGGCGAGCATGAGCAGCACGAACGCGTTGAAGCCGAGCCAGAGACAGGGGTGGGTAGACACGGACCCTCCTTGGGAGCGGGGAGAAAATCAGACCGGCCGCGGGGGGAAGGTCAGGCCGCGGGCGGCGGGCGCGAGAAGAGCCTCGGCGATCCGTGGTGCGGATCAGGGATGGCGGGAGGGGGGAGAGTGACGACGACGGGGCGGAGCAGGACGGGAGCAGGCACCGGAGGGAGGACGCGGACCTTCTGCCGCTCCACGCGGGAACTGCGGGCGACTTCGACGATTGCGTCCTCCTCCAGCGTGGGATCCGCCTCGGCGAAGGCCAGGGGAGCACCGGAGAAGAGGATCAGCGCGACCAGGACATGCTTCATGGAGATGCCGTTAGGACGATTCCTGGGAGCAACTGTGACAATCCTGAACACAAAGACACGGAGACACAAAGCGGCCGCTTCAAGCCTTCTGAGTCCGCTCGACACTCCTTCCGTCCGGATCGACGATCACCGCCCGGGAACCCCATTCGGTCGTCACGGGCGACTCCTTGAGGGCATGTCCTGCGACCCGGAGGCCTTCACAAATCTTGTCGAGCATGGAGACGCTGGATCCAAGCCTCGCTTCAACTGCGAGACCCTGTCCGGACTTCGGGGGATCGAGCTCCAGCACCGAGGAGGCGGAGTTCGGGCGGAACCATCCTATCGCCTGATTCCCACTCCGTGTCTCGGTGCCTTGGTGTTGTTCCTACCCGTCATCGAGGGAGAGGGCGGGCTTGCCGCACTTCTCGCAGAGGATGTGGGTCTTCTCGAAGCGGGGCTCGTCGAGG
>DASQOM010000239.1:0-22823 GCA_035644495.1 Planctomycetota bacterium | reverse complement strand
TCAGCGCCGTGCCGGTCATGCCGGCCAGCTTGCCGTAGAGCTTGAAGTAGTGCTGGAGGGTGATGGTCGCGTAGGTCTGCGACTCCTCCTGGATCTTCAGCCCTTCCTTCGCCTCGACCGCCTGGTGCAGGCCGTCGCTCCAGCGGCGGCCGGGCATCATGCGGCCCGTGAACTCGTCGACGATGATGACCTCGCCGTCCTTGGAGACGTACTCCTGGTCCTTCTTATAGAGATGGTGCGCCTTGAGCGCGGTCTCGATGAAGTGCGGCCACTCCATGTTCTCGCCCGTATAGAAGCTGCCTACGCCGATCAGCTTCTCCGCCTTCTCGATGCCCGCGTCGGTCAGGAAGACGACGTGCTCCTTCTCCTTCACGATGAAGTCGCCCGTGTGCTTCTTGGTCCGGTCCTCCAGGACGATCTCCTCGCCCTTGACCAGCTTCTTCGCGGCGCGGTCGGCGTCGTAGTACTTCGTGGTCGACTCCTCGGTCGGGCCGCTGATGATCAGCGGCGTGCGGGCCTCGTCGATGAGGATCGAGTCGACCTCGTCGACGATCGCGTAGGCATGGCGGCCGTGCTGGACCTGGTCCTCGCGCCGGAACTTCATGTTGTCGCGGAGGTAGTCGAAGCCGAATTCGTTGTTGGTCCCGTAGGTGATGTCGCAGTGATACGCGTCCTGCCGCGTCACCGGGCGGAGGTGGTGCATGCGGTCGGCCTGGTCGGGGCTGTAGGCGCGGTCGTAGCGGAACGACTCGTCGTGCTGGATGGTGCCGACGCTGACGCCGAGCAGGTCGTAGATCGGGCCCATCCACTGGGTGTCGCGCCGCGCGAGGTAGTCGTTCACGGTGACGACGTGGACGCCCTTCCCGGTCAGGGCGTTCAGGTACGCGGGCAGGGTCGCGACGAGCGTCTTCCCTTCGCCCGTGGCCATTTCGGAGATCTTGCCCTGGTGGAGGACGGTGCCGCCGATGAGCTGCACGTCGAAGTGGCGCATCTTCGCGGCGCGGCGGGAGGCCTCGCGGCAGGCGGCGAAGGCCTCGGGCATGATCGCGTCGAGGGCCTCCCCCTTGGCGATGCGCGCGCGGAAATCGTCGGACAGCTTCGGGAAGGCGCTGTCCGGAAGCGCCATCATTCGGGGTTCGAGCGGGTTGATCTGTTCCCGGACGATCTTCCAGTAGGTGCGGACGGCGCGTTCGTTCTGGGAGCCGAAGATCTTTCCCAGAAACCTGCCGACCCATTCGACCAGAACTTCCATATCCATGGCGAAATCCCCGCGTGGAGGTTGAAAAACGGAAAGGGAACCGTGCCGGAGCGGGGGCGCGGACTATGGAACGTCGAAGAAGACCGGCGACCGCCAGTCGTAGGTGATGATCGGAGGGGTATTGCGGATCGGGACCGGGGCGAAATCGGAGTAGTAGTACGGGACGTCGACCACCGTCGGGCCGGCCTCGGCGATCAGGAGCGGGGTGACGCTGCCGGGGAGGGCCTCGGTGATTTCGAGGACGATCTGGGCGACATCCCGCGAAGCGCTGAAATCGGCGCCCGCATGGATGGAGCCCGCGACCAGGAGGGTCAAAACCGGATGGAACATGATCGGTCTATTATACGCGAGTCGCTGCGGTTTGCAAGCGGGGGAAGCCCGCGATGAAGGCGCGCATCCGCGGGATCTGGCCGAAGGGCTGGAGCGCCGCGGGGATCCTCCGCGCGGGATGAAGGATCAGGTCCCGGATCCTGGCGCGATCCTCCATAGACAGCTCGCAGCCGAAGATGGGCTCGTAGTCCATCAACGAGGCGGACAGTTCCCGGACCTCGCCTTCGGAGAACTCGCGGCCCGTCAGGCCGGAGAGCAGGCGCGCCGACGTCGTCCGGTCGTACGCGCGGTTGATCAGGTGCGCGACGAGGCGCTCCGGGGGTGACTCGCAGCACTCGACAGCCAGGTCCTTCAGGTGAAAGGGGATGGCGGATTCATAGCGCCGGAACCACGGCTCGTCGCCGTGCTGGGCGCGGATCTGCGCGAGGCACTCGTCGATGGTCTCGTCCGAGAAATCGTAGGCGCCACCGGAGATCTCCTCATAGAGGTTCATCCGCGACACGACGCTCAACGCGCGGATCCGCTTCTCGAGGAACGCCGTCGCGAGGTCCGGGTTCTGACCGAGCAGGGACTGGAAGTAATAGAGTCCCTTGATCAGCCCCGGATCGAGATGCCGGCGCTGCACCGCCAGGCCGTCGGGATGGTACTCCCACTGATAGAGGCCGGGTTCGTTGATCGTCTTGACGCAGAGCGTGACGGTCGGATTCTCCAGATGAATCACGCGGTGCGTCAGCTTCTCCCCGGGCAGGATCGTGCGCACGTCTCCCGGCCCCAGCAGCGCCAGCTCGGGAATTCCGGGATCGCAGTCCATGACGCCCGGCGCGATCCGCCGCGCCACCTTCACGCGGAACGCCTCGTGCAGGGACTTCCCATGGAGGACCCGGAAGGCGCCCCGGAAGCCGTGGCTGTGGATGGCGGTGTCGCAGGTGAGCCAGAGGTAGAGGTCGACGACCACTTCCCCGTTGTTGAACAGCGTGATGGGCGGCTGCCCGAACGTGTTGTGCAGGCTGACCTGCTCCGGGATCTCGCCTTTCCGGAACCAGCGGACCAGCCATTCGTCCAGCTGCTCCTTGCGGAGGCCGTACTCGAACTCCGTGAGCAGCCGGGTCGCGATGTCGGGAAAGGCGCCGATCCGGCTCCGCGTGCGCCGCCACTCGCGTTCCGTCCGCCTGACGAGGCTGTCGAAGGGGTTCATGGTTCGAGGGGGATTATAGCGGGGAGGTCGGGGCAGGAGGCGGGATAACGCGGGTCGCCGCCGCCGGGCCGACCGCCGGGGGGGGGACATTTTTTCTCCCTCCCTCCCGCCCCCTCTTTTGCTAATATGCTTCCGCTTCCGACACTTCTTAAAGGGATTTCACGATGAGCACGGCGACAAAGGCGAAGAAGCCGGCGCCCCTGGCGGGCAAGAACCGGCCGGCGTTCAAGGTCCGGGACCTGGCCCTGGCCGAACTGGGACGCAAGGAGATCCGGCTGGCCGAGGACGAGATGCCGGGCCTGATGTCCCTCCGGGCGAAGTACGGCAAGGACAAGCCTCTGGCGGGCGCCCGCATCATGGGCTCCCTCCATATGACCGTGCAGACGGCGGTGCTCATCGAGACGCTGACCGCGCTCGGCGCCGACGTGCGCTGGGTCTCCTGCAACATCTTCAGCACCCAGGACAGCGCGGCCGCGGCGGTCGCGGTCGGACCGAAGGGGACGGTCGACGCGCCCAAGGGCGTGGCGGTGTTCGCCTGGAAGGGCGAGACGCTGCCCGAGTACTGGTGGTGCACGGCGGAAGCGCTCGTGTGGCCGGACGGCAGCGGGCCGAACCTGATCGTCGACGACGGCGGCGACGCGACGCTGCTGGTCCACAAAGGCGTCGAGTACCAGAAGGCCGGCAAGATTCCCGCCTCCGACGCGGACAAGATGAGCGAGGAGGAGTGCGTCTTCCACGACCTGCTTCGCGAGATCGGCAAGAGCATCGACTGGGCGAAGATGGCGGCGGACATCAAGGGCGTGAGCGAGGAGACGACGACGGGCGTCCATCGTCTCTATCAGTTCGCGAAGGAGCACAAGCTGCTCTTCCCGGCCATCAACGTGAACGATTCCGTGACGAAGTCGAAGTTCGACAACCTCTATGGTTGCCGTCATTCGCTGATCGACGGCCTGAACCGGGCCACGGACGTGATGATGTCCGGCAAGGTGGCGGTGGTCTGCGGCTACGGCGACGTCGGCAAGGGCTGCGCGCAGTCGCTGACGGGCCAGGGGGCGCGGGTGATCATCACGGAGATCGACCCGATCTGCGCCCTGCAGGCCGCGATGGAAGGCTATGAAGTCCGCACGGTGGACGACGTGGTCGCGACCGGCGACATCTTCATCACGACGACGGGGAACCGGGACATCATCACGGCCGGACACATGGCGAAGATGAAGGACAAGGCGATCGTCGGCAACATCGGCCACTTCGACAACGAGATCCAGATGGCGAAGCTGGCGAAGGTGTCGGGGATCAAGAAGGTGAACATCAAGCCGCAGTACGACGAGTGGGTCTTCCCCGACGGCCACAGCGTGCTGATCCTGGCGGAGGGCCGCCTGCTGAACCTCGGTTGCGCGACGGGGCATCCGAGCTTCGTGATGTCGGCGTCGTTCACGAACCAGACGATCGCCCAGCTGGATCTGTGGCTGAGCTCGCAGGGGAAGCCGACGTTGAGCGGCGCGAAATACGAGAACGGCAAGGTCTACGTGCTGCCGAAGATCCTGGACGAGGAGGTCGCGCGCCTGCACCTGGCGAAGCTGGGCGTCCGGCTCACGACGCTATCGAAGGACCAGGCGGACTACATCGGAGTGCCGGTGGACGGCCCGTACAAGCCGGACCATTATCGGTACTAGATAATCCGGTCCATTCTCGGACGTACCGTTGAGCCCTGGGGAAACCGCCGACGTCTGCGATCTACTAGCGCAACCCACTCCCCCTCGAGAAGATGGCTTCGCTTCTGGTTTCCTGACTGCATCTGGCAGGATGTGACAGGGCAATTCCGAAAACAGCAGGCCAGCGTTATGTTCAAGATCTTCGACTACTAAGGAATTGACAGCCTTGGTTGGGTAGCCTTCAAGCCAAATAAACCCTTCCCTCCCGCCCGGCTCCGGCTCCCTCTTATTGGGGAAACCGCAGAAGCCCTTTGGGGAATTCCGGCGGGAAATTCGAAATCGCTTCCGGCTCCGGCCGTTTTCGCCTTCTTCGCCCCGCCGCGGGATGATATTCTGGGAGCGATCGCACCGACCATGAAGCTTCTCGTGGCCATCCTGAACTGGCGGACCCCCCGCCTCGTCGTCGAGTGCCTCCGCTCCCTCGAGCCGGAGGTCGCCGCCCTCGGGTCCGCCCGCGTCATCGTCACCGACAACGACTCCGGCGACGACTCCCTCCCCATGATCGGCGACGCGATCCGCGCCAACGGCTGGCAGTCCTGGGCGGAACTCATGCCCCTGCCCAAAAACGGCGGCTTCGCCTACGGCAACAACGCGGCCATCCGCATCGGCCTTGCCGAGAACCCCCCGGTCGACTACGTCCTCCTTCTCAACCCCGACACGGTCGTCCGTCCCGGTGCCATCCGTTCGCTGCTGGAGTTCCTGCAGAAGAATCCGAAAGTCGGCCTCGTCGGCAGCCGGCTCGAAGACCCCGACGGCACCCCGCAGCGCTCCGCGTTCCGCTTCCATACGCTGATCGGGGACTTCGAGCGCGCCGCGCAGTTCGGCCCGCTCACCCGCCTCTTCAAGCGCTGGGTCATCGCCCCTCCCCCGCCGGAGACCCCGAGTCCGGCCGACTGGGTCGCCGGCGCCAGCATGCTCGTGCGCCGCGAGGTGTTCGACGCGATCGGCCTCCTGGACGAGGGCTTCTTCCTCTATTTTGAGGAGACCGACTTCTGCCTCCGCGCGGCACGCGCCGGCTGGCCCTGCTGGTACGAGCCCGGCAGCCGCGTCGTCCACTTCGTCGGCCAGGCCACCGGCGTCACGGATCCCACCCAGCGCCGCCGCCGGCCTCTCTACTGGTTCAATTCGCGCCGCCGCTACTTCCTCAAGAACTACGGGCCCGCCTACGCCGCCCTCGCCGACGTCACCTGGTGGATGGGTCTCGCCGCTTGGCGCGCCCGCTGCGTCGCCTTCAAGCATGCGGACCTCAATCCGCCGCGGCTCCTGCGCGACGCGATCGCGAACAGCGTCTTCGCGAAGGGGTTCAGCCTGTGAGCGGCCCCACCGAGCCCGGCGCGCCCCTCCCGGGACTCTGGGCGCAGATCCGCGAGGACTGGGACGCCCACGGACGCGACTGGACCAAGCCCGGCTTCCGCGTCGTCGCCGCGCACCGCTTCGGCAACTGGCGGATGAAGATCCGGCCGAAGCTTTTGCGCGCCCCGTTCAGCATCCTCTACCGCATGATGTTCCGGCGCTGCCGCAACGTCTACGGCATCGAGCTGCCGTGTACCGTGAAGCTCGGCCGCCGCGTGGTCTTCGAGCACCAGTCCGGCATCGTCATCCACGGCAACTGCGTCATCGGCGACGGCAGCATCATCCGCCAGGGCTGCACCCTGGGCAACCGCAGCCTCGACCGCCCCGCCGACGCGCCGGTCCTCGGCCACCGCGTCAATGTCGGCGCCGGCGCCAAGATCCTCGGCGCGGTCCGGATCGGCGACGACGCCGCGGTCGGCGCGAACGCCGTCGTGCTCATCGACGTCCCGGATGGCGCAAGCGCGGTCGGGATCCCCGCGAAGATCCTCGCGCCGGCCGGGGTGAGCCCGTGACGCGGGTCGGCGTCGTGACGATCGGACGCAACGAGGGGGACCGGCTGAAGCGATGCCTGGCCTCGGTCGTCGGGGGCGGGAGGACCGTCGTCTACGTCGACTCCGGATCGGGCGACGGCAGCGTCGCGTGGGCGCGCTCGCAGGGCGTCGAGGTCGTCGAACTCGACATGACTCTCCCCTTCACGGCCGCACGGGCCCGCAACGCGGGCTTCGAGCGGCTCTCCGCGCTGGACACGGGGGTGGAGTTCGTGCAGTTCGCCGACGGCGACTGCGAGATCGCGGCGGCCTGGATGGAGCGGGCCGAGCGCGAGCTGGCGGCGAATCCGAAGCTGGGCGTCGTCTGCGGCCGCCGCCGCGAGCGCCGCCCCGGGGCGACGATCTACAACCGGCTTTGCGACATGGAGTGGAACACGCCGGTGGGCGCGGCGAAGGCCTGCGGCGGCGACGCCCAGATGCGCGTCTCGGCCTTCAAGGAGGTCGGCGGATTCTCGCCGGACCTGATCGCGGGAGAGGAGCCCGAGCTCTGCGTCCGCCTGCGACAGAAAGGGTGGGAGATCCTGCGCGTGGACGCGGAGATGACGCTGCACGACGCCGACATGACCCGCTTCGGCCAGTGGTGGAAGCGGAACGTCCGGGGGGGCCACGCTTACGCGGAGGGCTCGTCCCTGCACGGGAAGCCGCCGGAGCGCCACTGGGTCCGCGAGGCGCGGAGCAACTGGTTTTGGGGCCTGCTCGTGCCGCTGCTCGCCCTCGGTCTCGCGTGGCCGACGCGCGGGATCAGTTCGGCGCTGTTCCTCGCATATCCCCTCCTCTTCTGGCGGGTGCGCCGGGCGATGCTCCGGCGGGGCTTCGCCGCCGGGGACGCCGCCCCCTATGCGTTCTACGTCACCCTCGGGAAATTTCCGCAGATGCTCGGGCAGCTCAAGTTCATCGTCGGCCGGATCTTCGGCCGCCGCAGCAGGCTGATCGAGTACAAGCTCAAGAACTCCTGACCCCCATCCTCCCTCCCTGCTCTGAACCTTTTCCGGCGCGGTCCGTTCATGTCCGGGTCGCTTCACGCGAAGCGGGACGGATTTCGACTCCTGCAGGGGGACGCGCCATGACGACCCACGACGACGTTGATCCGGCCGACGATCGCCCGGAACCGGTGATCGAGCAGAAGAGGGCATGGTTCAGCAATGCGCCCTGGTGGATGCTCTCGATGGGCCTCCACGCCGTGCTGATTCTCGGGGCGACGCTGGTCGCCATCGAAAAGCTGATCGCCGTCGACGAGGGCGAGGTCACCGTCATGGTGTCCGCGAGATCATCGCCGATGATCCAGGAACTGGAGCGGCCGCGCGACGTGTTCGACCGGAAGGGCATGCCGAAGGACGACCAGCAGCAGACGCCGACGGACGAACCGGCGATCTTCTTCCCGGAGGCGAAACTCTCGGACCACAACGAGTCCGACGACCATGAGGAAACCCGGCAGATGAGAGGAGATGGCTTCACGTTCCTGTCTTATACCCCCGGGCAGGCCCCCGGAATCCGCGGGCGCCAGGCCGGCGTGAACGCCGGCGTCTATGACACGATGGGCCCGGGCGTGGGCGGCGGGGGTTCCGGACGCTACGGCGGTCGCATCGGCGGTCATGCAAACCTCGTCGCGGCGGGCGGAGGGAGCATCGAAAGCGAGAGCGCGGTCACGGCCGCGCTCCGATGGCTGGCGCGCCACCAGGGCCCCGAGGGCGGCTGGGCCGCCGAGGGCTTCCCGTCCCAGTGCACCGAGGGCCGCTGCGGCGGAGCCGGCGAGCGCGACTACGACGCCGGCGTCACCGGCCTCTCGATCCTCGCGTTCCTCGGAGCAGGATACTCCCAGCTGTCGAAGGATGAGGTCCCCGATCCGCTCCATCCCGGCCAGACCTTCCGCTTCGGCCAGACCGTGAAGCGGGGCCTGCAATGGCTCCTCTCCCACCAGGATCCCGAAGGCTGCGTCGGCGAGCGCGGCATGAAGTACATGTACAGCCACTGCGTCGCGGCCCTGGCCCTCTCCGAGGCCTACGGCATGACCGTCTCCGCGCCCCTCAGGGAGCCGGCCCAGAAGGCCGTCGACTTCGTCGTGGCCTGCCAGAACCCCGGCAGGGGCTGGCGTTACAGCGCGAAGTGCGGAGATAACGACACCTCGGTCACCGGATGGGCGATCATGGCCCTCAAGTCCGCGGAGCTCTCCGACCTCAGCTTCCCCCGCTCGGCGTACGAAGGGGCTCTCGCCTGGCTCAACGAGGCGACGGAGACCGCCGGCTACGCCCGGGTCGGCTACAACGGCCGCGGCACCGGCAAGGTGTATGTCCCGGGAAAGAACGAGCAATTCGACCATCACGAGTCCATGTCGGCCGTCGCGGTCATGTCCCGCATCTTCATGCAGAAGCGGAGGAGCGAGCCCGCCCTCAATTCGGTCAACCT
Organism: Planctomycetota bacterium; assembly: GCA_035644495.1. Classification (GTDB taxonomy): domain Bacteria; phylum Planctomycetota; class MHYJ01; order MHYJ01; family JACPRB01; genus JACQFK01. The sequence continues at coordinate 14,024 of DASQOM010000239.1, read as the reverse complement.
CCTGGTCGCCGACCTCCCCGAGTGGAAGCCGAGCAAGATCGACTTCTACTACTGGTACTACTCGTCCATGGCGCTGTTCCAGTTCGACGGCCCGGACGGCGGGATGTGGCGCAAGTGGAACGAGCCGATGAGGAACACCCTGGTGGCCAGCCAGAAGACCCGCAAGGACGGCTGCTCCAACGGCTCGTGGAATTCCGACCAGGACCGCTGGGGCGCCGAAGGCGGCCGAGTCTACGCGACGGCCCTCAACGCGATGACCCTCGAGGTCTACTACCGCCTCCCGAACGTGTTCGGCAGTTCCGTGAAGAAGTAGCGCGCGCCTGCATCCTCCGGCGCGCGCCGGGTCTCCCCCCGGCGCGCGCCGGTCCTCTTCATCGCACGCTGACGGAAGACTCGCAAATCCTTAAGGAATCATCGAGTATTTCAGGGAGTGCAAACCGGGGGCAAGCCGCCGAAGCCGCCCGATCCGGGACGCGTCATCCTCGTCGTCGACGACGAGGAGGACGTCCTGGACCTGGTCCGCGAAATCCTCCGCACTGCGGGCTTCGCCACCCTGGCCGCCCGGCACGGCCAGGAGGCGCTCGACGTGCTCGCGCTGCGGCCCGACGTGGAACTCGTCCTCACCGACATCATGATGCCCCGCTTCGACGGGCCCACGCTCGCGAGGCGGATCGAGCGCGACCGGCCCGGACTGCCGGTCTTCTTCATGACGGGATATCCCGCGGACACGCTGAAGGCGCTGGGGATGCTGCCGCCGGGCGAGCTTCCGATCGAGAAGCCGTTTCCGATCAAGGAGCTGATCCGGAAGGTGCGCCGGGCGCTGGACCGCTCCGCCTAGGGCTGCGGCTTTTTCGGGCAGGTGCCGATCAGCTCGCGCAGCGATCCGGCCTTCGCCTCCGCCAGTTTTCCCGGCAGGGCGTCCAGGATGTTCGTGCTGGTCTGCGCGTTGGAGAAGTTGCCCGTGCCCACCTGCACCGCCGACGCGCCGGCCACCAGGAATTCGAGGACGTCGTCCGCGGTGCTGATGCCGCCGATCCCGATCACCGGGACGCCGGGGAGCGCGGAGCAGATCTCCCAGACGAAGCGCAGGGCCACCGGCTTGATCGCCGGGCCCGACAGCCCGCCCGTGAGCCCGCCGATCACCGGCTTCCGCTTCCTCCAGTCGATGGCCATGCCCTTCACGGTGTTGATCGCCGAGATCCCGTCCGCGCCGCCCTCCATCGCCGCCTTCGCGATCGGGACGATGTCCGTCACGTTCGGCGTCAGCTTCGCGAAGACGGGGCGCGACGTGGCCGATTTCGCAAGGCGGCAGACTTTTTCGGTGGCGCGGGGGTCGACGGCATGGTCCGTCCCGTGCGAGACGTTCGGGCAGGAGATGTTCAGCTCGAACGCGTCGACGCGCGGGAGCTTGTCGATGGCGGCGACGAGCTCGCCGTATTCCTCGATCGTGCTGCCCGACACGCTGATGATGAGCTTGCAGCGGTAGTCCCGGATCTCCGGGTATCGCTTCCCGATCCAGCCCTCCAGGCCGTAGCCCTCGAGGCCGATCGAGTTGAGCATGCCGCTGGGCGTCTCGTGGACGCGCGGATACGGGTTGCCCTTGCGCGGCAGCTTCGTGACGGTCTTCTCGACGAACGCGCCGAGGCGGTGGACGTCAAGGACGCGGTCCATGATCCCGCCGGACGTCCCCGACGCCACCATCATGGGGTTCTCCAGCCGGAGCGGGCCGAGGGTCACCGAGAGGTCTGCGGTCATGAAGGATCCAGATCAGGCAGAGGACGGCGACGCTGCAGGTCAGCATCGCGTCCGCCAGGTTGAAGTTCGGAATCCAGGGGACGAGGATCCAGTCGCGGACGGAGCCGCGGGCGAGCCGGTCCCAGCCGTTGCCGAGCGTCCCGGCGAGGATGAGGGCACCGCAGAGGAGCTCCGTCCTGCCCACCTCCCGCCGCCTCAGAAAGGCGAAGGCGATCAGCGGAACGGCGGCGGCCGAGACGGAGCCCCAGGCGCGCGACGGAAGGAGACCCCCCGCGATGCCCGGATTCGTGGTGAGCTGGATGCGCAGCAGTCCCGGGATCAGCGTCGTCGTGGTCCCCGGCCCGAAGCGCGAGAAGACGAACGCCTTGGAGCTCAGGTCGAGGCAGGCCCCGGCAAGGGCGATCGCCAGAAAGGCGGCGGTCCGTCGGCTCACTTCCCTTCAACGACCGGACCGGGCCCCGCGACGGGTCCGGCCAGCATCGAAGGCTCGATTTTCGCGGGCTCATCGGGCTTGCGGTTCCTTTCGTCGAAGAACATCATCTCGATCGTGAGCAGGAACACGCCCACGCAGATGAAGGCGTCGGCGAGATTGAAGAGGGGCCAGATCTTCTCGCCCCCCGCCGACGGCCGGTAGTAGAACTTGATGAAGTCGCGGACCTCGTGGAGCGGCGTGAAGACGCGGTCGTACATGTTCCCCAGGGTGCCGCCCAGGATCATCCCCAGCGCGAGGGTCAGGATCCACTTCGGCTTCTTCACGGTGAAGAAGATGGCCAGGATCACCGGCACGGCGAGCACCGACACGGCCAGCCAGATCTTCTGCGCGCCGGCGCCCATCCCGAACACCACGCCGGGGTTCGTGGTCCGCCTGTAGCTGAAGAGGCCGTCGATGATGCGGACCTCCTCGTAGTGCTGGATGTGCTCGAACGCGAGATGCTTGGTGAGAAGGTCGAGCCCGGCGCCCGCGAAGGCGACCGCGAAGAAGAGAAGGGCGTGCTTCAGCACGACGGGATCATACCAAAAACACCAGGGGCGGAGGAGAATCCGTTTCGGGTCGGGATCCGGGATTTCCGGCGGGGGCGGAACGGGCGCCGGCTAGACGCCCTCTTCCTTCTTCTTGCAGGGGACGCAGAAGCGCGTGTAGGGGATGGCGCGGAGCCGCTCCTTCGGGATCTTTTTGCGGCAGTTCTCGCAGAGGCCGAAGCTGCCGTCCTTGATCCGGTCGAAGGCGTCCTGGATCTCGTGGATCTCGTCGCTCTCGTTCTCCATCAGCCCGAGCGAAATGTCCTGCTCGTGGCTGTCGGTGCCGAGGTCGGCCATGTGCATGGGGAGCGTCGAGAGGTCGCCGGCGGCGTCGGACCCCTTCTTGCAGGCCTCGTCCTCGAGCGTCTTGACGTCGCCCTGCAGGACCTTCTTGCGGGTGAGGAGTAGGCCCTTGAACTCGTTCAACTCGCTCTTGGTGAGCCCGCCCTTGACGGGGAGGGAGGCGGTCGCCTCGGCCGCGGGTTTCGCGGACGCGGCGGCCGGTTTGGCGGCGGGCTTACTTTTTTTCGACTTTGGCTTTGAGCTCACGTTCGCGCAGCACCGTTTTGATCCGGGCGATATTCCGGCGGTCCTTCTTGAACTGCGCCGGGTTTTCCACGACGTCCGTCACCTTGCGGAAGCGGAGATTGAAGAGGCCCTTGACGAGATCGTCGAGCTTCTTGTTCAGCTCGTCGTCGGCCATCTCCTTGTAGTTTTCCTTCTTAGCCATGACGCCTCGTCACGAACTTGCAGCGCAGGGACATCTTGTGCGCCACGTTGTTGAAGACCTGCTTCGCGAACTCCTCGGGGACGCCGGCCAGTTCGAACAGCACCGTGCCGGGCTTGATCACCGCGGCATAGTACTCCGGCTCGCCCTTGCCCATGCCCATGCGGACCTCGGCGGGCTTGGCGCTGATCGACTTGTGGGGGAAGACGCGGATGTAGAGACGGCCCTCGGTGCCCATCGCGTGCGCGGAGCAGACGCGGGCGGCCTCGATCTCCTTGGCGGACAGCCAGCCGTGCTCCAGCGACATCAGGCCGAAGTCCCCGAACGAAACGCGGTTGCCCCGAGTCGCGGGACCCTTCATGATTCCGCGCTGCGACTTCCGGAACTTGACCCGCTTGGGCATCAACATGGCTGTATCCTGCGATCCTTACGCCTGTTCCGGCGCCGGGGCCGGCTTCTTCTTCTTCTCGTCGAACTTCTCGCCCTTGTAGACCCAGCACTTCACGCCGATCGTGCCCTTGCTCAGGATCGCCGTCGCCGTGCCGTAGTCGATGTCGGCGCGCAGCGTGTTGAGCGGGATCCGGCCCAGCACCAGGCGCTCCTGGCGCGCGATCTCCGCGCCTCCCAGGCGGCCTTTGGCGAGGAGCTTGATCCCCTTGGCCCCCAGGTCCATCACCATCTCGGCGTAGCGGCGCATCGTGCGACGGTACGGCGAGCGGCGCTGCAGCTGCTCCGCGATCGCCTCCGCCACGATGACTGAGTTCAGCTCGGGCGTGTCCAGCGTCTGGACGTCGACCTCGACCGTCCGGCCCACCAGGCCGCCCACATCCTCGCTCATCTTGTCGACCTTCGCGCCGCGCTTGCCGATGATCAGGCCCGGGCGCGCCGCCCAGAGCCGGATCCGGATCTTCTCGCCGATCCGCTCGATGTCGATGCGGGCGACGCCGGCGAACGCGTATTCCTTGCGGACGAACTGGCGGATCTTGTGGTCCTCCACCAGCCAGTCGCCGTAATTCTTCTTTCCGGCGTACCAGCGCGAGCGCCACGGCTCGGTGACGCCCATGCGGAACGCGAACGGATTGACCTTCTGGCCCATCTACTTCTTCTCCTCCTTGGGCTTCGAGGCGTCCGCGGCGGGAGCCGCGGCCGGCGCGTCCTTCTTCGCCGCCGCCTTCTGCGCGGCCGCCTGGCGCTGACGCTCCTGCTTCTGGCGCTTCGACCGGTCGGTGCGCGACTCCTTCAAATCGCGCTCCTCCAGGGCGAAAATGACGTGGCACAGGCGCTTCTTGATCATCGTCGGCCGGCGCTGGGACGACGCGCGCCACCGCTTGATGATGGGGCCCGGATCGACCCGCGCCTCCACGACATGGAGCTTGTTGACGTCGACTTCCAGCTGCTGTTCGTTGATCTGGTTCGTCGCGTTGCCGAACGCGCTCTCCAGGAGCTTCTTGCAGAACGGCGCGCCGCGCTTGGAGCACGAGCGCAGGATCGAGATCGCGCTGTTGTAGTCCTTGCCCCGGACCAGGTCGACCACGTAGCGCATTTTCCGCGCAGAGATGCGCGCGTAGCGCAGCTTCGCGGTGAAGCGCGGCTTGACCGCCGGAGCGGCGGGGGCCTCGGGTTTCGTCGGGACGGCGGCGGCGTCGGCCATGGGTTACGATTTCGCGGGCGCGGACTTCGCCCCCTCGTTGGCCGCGGCTTCCCGGGTGCCGGGGTGTCCGCGGAAATGACGCGTCGGGGAGAACTCCCCGAGCTTGTGTCCGACCATCTCTTCGGTCACGTACACCTTGAGGAACGACTTGCCGTTGTGGACGAGGAAGGTCATGGTGACGAACTCGGGGGAGATCGTCGAGCGGCGAGACCACGTCTTGATCGGCTCGTGACTGCCGATGGCCTTCAGCTTCGCCACCTTCGCGGCGAGCTTCGGGTCGATATAGGGCCCTTTCTTGAGGGAGCGGCTCATGTCTTACCTTCTCGTGTTCTGATGCTTGCCCGTCCGGCGGAACCGGACGATGAAGCGCTGCGAGGGCTTCTTGCTGCGACGCGTCTTGCCGCCCTTCGCGAGCTTCGTGCCCTTCCAGTTGCAGGGCTGGCGGCCCACGCCGCCGCGGCCGTCACCGCCGCCGCACGGGTGGGAGACCGGGTTCATCGCCTTGCCGCGCACGGTCGGCCGCACGCCGAACCAGCGCTTGCGTCCGGCCTTGCCCAGGACGATCTTCGCCCAATCGGAGTTGCCCATCTTGCCGATCGACGCCCGGCAGCGGATGTGGATCTTCCGGACTTCGCCGCTGGGCAGGACCACGTCGGCGTAGTTGCCTTCCTTGGCCATGAGCTGCGCGAAGGTGCCGGCGCTGCGCGCCAACTGGCCGCCGCGCCCGGGCGTCAGCTCCACGTTGTGCAGGAACTGGCCCGTCGGGATGCTCTTCAGCGGCATGCAGTTGCCCAGGCGCGGCTCGAGCTTGTCGCCCGAGGCCACCTCGTCGCCCACCTTCAGGCCCTCCGGCGCGAGGATGTAGCGGCGCTCGCCGTCCTTGTACTTGATCAGCGCGATGCGCGGCGAACGGTTCGGATCGTATTCGATGGTCTCGACGGTGCCGGGGACGTTGTCCTTCGTCCGGCGGAAGTCGATGATGCGATAGCGCGTCCTGTTGCCGCCGCCGATGTGGCGCATCGACATCCGGCCGACGTTGTTGCGGCCGCCGGTGTGGCGGAGCGCGACGGTCAGGTTCTTCTCGGGGACGTTCGTCGTCACGTCCGAGTAGTCGGACACCGTGGCGCCTCGGCGCGACGGAGACGTCGGCTTGTATTGTCTTACGGGCATATCAGATGATGTCCAACCGGAAGCCTGCCTTCAGGGTCACGTAGGCCTTCTTCCAGTCCTTACGCTTGCCCTGCAGGAGCTGATTCTTCATCCGCTTGTACTTCCCCTTCACCTTCACGGTCCGGACTTCCTTGACCTTGACGTTGAAGGCCTTCTCGACCGAGTACTTGACCTCGGGCTTGGTGGCATCGGGCGCCACGATGAAGGTGTACACGCTCTTCTGCTGGTTCGCCATCGACTTCTCGGTGACGACCGGCTTCTTGATGACGAGGAACGGGCTCTTCACGATTTCTTCTCCTTCGCGGACGCCGCGGCGGCGGAACGCGCCGAGACGAGCGTCTGGAGCGCATCGCGGGTGAGGAGCAGGTCCTTGTGCTTGAGGACGTCGTAGGCATTCAGCTCGCCGACGGGCCGGACGCTCAGGTCCTGAAGGTTCCGCGCGGAGAGCCACACCTTGTCGCTGTGCTTCGGGATGGCCAGGAGCACCGTGCGCTTGAAGCCGAGGGCCTTCATCAGCTTGGCCATTTCCTTGGTCTTCGGCTTCTCGAAGTCCACGCCCTCGATGATCGACACTTCCTTGTCCTTGATCTTGCCGAGCAGCGCCGAGTTGAGCGCGGCGCGCTTCATCGAGTCCGTGATGATCATCCGGTATTCACGCGTGCGGGGGCCGAACACGATGCCGCCCTTCACCCAGATGGGCGACCGCTTCGTTCCCATGCGCGCCATGCCGGTGTGCTTCTGGGGCCACATCTTCTTCGTCGAGCCCTCGACCTCGCCGCGCGTCTTGGTGTGGGCGTTGCCCTCGCGCTGGTTGGCCTCGTGGATCACGACGACCTGGTGCAGCAGACGCTTCCGGACCTTGTCGCCGAAGACCTTCTCGTCCACGGTGACCGTGCCGGTGTTCTTGCCGTCCTTGGAGAAAAGCGGGAGTTCAGCCATGGCTAATCTACTTCTCGTCGAGGAGGGCCTTCACGCGGATGTCGACGCCGGCCGGCATGTTGAGGTTGCGCAGCTCGTCGATCGTCTTGGCCGTCGGTTCCGTGATGTCCACCACGCGCTTGTGGGTACGGATCTCGTACTGCTCGCGCGACTTCTTGTCGACGTGCGGCGAGCGGAGCACGGTGATGCGCTCGATCTTCGTGGGCAGCGGAATCGGACCCCGCACCTTCGCGCCCGTGCGCTTGGCGGTGTTCACGATGTCCATCGCCGACTGGTCGATGATCTCGTGGTCGTAGCCTTCGATCCGGATTCTTATTCTTTGGGCCATAAAGCGAGCCGTCAGTATAGCGATGCAAGATCCCAAGTCAAGGACTACGTCGAGTCCCCGCGACAAATATTTTTTCAGGCGGCCGCGAGCTTTTTCCCGGCGCCGGCAGTATGCTTTACGGGGCGAACCAGGGACTCCGGACACGGGCGCTGCTGGGGCGAGCAGCGCCCGTTTCTATTTCTACTCGGTGAACTTCTTCATCTCCTCCGCCGGGATCGGCTTGTACTCGTACGGCTCCATCGCGTGCTGCCCCCGGCCCTGCGTCAGCGAGCGCAACATCGTCGAGTAGCCGAACATCTTCGACAGCGCCACGTTGCCCCTCACCACGCGCGCCCCCGCCACCGCCCCCATGTCCGTGATGTCCGCGCCCCGCCGCTGCAGGTCGTTGATCACCCCGCCCGCGTACTCGTCCGGCACCGTCACCTCGAACTTCATGTGCGGCTCCAGGATCTGCGGCCCCGACTTCCCCATCGCCGCCGCCAGCGCGTCCGACGCCGCCGCCGTGTACATCTCCTCCGACGAGTTCGCGTTCACGCTTCCGCCGAGCAGCGCGACCTGGAGGTAGATCACCGGGAACCCCGCGATCGGCCCCGATCCCGCCGCCGTCAGCGCTCCGGCCTTGATCGCCGGCAGGTACTTCCTCAGATCCTTCTCCTGGTTCGGCGTCAGATCCGACGTGACGAGCGTCGGCGCGATCGTATCGCGCAACGGACGCACCTCCAGCTCCACCTCGCCGTACAGAAACGTCTCGCCCACCGTGTGCGTGCGCGTCTTGCGGTCGCGCCCGACCCGGGTGATCGCCTCCTTGTACGCCACCCGCGGCGTGCCCACGTTCGCAGGCGTCCCGAAGTCGTTCCGGATCCGGAAGAGCAGCACGTCCGCGTGCACCTCGCCCATGCAGTGCAGGATGATCTGGCCCGTGTCCGCGTCCAGGCTCACCCGGAACGTCGGGTCGTCCTTCGCCAGCCGCGCCAGCACTTCGTCCAGCTTATCCTTGTCCGCGCTCGACTTGGGCTCGATCGCGATGCTCAGCACCGGCTCCGGGAACTGGATCGTCGGCAGGAGGATCGGGTTCCGCTTGTCGCAGAGCGTGTCGCCCGTCACCGTCTGCTTGAGCCCCACGAACGCCACGATCTCCCCCGGGCCCGCCGTCGCGATCGGCTTCCGCTCGTCCGCGAACATCCGGAACATCTGCTGCGTCCGCTCCATCCGCCCGAGGCGCGGATTGTAGAACGCCTCGTTCGCGTGGAGCTCCCCCGTATAGACGCGGACGTAGGTGATGTCCGTGTGCTTGTCCGTCGCCGTCTTGAACGCGAACGCCGTCAGCGACTTGTCCTTCCGGGCGTCGCGCGTCATCGGCTGGTCCGTCTCCGGGTTCTTGCCGGTGACGACGGGCACGTCGAGCGGCGACGGCAGGAACTCGACGACGGCGTCGATGACCGGCTGCACGCCCTGGTTGTGGAGCGACGAGCCCGCGAACGTGGGCTGGATCTTCCCGGTGACCGCCCCCTTCCGGATCGCGGCATTGAGCGCGGCGGCGGTCACCGGCTTTCCGTCGAGGGCCGCCGTGAGCACCTCGTCGGAGAACTCGCTGGCCGCGTCGATGAGCTGCTCGCGGTACATCTGCGCCTCGTCGTGCGCGTCGGCCGGGATTTCCGCTTCAACCACGTCCTTGCCGCGGTCGCCCTCGAACGTGAGCAGCTTCATCGTGACCAGGTGGATCACGCCTTTGAGGTTGCCTTCGATGCCGTAGGGGATCGTCACCGCGACGGGCCGGGCGTCGAGCTTCTTCCGCATCGCCTCGAGGGTTTTCTCGAAGGACGCGCCGGGACGGTCCATCTTGTTGACGTAGGCCAGGCGCGGGACGCTGTAGCGCACCGCCTGGCGCCAGACGGTCTCCGACTGGGCCTCGACGCCGTTGACGGCGTCGAAGACGATGACGGCCCCGTCGAGCACGCGCAGCGAGCGCTCGACCTCGGCGGTGAAGTCGACGTGCCCCGGGGTGTCGATGAGGTTCAGCATATGGCCGCGCCACTCGCAGGTGACGGCGGCGCTGAAGATGGTGATCCCCTTCTGCTTCTCGAGGATGTACCAGTCCGTCGTCGTCGTCCCCTCGTCGACGTTGCCGACCCGGTGGATGGCGAGGGTGTAGTAGAGCACCCGTTCCGAGGTGGTCGTCTTGCCGGCGTCGATGTGGGCAATGATGCCGAAGTTGCGGATCTTGTCGAGGGTGGTCACCCCATATGGGCCGGGATTGTAACGAACGTAGGCGCGGGGGACAACCAATTCCCGGAGGGGAAAGAAGAAGGGCCCCCTGGCGGGGGCTCTTTTCGTGATCGTCCTGAAACCGGACGCTATAGACGCTCTAGTAGGCCAGGTGGGCGAAGGCCTTGTTGGCCTCGGCCATCTTGTGGACGTCGTCGCGCTTCTTCATGGCCTCGCCCTCGCCGCGGTACGCATTGTAGAACTCGTCGGCGAGCTTCTGCGCCATGGGACGCCCCTTCTTGGCGCGGGCGGCGGCGAGCAGCCAGCGGTAGGCCAGCGACACGCGGCGCTTTTGGGGCACGGGCACGGGGACTTGGTAGGTCGCGCCGCCGACGCGGCGGGAGCGGACCTCGATGATCGGCATGACGTTGGTGACCGCCTGCGTGAAGATGCCCTGGAGGTCCTTGTCGACGATCTTCTTGTGCACTTCCTCGAGCGCGCTGTAGAAGATTTTCTGGGCCGTCGACTTCTTTCCGCCCTCCATCAGACAGTTGATGAACTTGCCCATCATCTTGTCTTTGAATTTGGGATCGGGCTTGAGCAGGTCCTCGAAGGAGCGGAATTTCGCGGGCATCGTTCTCCTCTCTGGTTACTTTTTCGGGCGCTTCACGCCGTACTTGGAGCGGCTGGTCTTGCGGTCTTCGACGCCGGCGCAGTCCAGCGTTCCACGGACGATGTGGTAGCGCACGCCGGGGAGGTCGCGCACGCGGCCGCCGCGGACGAGCACGATCGAGTGTTCCTGCAGGTTGTGGCCCTCGCCCGGGATGTAGGCCGTCGTCTCACGGCCGCTCGAAAGGCGCACGCGGGCGATCTTCCGGAGCGCGGAGTTCGGCTTCTTCGGCGTCATCGTCTTCACGATGAGGCAGACGCCCCGCTTCTGAGGGTTGGACTCCAGCACGGGGGACTTGCTCTTGTACTTGGGCTTCGTCCGCCCGAATCGGATCAGCTGATTGATCGTCGGCATAAGGCGCCTATTCTATGATTCCATCCTTCGAAGTCAAGACCGGTTACGCCGGCACCAGGGCTTCCTCGGCCGGGGCCTCCGGAACCTCCGGCTCGTCCCGGTGCAGCTTCATGGCCAGGTACTTCTTGAAGCCCGTGCCCGCCGGCACCATGTGGCCGACGATCACGTTCTCCTTCAGGCCGATCAGCTCGTCCTTGCGGCCCGACAGCGCCGCGTCGGTCAGCACCTTCGTCGTCTCCTGGAAGGAGGCCGCCGCGATGAAGCTTTCCGACTGGATCGCGGCCTTGGTGACGCCCAGCAGGAGCGGCTTGAAGGTCGCGGGCTTCTTCCCGCCCTTCTTCGCCTTCGCGTTCTCATCCTTCATGCGGAACTTGTCCACCACCGCGTTGGGGAGGAACGGCGTGTCGCCCGGGTTCTGGATGCGGACCTTGCGCATCATCGCCGCGACGATCAGCTCGACGTGCTTGTCGTTGATCGTCACGTTCTGCGCGCGGTAGACCGACTGCACCTCGCGGAGGACGTACTGCTGGACCTCCTCCTCGCCGCGGATGCGCAGGATGTCGTGCGGGACCAGCGGCCCTTCGATCAACGGCTCGCCGGCGCGCACGCGGTCGCCCGTGTGGACCCGGATATGGCGGCCCAGCGGGACGACGTGCGGCTTCTCGATGCCCGTCTCCTCGTTCTTCACGATGATCGTGCGGCGGCCGCGCTTCTTCTCGCCGAGCTCGACGTAGCCGTCGATTTCGCTGATGACGGCCGGCTCCTTCGGCTTCCGCGCCTCGAAGAGCTCCGTCACGCGCGGCAGGCCGCCGGTGATGTCCTGCGTGCCGCCCATCTCGCGAGGGTTCTTCGCCAGGATGGTGCCGGCGCGGACCTTGTCGCCCTCCGGCACCTCGATATGCGCCTTTTCGGGCAGCGGGTGCACTTCGAGCACGACGCCCTTGTCGTCCGTCAGGACCAGCTGCGGGTGCAGCTCGCCCTTGTGCTCCATGATGACCCGGCGGAGGACGCCGGAGCGCGGGTCGCGCTCCTCCTGCATCGTCTCGCCCTTCTTGATGTCCTCGTAGCGGATCGCGCCGTCCTTGCCCGCGATGATCGGCACGTTGTGCGGATCCCACTGGGCCAGCAGGTCGCGAGGCTTCACCTTCGAGCCTTCCTTGACCTTCATGTACGAGCCCGAGGGCACGATGTACTTCTCGATCTCGCGGTCCTTCTCGTCCACGATCACCAGCTCGCCGTTCCGGTTGACGACGATGACCTGGTCGTCCTTCACCGGGACCCACTTGATGTTGACCAGCTTGACCACGCCCTTGGTCTTCGAGAAGATCTTCGACTCTTCGGCCGTCTTCACGGCCACGCCGCCGATGTGGAACGTGCGCATCGTCAACTGCGTGCCCGGCTCTCCGATCGACTGCGCCGCGATGATGCCCACCGCGCTGCCTTCCTCGACCATCCGCCCCTGCGACAGGTCCATCCCGTAGCAGTTCGCGCAGATGCCCGAGTTCGCCTCGCAGGTGAGGCCCGAACGCACCCGGATCTTCGTGAAGCCGAGCGATTCGATCTTCTTCGCCGCCTCGTCCGAGATGATGTCGTTCTCGCGGACGATGACCTCGTCCGTGACGATGTCCGTGATGTTGTCGCGGGAGACGCGGCCGGTGATGCCCTGGGCCAGCGAGACCTCGACCTTCTCGCCGCGGTACACCACGCCCTTGGTCACGCCGTTGAGGGTGCCGCAGTCGTGGCTCGCCACGACCACGCTCTGGCAGACGTCGACCAGCTTCCGGGTGAGGTAGCCGGCGTCGGCGGTCTTGAGCGCCGTATCGGCCAGTCCCTTGCGGGCGCCGTGGGTGGAGGAGAAATACTCCAGCACCGTCAGGCCCTCGCGGAAGTTCGACAGGATGGGCGTCTCGATGATCTCGCCGGACGGCTTGGCCATCAGGCCGCGCATGCCGGCCAGCTGGCGCACCTGGTCCTGGGAGCCTCGGGCGCCCGAGTCCACCATCAGGCGGATCGGGTTGAGGAACGGCTTGTTGTTCCGCGTGTCGACCCGCAGCTCGGCCATCATGGCCTCGGTGACGCGCTCGCGGCAGTGCGTCCACTCGTCGATCACCTGGTTGTACCGCTCGCCGGGCGTCAGAGCGCCGCGCTGGTAGTTCTTCTCGATCTTGTCGACCTTCTCCTGGGTCTCCTTGACGATCCTGTCCTTCTCGGGCGGGATCGTCATGTCGTCCTTGGAGAACGAAATGCCGGCGCGCGTGGCGTACTTGAAGCCCGTCGCCTTCAGATCGTCCAGCAGCTTGAGCGTGAACTCCTTGCCGCAGAGGCGGTGGCAGCGGTTGATGACGTCCTGGATGCCTTTCTTGTCCAGCTCGTAGTTGAAGTACGGCATCGTCTGGGGCAGCACCTCGTTGAAGAGGATGCGGCCGACCGTCGTCTTGATGCGCGCGTTGGTGTGCACCTCGGCCTGGCTCCGCGTCTGCAGGATGTTCCGCGTGCCCGGGAACCGGACCACGATCTGCGAGTGGAGATGCAGCTTGCCCATGTCGTACGCGAGGATCGCGTCCTGGGGCGAGCCGAAGATCTTGCCTTCGCCCTGAAGTCCCGCGCGGCCCACGGTGACGTAGTACAGCCCGAGCACCATGTCCTGCGTCGGGGAGATCACCGGGTTGCCGTGCGCCGGCGAGAAGACGTTCTGCGTCGACATCATCAGCGTCTTCGCCTCGACCTGCGCCTCGTACGAGAGGGGCAGGTGGACGGCCATCTGGTCGCCGTCGAAGTCGGCGTTGAAGCCCGTGCAGACGAGCGGATGCAGCTCGATGGCGTTGCCCTCGACGAGCACCGGCTGGAAGGCCTGGATGCCCATTCGGTGCAGCGTCGGCGCGCGGTTCAGCATCACCGGGTGGTCCTTGATGACCTCCTCCAGGATGTCCCACACGCTCTCATCGCGCCGCTCCAGCATCTTTTTGGCGCTCTTGATCGTGTCCGCCTTGCCCAGTTCCTTCAGGCGGCGGATGATGAACGGCTGGTAGAGCTCGAGGGCGATCTTCTTGGGCAGGCCGCACTGGTGGAGCTTGAGCTCCGGGCCGACCACGATGACCGACCGCGCCGAGTAGTCGACGCGCTTGCCGAGCAGGTTCTCGCGGAAGCGGCCCTGCTTGCCCTTGATGATGTCCGACAGCGACTTCAGCGGGCGGTTGTTCGAGCC
>DASQOM010000238.1:0-12242 GCA_035644495.1 Planctomycetota bacterium | reverse complement strand
GGTAGCTTTCGCGCTAGCTGGCGGGCTGATTTTCCGGGTGGGGGTGGAGGCCTGGACGGTGGAGGGGGAGACTTTCGCTGCGGCTGCGGGGGTGACTTTGGTGGCCTTGCCGGCGGCGACGGGGGTGATTTTGCGGGTGGTCTTGCTGGTGGGGGCCTTGGGGGAAGGGGCAGGAGGCGGAGCGGCAGGCTCGGTCATTTTGGTCGGTTTGCGTTGATCCTTCTTCCCCTTGTTCGCAGGCATAGATGCAGAAACGGTAGCAAATGTGACGCCAGAAGCAAGGGAGTTCATGGAATCTGGACAAAGGCTACGGGGAGGTGGGCGCCGGGAAAAGTCTTGAATCGGAAAGGGCGGGGCCTATAATGATCCGTCCCAAGACCGCATTTCGGGCGCCGGTAGCTCAGTTGGTAGAGCAGGTGATTCTTAATCACCGGGTCGTGGGTTCGAGTCCCCCCCGGCGCACCATTTTACTCAGTCTCTTCGCCGGCTCTTCGGTCGGAATCGAGACCGGTACGTAGTGTGTCGCAGGATGACACATCACGGAGGGACGACTCCCCGTAATTGGAGCCGGCGATCGGCCGCGCTCGGAGGAGAAGGCGGGTCTCCACCGAAAATCAGGGTCTGCGAGCGAAGCGGTCGGGGAAGTTCGCGGCGGAGATGCAGTTGGCGTGCGTGGCGATCTTGCGATTCACCCGGGACTGCAGTTGGAGGCGGTCGATCTCCGACTCGATCCGCAGAGCGTCCTGGACGTTGGAGTCGGCTACCTGATAGTCCGCGGCGCAGGTCATGTCGATGAACGCGGACTCCACATAGGCAAAGCAGGCCGACCCCGCCACGCGGCAATGCTCCGGCTGGACCAGGTCCGGGTGATCCGTCACCCGCGACTCGCCGCCTGGATTCCACTGCTTCGGCGGCTCGCCAACCCCGTAGCGCAGGAGCCCCAGCGCGCCGAGCACGCCGAGCAGATCCTCGCGGCCCGAGAAGTTCAGACGCATCTGGAGTTCCTCGTACAGCTCCATCTGGCCGCTCGACACCTCTCCCATGAAGTAGAAGTGACGCAGCCGCGACGCCCAGGCGAGAACCTCGGCTTCCGCGTGCTTCCCCTTCAGCTGCTCCAGCGTCCGCATCGATCCAAATCATCCGGCCCGCGCGGCCCCAAGTCAAGCCGCCGGAATCCTTGCACCCGACGGCGCCTTCTGACATAGACTGGCCGCCGTGTTCGAGCGCTGGTTCGTCCCGATGATCTCCATCCTCTTCATCGTTGATCCGCTCGCCGTCATCCCGGCGTACCTGACGATGACCGCCGACGTCTCCCCGAAACGGCGCGGGCATATGGCCCTCAAGGCCGCCATCGGGTGCACCATGATCCTGGCGCTCTTCGCCTCCGCCGGCGGTCTCCTCTTCAGGATCTTCGGCATCACCCTGCCGGCCTTCCGCATTGCCGGCGGCGCCATCCTCGGACTGACCGCCCTCGAGATGGTCCGCGCCGAACGCCGCACCCGCGAAAACCGCGACGAGGTCAAAGAAGGCATCGAGAAGGACGACGTCGCCCTCACCCCGCTCGCGATCCCCATGCTCGCGGGACCGGGCGCCATCTCCACCGTCCTCGTCCTGATGAACTCGGCCTCCGGATGGACCCAGGCCCTCCCGATCTATACGGCCATCGTCGCGACGGGCGTCGCCACCTTCCTCATCCTGAGAGCCTCGGAGCTGTTCCACCGTCTGCTGGGGACGACGGGCATCAACGTCCTCACCCGCATCATGGGCCTCGTCCTCGCCACCGTCGCCGTCCAGTTCATCCTCGACGGCCTGCGCGAGGCGGGAATCCTGAGACCTTAGGCGCGGGCAAGGGGGGATCGTGACGCCAACCGTCGACTACGCCGGCTTGACGGATCAGGACCTTATCGACCTCCTCTTTTCGGAAGAGGACCGGCTTCCCCGCGCCGCCGTCGACGAGATCCTCCGTCGCGGAGCGCCGATGGCGGAGCGGCTGTTTCGTATTCTCGACGCGGACGAATCCTGGGACGCAGACCTGCCCCGCTGGTGGGCGGTCGTGCACGCCGTTTTCCTCGTCGCCGCCCTGAAGCCCCCCGGCGCGCTCGAGGTGCTGCTCCGCGCCGTCGAGAAGGCCGACGGACTCGACGTCGACTGGATCGCCGACGACGCCCGGTTTCTCCTGGGCTCCTTCGGGCCCCCCGCCATTCCCGTCCTGAAACCGCTGGCGGAGGAGGAGTCCGGGGACCCCTGGTTCCGGATCCTCATCAACGAGGCGATGGGGTGGATCGCCCAACAGCATCCCGAGGTGCGGGACGAGGTCCTTCCGGTCCTCCGGGGGATCGCCTCCGATCCCTCCGCCGAAGCGAACCTGCGCGCCTTTGCAGGGGCCCAACTCCTGGACTTCCTCCTGCCGGAAGACCGGGAGCTGATCCTCTCCGTCGCGGACGAAGAGATCTTCGCCAGGCAGGATGTGGAGGAGGAATACAGCGGGAAAATCCCGGTCCGACCCCGACAGGCCCATGACTGGATGGAATTCTACGACCCCGCCCGGATCGCCGAACGCCAGGCACGGTGGAAACAAGAGGATCGACGACACGAGGAGAAGGACGATCGGCCGCTGTTGCTGAGCAACAAAGGCGCCCGCCCTGAGGAGCTGCCGGAGTTGGGCCCCTATATTCCGGAGCTCCCGGGTCCGTCTCCCGACGAGGACATCGCGCCCTTGCCCCTTCGAGCGGAGGCCAAGGTGGGGCGCAACGACGCCTGCCCTTGTGCGAGCGGCAAGAAGTACAAGAAGTGCTGCGGCCGGTAGCGCCGGCGTCGACAGTCATCCTGGATGAAGATCGACGCTACCGGTCCTGATGGTCGTCGCCGAGCTCGCTGAGCCGGCCCATCGGCCGCAGGATCGGCTGGTCGACCAGGCGGCTCTCGTCGACCTTCAGCAGGTCCACGTCTTCCGGCCGGCGCACCTTCTGGTAGAACCAGACGGAGACGCTCTGGGGATACTTCTTCGCGAGCCTCGCCTTGACGTTCGACTCCGATCCCGCCTCCGTCAGCCGCACCTCCACCGGGAGGATGACCTTGTCCGCCGCCTCGATCAGGTCCGGCTTCGACGCCGAGATCTCCTTCTCGATGGCCGGCGCCGGATCCGCCTTCTCCGCCCGCACTCTGTCGAACTCCTCCTTCATCAGCTGCGTGTGTCCGTGCTCGTGGTCAGTCACCTGGCGCAGCAACTGCTGCTCGGGCGCGGGGTTCATCTTCTCCACGTTGAGCTGGTAGACCTCCCCGCCGGGCATCAGGCTCCGGTTCACCCGCTCCGTGCGCTCCACCTGCAGGCTCTGCTTCAGCACGAACCAGAGACCTCCGAAGGGTCCGTCGTCGCCCACCCGGATGACCTCGTAGCCGACGTCGACCCACGTCGATCGGTCCGGATTGGAGGTCTTCCGATGGATCCTATGGCCGCTGGAGTCGACGTCGCCGTCCCTGGCGCAGAGGTTGATCCCGAGGTGCATGGTCCCGAGCCAGTCCGGCGACCCCGCCCGAAGGCTCGACGTCAGCGGTTTCGGGGACGGCCGGACGCCGGTGAAGAGCATCTCCCAGTCGAAGCCCTCCCGCGCCACGACCCGGATGTCGCGCTCGTCGACGTCCGTCTTGCCCGACCTGTCCGTCACGGTGAGCTGCGCATGGAAATCCCAGAGCGCGGTGAAGCGGGTCGAGGAGTCGGCGTGCTCCGGGGCTTCGCCGGGCGCCTTCGGGCAGCCTTTCGCCACCTGGAAGGTCCAGCGGTACGCGGCGATGTCGCCCGTCGACGCCGACCCGTCCATCGTGATCCCCTCGCCGCGGCGGACGAGGAGCAGACTGTGGATCCGCGCCTTGAGCGATGGCGGCCCCGGCGAAAGCGTCCACGTCACCGAGGTCCTCACCGCCGCGCCGCCCAGCTGTTCGCCCCGGACCCGGGCGGGCACTTTCGACGCCTCATCCGTGATCGACCCCGTCAGCGGCCCGATGGTTCCGGGCAGGGGAAGGGGGCCGCTCAGGAAGCTCAGTTCGGCGGATTCCTCATACGGGGTTTGCGCCTTGCCGCCCTCCGTCCAGTTCTTGCAGACCACGGAGCCGGCCCGCCCCGAACGGATGGAGATCTTATAGGTGCCGGCGGCCGGATCCATCTCCAGTGTCGCCGATACGATCGAACTGGTTCCCCCGCCGATCGCGGTCGAATAATGGAAGACGTTGCCGTTCCGGTCGGTGTCATCGTCGGTGCGGTATCCGCCGTCGGCGACCTGGACGCTGGCGCCGGCCTGATCCTCGGGGGCTGAACCGCCGATCATCGTCGACCATTGAGGCTTCGGGGCTCCCGGGAAGCCTCCCTTCAGACGGAATCTCGCGGAGCCGCTCCGCGAGACGACCCAGTTGTACGAGGAAATCGGGGTCCAGCCGCCCCAGGTGCCGGACGTGGTGATTTCCAGCTCTCCGTGCCAGGAAGCGATATCGTTCCAGCTCTTCTTCGCCGCGGGATCGGGCGCGGCGGGGGCGTCGTCCTGCGTGGGCGCGTAGTCGCTGAAGTGGTCAATATCGGCGACGACGCGGTCGCCCTCGACGCGCGAGCCCGGGACCTTCTGCCAGCGGGAGCCCTGATGGACAGAAAGGAAGACGGCGGAGTCGCGTTTCACGAGCGAGCGGTCGATGGGAAGGGCGAGACGCACGGGTTTGTGGAACCGGTAGTGGTCGCGGCCGTCGACCTGGACGTTCCAGACGCGGCCCACCAGGCGCCCTCCGTCGGCGACCGGGATCTCGGGTCCCCGGGGGGTCAGGGCGACGACGACGTCCTTGTCGACGGCGCCCGCGGGAGCGCTGACCTGCGCCGAGCCGGCCCCGCCCACGACGCTGTCCTTCGCGGCCCGGATGCTGAAACCATCCTGGTTATTTTTGGTGGGGGAGAGCCAGAGCAGGAGGCCGATGCCGGCCGCGATCAGGAGGACGATCCCGACTCCGCCGCAGCCGAGGAGGAGCTGCTTCGTGGAGTTGCCCTGGGCCGCAGGCTGGTTCACGGTCTCCCTCCCGGATTCGCGACCGCATTATAGGGGGAGGTGGCGGAGCAGCTCAACGACGGCGGCGTCAGCGGGGGGTCATGCTGATATCCATGAACGCCGCGGGGCCCAGCAGTGTGCCGGCGCCCGTCGACCGGCTGATCCGGGAAATCCGGACTTCCTTCACGCGATGGTGAAGTGGTCTGACCACTTTTTCAGAATCGCGAACCGCAGACGCGGGACACGGCGTAGTCTAGCCAGGGACGAGAACCGAGTCATGAAGAGCCTTCGCTGGACCGTCGCAGTCCTGCTCCTGGCCCCCGGCGCCGGGGCCCAGGACGCCGCCGCCCCGCGGCCCGATGCGGCCGCCGAGCCGGTCCGCGCCTTCCTCACCAAAAACTGCCTCGAGTGCCACGGCCCCGAAAAAGCCAAGGGCAAGTTCCGCGTCGATCAGCTCGACTACACGATCTCCACCAAGGGCGCCGACGAGCGCTGGGCCGCCGTCCGCGAACAGCTCAGCACCGGCACCATGCCGCCGAAAGCCAAGCCGCGTCCCGCGAAGAGCGACGTCGACGCGCTTCACGCCTGGGTCTCCCGGACGAGCATCGCCGTCGAGACCGCGCGCCGCGCCGCCCAGGGCCGCGTCGTCCTCCGCCGCCTCAACCGCGTCGAATACGAGAACACGATCCGCGACCTGCTGTCGGTCGACGTCAGCCTCCAGGATCTCCTCCCGGCCGACACCGCCGACCACGGCTTTGACAACGTCGCCGACGCGCTGCACAGCTCGTCGTTCCTGATGGAGCGCTACCTCGAGGCCGCCGACCGCTCGCTGAACGCCGCCATCGCGAACGGGCAGAAGCCCTGGGTCTTCAAGAAGCGCATCGCCGTCCGGGACGAGAAGCCGAGCGGCGACTGCTACAGGAAGCTCGACGACGGCGCGCTCGCCATCTTCAGCTCGTGGATCTCCGCCAACATCTGCCTCACCACCTGGCAGTTCACCGCACGCTTCCCGGGGAAGTACCGCGTCAAGATCTCCGCGTACGGTCTCCAGAATCCCGGCAAGAATGCGACCTTCTATGTGCTCGCCGGCAGCATGCAGGGCGTCACCGAGCAGCACCTCGTCGGCTACTACGACGTCCCCAACGACACGCCGACCGTCATCGAATTCGTCGACACCCTCGAGCCCAACAACACCCTCCGCATCGTCGCGGAGGGCCTGCCCGTGACCCCGCCCACCGTGCAGAAGGTCGGCGCCGCGAACTACAAGGGCCCCGGGCTCGCCGTGCAGTGGGTCGACGTCGAAGGCCCGCTCTTCGACGCCTGGCCCCCGCTCAGCCACCAGCGGCTCTTCGGCGATCTTCCCCGGGAGCCCGTCGCCAAGGACCGCTCGCGCTTCGAAGTCGTGTCGAAGAACCCGGGCGCCGACGCGGAACGCATCCTCAAGGACTTCGCCCACCGCGCGTTCCGGCGCGCGGTCACCGACGACGACGTGCGCCCCTATATGGACCGCGTCCGGAAGAAACTTGCCGAGAACTATTCCTTCGAGCAGGCGCTCCGCGTCGGCCTCAAGTCCCTCCTGATCTCGCCGGAGTTCCTCTTCCTTCGCGAGAAGGCGGGGAAGCTCGACGAGGACGCGCTGGCCAGCCGGCTTTCCTACTTCTTATGGAGCAGCATGCCCGACGAGGAGCTGCTGACGCTCGCCGCCCGGAAGCAGCTGAGCTGGCCCGACACGCTGCGCCGGCAGGTCGAGCGCCTGCTGGAGGACCCGAAGGCCGAGGCCTTCACGAAAAACTTCGCGGGCCAGTGGCTGAGCCTGCGCAACATCGACGCGACCCTGCCCGACCCGTCGCTCTACCCGGAGTTCAACGACGGCCTCAAAGAGTCGATGCTGCAGGAGCCGTTCCTCTACTTCAACGACGTGCTGAAGAACGACCTGAGCGTCGCGCGCTTCGTCTCCTCCGACTTCTCGATGCTCAACGCGCCGCTCGCGGAGCTCTACGGAATCCCCGGCGTCGAGGGCCGGAGCTTCCGCAAAGTGACGCTGCCGCCCGACTGTCACCGCGGCGGCGTCCTCACGATGGCGGCCGTCCTCAAAGTGACCGCGAACGGCACGACCACGTCGCCCGTGCTCCGCGGTGCCTGGGTGCTGGACCGCATCCTGGGCACGCCTCCGCCGAAGCCGACGGTCGACGTCGAAGCCGTCGAGCCCGACATCCGCGGCGCGACCACGATCCGCGAGCAGCTCTCGAAACACCGGGAGCGGCCGGAGTGCGCGAGCTGCCACAAGCGCATCGACCCGCCCGGCTTCGCGCTCGAGAGTTTCGACGTCATCGGCGGCTGGCGGGAGAACTACCGCAGCGTCGGCAAGGGCGAGGCGATCCGCGGGAAGCGCTATAAGAAGGGCCCCGCGGTGGATCCGTCCTACGCGATGCCGGACGGGGCGACGTTCCAGAACATCGACGAGTTCAAGCGGCTGCTCCTGAAGGACCCGGACCAGCTCGCGCGCGCGCTGGCCGACAAGCTGCTGACGTACGCCACGGGCGGGGCGCCGTCGGCCGGGGACCGCGTCGAGATCGACGCCATCGTCCGCGCGACGCAGCCGAAGGACCGCGGCTTCCGGACCCTGGTGCACGAGGTGGTCCAGAGCCGGCTCTTCCAGGATAAGTAGAGGGACGCCATGAAGCTGGATCGACGGCATTTCCTGCGGGCCGCGACGGGGTCGCTGGTGCTGCCCTGGCTTGACGCCTGGGCGCTGCCCGGCGGCGACAAGCCGCGGCAGCGGATGGTCTGCCTCTGCGCGCCGCTCGGCCTGCATCCCGCCTATCTCTTCCCGGAGAAGGCGGGGAAGGACTACGAGCTCTCTCCGTATCTCGAGGTCCTCAAGGACTTCCGAAACGACTTCACGATCATCTCCGGCCTCTGTCACGCAGGGATGAGCACCGGCTTCGCGCACCAGGCGTCGGCGAGCTTCCTCACCGGCACTCAGGGGGCGGGGCGGCCCGGCTTCAAGAACGAGATCTCGCTCGACCAGTTTGCGGCGGAGCAGATGGGCGGCGAGACGCGCTTCCCGAGCTTGTCGCTGTCGGGCGAGGGCCCGGGTCTGTCGTGGACGCGGACTGGCGCGCCCGTGCCCGCGGCGACGTCGCCGTCCAAAGTCTTCGCGCAATACTTCCTCGCCGACAGCCCGGAGGAGCATATCGCCCAGGCGCGGCGCCTCGCGGACGGGCGCTCCATCCTGGACGACGTCGGCGTTGAGGCGAAGCGGCTGCGCTCGGACGTCGGGACGGACGACCGCGAGAAACTCGACGAGTACGCGACGAGCGTGCGCGACCTCGAGAAACGGCTGGCCCAGGACGAGATGTGGTTCAAGAAGCCGAAGCCCAAGGTCGACGCGGCGCCGCCGCAGGACATCGTCAAGGTCGCCGACCTGCTCGGCCGCACGAAGCTGATGTTCGATCTCACGCACCTGGCGCTGCAGACCGACTCCACCCGGCTGGTGACGATCATGCTGGGCGGCTCCACGCACGCGCCGCCGATCCCCGGCGTGACGCTGGGGCATCACGACCTCTCGCATCACGGCAAGGAGCCGACCAAGCTGGAACAGCTGAAGATCGTCGAGACGGAGACGATGAAGACTCTGCGGGACCTGCTGATCAAGCTGAAGGAGTCCAAGGAGGAAGGCGTGAGCCTGCTCGACCGGACGACGGTCTTCCTGGGTAGCAACCTGGGCGACGGGAGCAGCCACGCCGTGAAGAATCTGCCGGTGCTGCTGGCGGGCGGCGGGTTCCAGCACGGCCGGCACCTGGCCTTCGATCCGCAGAACCCGCCGCCGCTCTGCAACGTCTACGTCTCGATGCTGCAGCGGCTCGGGCTGCCGGTCGACAAGTTCTCGACGGGCACGGGCACGCTGACGGGGCTGCAGTAGGGCGCGCCTCCGGCGCGAAGAGGTCAGCCGGAGATCTTGAGCACGGCCCGCATACGGTGCATCTGACCGGCGTCGAGCTTGACCGCGGCGTCGCCCACGTTGGCCGTCTCGACGCAGATCATCCCCGGCCACTCGTCATCGCCGAAATCGGCCATCGCCTTCGCCTTGTTGATCCAGGGATTCCAGACGACCGTCGTCGCGGAATTCTCCTTTTCGACGCTGATCGCGCGCTGCAGGACCGGGTCGCGGACGATGCACGCGCTCCGGGTGTTCTGATAGACCCGGTCGGTTTCTCCCGTCATGCGGACGGGTTCGGCCGGTTGCGTCTTCCGCTGGAAGGAATCGACCTTGTCGATGTACTCGACGTTCTGAAGCCCTTCGAGTCCGACCTGACGGACGTCGCCGACGGCGAGATACGTATGGAGGGCCTCTTCGAAGGTGATGGGGGCGGACCCTGCGCGGACCTCCAGCTCCATCTCGAGGGACTTCTGGATCGTGAAGATCAGGCGCAGCTGGGCGTACTCGGCGGACAGCGTCATGGCGACGCGGACGGATCCGTCGGCCTGCACGCCGCAGGATTCCAGGTCCCAGGGCCGGATGCGCGCGAAGCCGTGCGCCGGGGATTCGGGGGATCCGGCCTTGGGGCCGAACCAGGGGAAGATCACGGGGACGCCGCCGCGGATCGGCTTGCCATGCTCGAAATGGCTTTCCGCGCTCATGAAGATCAGCGGCCTGGCGCCGCGCGGCTGGAAGTGCGTGAGGTGCGCCCCGTGGAAGTAGATCTCGGCCGCGGCCAGGCCGCTCGTCACGCTGACCCGGGGCAGCGACCCCCGGCCCTCGTCGATCTTGACGACCCCCGGCACTCCGAACCGCCGCTGAAGCTCGTCAATGGGCATCCCCACCTCTAAAAGTATCCAGGATGGTTCTGGCGCGGACTATCGCCCGCGGATGTACTTGTCGTACTCGGCGCGCGTGTTCACCTCGTTGAGCTGCTCGCCGGTCCACGGGTTTCGGCCCGTGAAGTTCGTGTGATTGATCAGATCGGTCTTGTCGCCGGTCTTCGTGTTCTCCAGACCCCAGGAGGCGCTGCGCACCACCTCTGCGCCTTCGCGCTCCGACACCCAGCTGCCCTGGCCCAGCGTCGTCTGGCTGAACGCCCACGACGTGTAATCCTGCGACTTCTGGCGGTCCCACCAGCTCTGGTTGTAGCGGTCGTAGCTCGCGCTCAGATCCTTCAGCGACGCCGCCAGGTTGCTGTTCAGCCGCTTCGTCTCCGCCGCCTGCGCGCTGAACTTGCCCTGCACCCACTGCTCGTTCTGGCGCGGGCTGGAGTGCAGCGCGGCGAGCGTCGGCACCATCGACTCGAACTCGCCCGCCGGCCCCCAGCTCCCCGTCATGAAGCAGCTCCACGACACGCCCATCGGGTACGAGATGCACGTCACCGTGAACACCCCGCGGCAGGGCTGGCCGGTCTGGACGTTGTCGAAGTCGACCAGCAGGATCCGGTTGTCGACCTGCGACCCCTGCGCGCGCGCCTGGGCCCACGTCGCGTTCGCGTTCGGGTCCAGGTCCGTCTCGGGACACGCCGACAGCACGCGCAGGTTCTTCGCCGTATTGAGGGAGCGCGTGATGAAGACCATCGCCTGCGCCGGCGGGAGATACTGCGACTGCATCGCGTTTTGCGCGTACTGGGCCAGGCCGGAGCCGGGCGTGTAGACCGTATGGAGGACGCTGCAGGCGCCCTGGACGGCCCGCGCGTCCGACTTCGTCACCCACGCGAGATTCGTCCCCTCGAAGAGCCAGCCCTTCGGCACCGCCATCGAGAATGAGCCGTCCGCCGCCGTGACCTGGACCAGCTCGCCCGGCTTGCCGCCCTTCGCCATCGCGTCCTTCAGGTAGGCCACCGGGTGCAGCACCTTGGCGCCGGTGTCGGCGGGCTTCAGCGCCGACGTCGACTGCTCCGCCCCTTTCTGCAGCACCGCCTTCACGCCCTCGGGCGCGTAGGCGAGGTTGGCGACGATCGACGCGAGCGCGGGCTTGAGCGCCGCGAGCTCGGTGTCGCGCGCGATCATCGCGTAGACGGTGCCCGCGCGCTTCGTGTGGAAGAAATGGAGACGGCCTGCGAACTTCCGGTCGCCCTGCGAAAGGGTGATCGACGCCGCCGTGCGCGCGCGATCCTGGGTCGACGTCATGTCGGTGACCTGCACCGTCGGGTTCGAGCGGGCGAGATTTCCCAGGAGCAGATTGGCGAGCGCGACGGAGTCGGCGATCTGCTCGGTGAGGGTGAAGGTGATGAAGAGGGCTTCGGCGTTCTCGTCGGGCGCGGCGACGCGGACGCCGTAGGAGCCCTCGCCGAAGACGGGGCCGTCCGAGACCTTCCAGCCCTTGGGATGGTAGAGCAGGACTTTGCCGTCTTTGGATTCGTAGCGGACGACGTCGCCCGTCGCCGCGGCGGCCGTGGCGAGCGGCGTCGCGGCCGGCGCCGGGGCGGGCGCCTTATTGACGTTGGTCCGGGCCAACTCGGCGGTCATCGACTGGGGCCCCAGGCTGTAGGTCTGGCGGACGGGGCCCAGTCCCTTCGCGTACCAGGTCGACATCTTCGCGGCGCCCTGCGGGGTCTGGACGGACGCGCTGATCTTGACCGCGTCGACGGCCGCGCCGAGGACCGTGAGCGACTCCGTCCCGTCGCAGCTGTAGCTGTAGGTGTTCTGCGCGATCCCTTCCTGGACCGTGACGGTCCACGTCTCGCCCTTGGTGAGCGGGAACTTCGCGCGGAGCAGCGGCTGGGGGAACTCGACGGCACCCTGGGCGTTTTCGAGCTTGTAGGAACGGACGCCGTCCCTGGTGATCGCGAGCCACTCGCGGCTCTTGTTCGCCCCGAACTCCGTGACGAGGGCGATGCACTCGACGCCTTTGATCGTGGCGGTTTCCGTCGCCCGGATGGTCATCGTCTGTCCGTTCGAGATCGAGAACGTCCACTCGTTGCCCTTCTGGAGGGGGAAGCAGGCGTCGTCCTGGGTCGCGGCGGCGCAGAAGAGAAGGGCGATCGGGGTCATGATCATGCAGTCACCTCGCAGGCCCCCAGTATAGCTCCCACAAACAAGCCCGTCATGTTTGTGGAAGTCGACAAAAACGACCGGGTTGTGCGGGGAGTAAGCTAAGCTATCCGGACTAAGTTTTTTGACACCGGCACTATGACGCTAGACAGCATGGTAAACTTCCTCGCGGAGAAGAGAGGGGAAGGAGTCCATGCCTACAGCAGTCGAAATCCGTTTCACCACCTCGGACAAGGCGGC
>DASQOM010000237.1:0-9077 GCA_035644495.1 Planctomycetota bacterium | reverse complement strand
CACCGCCTGTCGCGGGAGTTGCTGCAGAGCGGGGGAGGACCACGCCTACCTGACGGAAGAGACGATGGCCCGCGTCATGTCCGCGCACCCGGATTGGACGCGCGCGCAGATCATGGAGTCCTACCTCGAGCGACTCCCTGCCGAGACGACCCTGAACTCGTGCATCTATCACGGGGCGACGGGATGCGGACTTCCCAGGGCGCTGCGCTCTTCGACGTGCAACCGCTACCTGTGCGGGAAGCTGCTCCAGTTCCGGTCTCTGCTCCCCGAACAGCAGCCCCCGCCGGTCCTGGCGCTGCTGTTCGATCGCGGAGAATGGGCGCGCAGCGCCTTGCTCGACGAAAGCGGGATCCGGCTGCTGGAGGAAGAGACGCCTCGCGATCTTCGGGAGTAGCCGTCCCCGGCGGCTCAGTTGCGGCCGTCTTCGCCGATCTGCCGGCCGATTTCCGAGTGGATCTTGCGCGTCCACTCCCGGCATTGCTGGACCGTGAAGCGTCCGCTCTGCACCGTCACGGTGGTCTGGGATTTGTGATCGCGCCGGTGCATGAAGATCTCGAAGTCGAACCAGCCGTTCGCATGAAAGCCCTTCACCCGCCAGTTGTTGCCGCTGCCGGGCTTGTCCGTGTCGGAGATCCGGATATTGAGCCGGGCGCAGGCCTTCTGGATGCCCTCGAACACCACGGGCACATCGGCGCCGTAGTGCAGCGCGAACGCCTCCGAGGCCGGCCCGTCGACGACGACGACCGGGGTGGGCTGCGCCGGCGCCGGTTCGGCGGGAGGAGCGCTGCCGTCGTCATGAACGGCAATGACGCAGCCGCAGCAGGGCGCGAGCGCAAGCAGGGCGAGGATCAGAGTTCTCATGTGCGGAGTATACGCCATAACTCCGGGCTCCGCGCGGCCGGCGTTCCACCTTCTCAGGAAGGATGCGTCCCTCAGCGGCGCTTCAGCTCGTCGTGGTTGAAGGTCAGGTTGATGCTCGAGGGCTTCGTCTCGCCCTTCTTGGCGACGAGACCCAGGTAGGCCATGCTGTACTCGCGGCCGTCCAGGTAGTGGAGCAGCAGCGTCCAGTTCTTCACCTCGTACGTGCCCTCGCCGTTGGCGTGACCGATGCCGTAGGTCTTGTAGAGGTTGTGCTCCAGGATCTTCACCGCGCCGTCGTCGCTGAACTTGCCGTCCGGCGTGAACGAGATCGCCGGGATCTTGCCCTGATACTCGTGCAGGGCGTAGGTGCCGTCCCATCGGGTGCCGTCGACGTCGTCCAGACGCGCGAATCGATGGTCGGTCTTGTTGGTCGTCAGGACGATGTTGGCTCCGTCGACGACGATCGGAATCTCTCCGTAGAGCATCTTGAGGACGCCGCGGCCGTTGTCCATGCTCCAGGTGCCCCACCAGCGGCGGCTCTGTTCGCGGGAGACGTAGGGATTCATCGTCTCGAAGGCCCGAACCGGCAACTGGGCCGTATAGAGCGCCATCCCGTTGTCGTAGAACGCGACGTGGTAGCCTTTCCACTCCGCCCGTCCCGTGTAGCCGCTGGTGCCCAGGGACATGCCCACCCAGACGCCGACAATGCCATCTCCCTTGAGTCCGGGTTTGGGGAGCCTGGGGTCGGGTTGATTCTTGAACTGCAGCCCGTAGACGAAGTCCTGGAGCAGGTTGTAGTACTTCGGGCTCTGCGCGGGCGTTTCCTGGTAGGGCTGGTTCACCCAGTTGGTCAGGATCGCGACGCGTTCGAGCCGGTCGCCGACGTGGATGAAATACACGTCCAGGAAGAGGTTGGCGTCCTTCTGTCGGACGGTCGTCCCGAAGTGGAAGTAGTCCCAGCCCTTGAAACTGCGATACACGTCGGTCTTCTCGCTGGCCCAGGGTTTGCCTTCGACGGCGAAGAGCTTGCAGGCTTCCAGCCAGAGTTCGTTCGCCTCTGCGTCCAGCTTTCCGTGATACTCGCGGCCCGGGAGGAGGAGGACGAACAGCTTTTCATTGCCGATCAGGTCGTTCGGGATCAGCGTGACCGTGTCTTCGGCGGTCTGGACGGTCCAGCCCTTGGGCGGGGTATAGAGGATGTTGCCGCAGGTGGAGACTCCGACTGCGGCCGCGGCCGGCTCCTCGTCCCAGACGAGCAGGGCGCCGTCGGCATTCGAGATCCACACGCCGCGGACGCGACGGGCGGCGGACTTCGCGCTGCAGAGGGAGATGTCCCGGCCCTCGATCTTCCGCTCGCTGGGGGCGTCCTGATACTCGTAGCCCGCCTTGCGGACGCCTTTGGAGACGGCTTCGCGCAGCGTCACGCCCTTGGCGCCGCCGTAGTCGCCCGCCCAGATCAGGATTTCGATCGACGCCGACACGGGGGACTCCGGATAGAAGAGCTTGAGGAGGGCCGAGGTCTCGGCGATGTTCTTGGGATCCAGCGCGCGCAGGGCGCCGGCGGGGAGCGCCACGGAGGTCAATTTCGAGGTCGGCGCCACTTCGGAGTCCTGGGCGAAGAGGGCCAGGAAGACCAGGGAAGCAAATCTCACGAACCCACCTCCGGGTGAACTGCGGGCAGTATAGACGCCCGGCGAGACGAAGGACGCGGGAAAACGGCGAAATCCCGTCGGGGATGGGAAATTCAAGAGGGGGTTGCGGCTACTCCGCACATTCTCATTCCCCCGTGATCTCCGCGGTCCGTAAGGTTACCCCTAGCGAGCGCCGAGGAGTCGGTGCAGGTGGAGCGGAGATCCAACGACATGGTCGTCCGGGTGGCAGTCCAGTCCCTGATCCTCGCGTCCCTCGCCCTCGCACAATCCGCCCCGGCTTCCAAAGACTCCGGCGCCGCCGCGCGCAAAAAGCTTTTCCGCGAGCGCTTCCTGGATCACTTCAACCTCGGCGTCGAAGCCCCCGCCGCGTGGATCGAAGAAACCCGCGCCCAGAACGGCTGCCGCTGGGACTGCTCCGTCGCGTATCTCAGCGGCAGCGCCGCCACCAGCGAGAAACCGTTCTGGCTCAATTTCGGCAACTCCCCGCAGAAACTCGTCGCCGACGCGAAGAAGGCCGGCGTCGCCCCCTGGTTCACCTTCTACCTCCTCGCCGCGTCCGCCCCCGCCCGCTATACGCCCGGCCCCGCGCAAGCCACGCCCGTCAATGCCTAGGTCCCCAACACCATGAAGGAATACTTCACCCTCTTCAAAACCCTCCTGGAAGGCGCCGGCAAGGAAGCCCCCTGGCCCGTCATGGTCCAGATCGAGCCCGACGAGTGGTGCCATCTGCTGCTCAGCGGGGGCATGGACCCCGCCAAGGTCGACGTCAAAGTCGGCAGCTGCGGGCTCGACGAGCTCAAAGGCCTCCCCGACAACCTCTTCGGCTACGCCGCCGGCCTCAAGAAGCTGCGCGACCTCTACGCGCCCACGAATGTATTGCTCGGCTGCAACCCGTCGGGCTGGGACCTGTCGGGGGCCATGAGCGGGACGAAGATGGGGCAGACCATGAAGGCCGTCGCGGGCGACTGGGACTTCGCCGTCTTCGAAACCGGCGACCGCGACAAGGGCATGAAGGGCAAGACGCCGCCGTACGGGCAGGCGATCGACATCACCGGCTCCCTTGACGCGCATCTGAAGTGGATCGCCGACTTCCACGCGGCGTCGGGCCTCTAAGTTTTCGTCTGGCAGGTCGCCGCGGGGAACACGGTCTTCGCGACCTGCAACAACAGCGACGGCCATTTGTGCGACAACCTGGTCCAGCTGCTGCTCGAGGATTATCCGGCGAATCCGACGATCGGCCGCTACGTGAAGGCCGGCTGCGCGGGCTGGATGCTGCAGGGCGGGCAGGGGCCGAGCACGCGGGTCTACGACGCGAAGAAGGATGGGATCACGAACCCGCCCGCCATCCCGGGCAACCAGGGGAAGAAGTCGGACTACGCCGACGACGACGGCGGCTATATGCGCCTGCGCGGCGGCGCCTACTACAAGAAGCCGTTCCCCATCCTGGGGAAGGGCGCGGTCAAGCCCCCCGATCCGCCGCCCGCGACCCCATCGACCGGGACGAAGTAAGACGTCAGAGGTCGCTGCCGCGGGAGAGATGCGATTCGAAGTACGGCACTCCGTTCTCGTCGATCATGCGGCCGAAGTCGTGCAGGGTCGGGTCATCGCCCGTCGCGCAGAGGATCTGGCCGTCCTCGCCTCCGCGGTGCTCGAAGCGCTTGCAGCAGGGCGTCAATCCCTCGGATTTCAATCCGCACTCGAAGAACAGGAGGCTCCCGTCGTTCGAGACCGTCCGGATGGAGCCCTGGCCGCAGGGACAATCCCCCAGGACGGGATACCGCGACGGGCCTTCCACGACGATCCGGATGCGCATCGATCCCCCCTATTTCCCGGACAGGTCCGCGTCGAACTCGATCCGCTGACCCGGGACCAGGCGATCGCTCTCGATCGTCACGGCGGACCCTTCGCCGGCAACCGCGCACTTCCGGGTCTCGCCGGGGCAGAGGCCCTTCAGCGACGTGGCCGAGCGGCGACCGGCCACCGCGATCCAGGCGTCGTGATAGATCGGCGCGATGCCCGTATTCGTCAGCGTCAACAGCGATCGACCCCCGCCCGAGCGGAACTCCGTGACCTGAAAGCGGTATCCGCACGTCATCCCTGCGGCGCGGATCCGGTCCAGCGTCTGATGCTCCGGCTGGTCGCTCGCGATGATGAAGCTGAGGTGGAAGTCGCGGGCCGCGGTCTCGAAGGGCACCCCGTGCGGCCCCTTCGGCGCGAGCGCGTCCTTCTGATCGCCCTTGGTGTAGTAGCTGAACTCGCCGCCGGCCGGCGCGCGACGCCAGCGCTCGCGGCCGAAGAACGCCCAGTTCGGCTCGTTCTCTTTCGCGTGCTGCTTGCAGAGGAAGGAGTCGTCGAACACCCCGAACGTCAGATCGATCAGGGTCCGCGTCGACGCGAACGGCGTCGACTCCTCCGCGGCGGCGTCGATCGAGATCATCCACGGCGTCGACGTGAACGCACCCGACAGCCGGCGCAGAAACGTCTCCTGGAACTCCTTCGACGGGAAAGTCCCGCCGAGCTTCATCGGGCCGTCGTAGAGGTGGTATTCCGCCCAGAGCCCGAAGCCGGTCTCCAGATAGGCGATCCGCGGGTCCCGATCGTATTTCTCCGTGACCTTCGAATAGAACTCCAGGACGAATCGGGCCAGCTCGGGATGGGACCAGTCGGGAAAGACCGTCTCCTTGCCCTCGCTCTTCGCGGTCGTTTCGTGGTAGTCGGGAAGCTTCCTTATATACTCCGGCCCGCCGCTCGGTTTGCCCACGTAGGTGTCGTGGAAGCGGACGATCGCCTGGTGCTTCCTCGCCCGGATCGCCTCGAGCCGCTTCTCGAGCGGCCGCCAGTCGATCTCGCCCTTCTTCGCCACCAGCGCGGCATAAGTCAGGTAGAAGAACTCCAGCTGGACGGCGTCGGTCGCGACGTGCTCGGAGTCGTCCCAGAGGACCAGGCCCTGAGAGGCTGGACGCGGGTGACCTGGCTCTTCAAGGGCTGGAGCGGCAGATCCTCCTGGGTCGCGGCGAGCAGAAGCAGCAGGAACCGCATCGATCTGAAGATACGCCATCCCGGGGATTTTTTTCGCAGAACATACGTTATGCGGAGACCGGGGAGGTTAAGTACACTGAGCCTCATGGAAGAGAAAGAGCTGATTCACGCCGCCCAGAAGGGCGATCGCGAGGCGTACGGGCAGCTCGTCGCCCTCTACCAGGCCCGGCTGCGTGCCTTCGTCGCCCGCTATGTCACCCGCGCGGACGACGTGTTCGACATCGTCCAGGAAGGCTTCATCGACGCGATGCAGCACCTCGACCGCTTCGACGTCGCCAAGGACTTCGGCCCCTGGCTGCGCGCCATCTGCCGCAACCGCATGCTGAACCATTTCCGCTCCAGCAAGGTCCGGCAGAACGCCGCCGCGGTGCTGGTCGAGGACGCCCTCCAGGAGACCTGGGGCCCGATGGAGAACGACCTCGAGGAGGGCGTCGAGCGCATCGCCGCCCTGCGCCGCTGCATCGACAAGCTCGAACGCTCGCAGCGCGACCTCGTCGAGATGCGCTACCGCCGCGAAATCCCGCTGAACGACCTGGCGCGCCGGCTCGGCCGCAGCGCCGCGGCCCTGTCGATGTCCCTCTTCCGCATCCGCGCGGCCCTCGAGAAATGCATGCAGCCATGAAACCCGAAGAGCTGCACGCCCTGATCGAGGAGTACCGCGACGGCACGATCTCCGCCGCGGACGCGCGGAGGCTGGCCGACGCGATCCGCTCGGACCCCGGGACGGCCGCCCGCGCGCGGAAGGCGCTGGAGTACGCCGGCTTCGCGGCGCGTGCGCTGGAAGGCGACGACGACGCCTCCTTCGCGCGCAGTTTCGCCGAGCGCGTCCGCGCGGAGCGCGGCGGCGCCGAGTTCATGAGCGCCTTCGAGAAGCGGATCCGGCCCACCGCGCGGACCCGGCGGCTGGAGACCGCATCGACGTCGCCGATCCCGTTCCTCGTCGCCGCGGGCATCCTGCTCGCGCTGCTCGGCCTTCTGATGTCGCGCGGCAACCGGCCGCCCCCGGCGGTCGTCGCCGACCGGCACCAGGAGCAGCCGGAGCCCGAACCCCGGCCGGAGCCGGTTCCGAAAACGGCGCCCGCCCCGATGCCGGCGCCCGAGTCGCCGAAACCCGCCGCGCCCCCGACGGTCGACGCTCCCGAACCTCTGCCGGTCCGACCGGAGCAGCCCAAAGCGGATCCGCCGGTTCCGCCGGTCGAGCCGCCGAAGCCGGAGCCGACCCGCGTCGTCCGCGTCGGGGTCCTCGCCCGCCTCGAAAAAATCGAGGGAGACGTCCAGGTCGACGGCAGGCGCGCGGTCGCGGGCCAGGAGCTGGAGACCGAGCAGACGCTGCAGACGGGCCCGACGAAAAGCCGCGCGAGCGTCGTGCTCGCCGACGGCAGCCGCCTCGGCCTCGAGGCCGACGGCGTCGTGAAGGAGATCTCGAAGGGTTCGAAGGGCACGCGCGTGACGCTGTCGCAGGGCACCCTGTCCGCCGACGTGGCGAAGCAGCCGGCCGACCAGCCGCTGACGATCGCGACGCCGCACGGCGAGGCGCGGGTGCTGGGCACGGTGCTGCGCCTCGTCGTCGACCCGGCCTCCACGCGGCTCGAGGTGAGGGAAGGCAAAGTGCGGCTGACCCGCGACGGGAAGTCGGTCGACGTCCCGGCCGGCCAGTTCGCGACGGCGGGGGCGGGGACGCCGCTGGCGGCGAAATCCCTATCCCCGGACGAGATTGTCCTCGTGGCGCAGCAGGCGAAGCTGACGGGCGCGGAGTGGACGCTGATCCGCGACCTGAAGAGCCTCACCGGGGTGGCGCTCGAGGCCGGGCAATCCCCGTTCAAGGTGGTGGACCACGTCGAGACCCGCCCCTCCTACGCGACGTTCACGTTCTTCGCGCCGGCGGACCGGGAATACCGGATCTGGCTGAGGGCGACGAGCCTGGAGAAGGGCGACCCGTGGACGCGCGACCTGGTGACGATCGAGCCGACGCGGTGCGTGCTGAGCCAGAAGAGCCCGTTCTTCGGGGCGGCGCCGACGACGGCCTATGTCTTTACTGGCGTCGCGGCCACGCCCGGATATACTTGGCTGAGCGGTCACGGGGAGGAGACGAAGGCGGAGGCGCCCCCGCTGACCGTGAAATTCAACGAACCCGGCTGGCAGAACATCCGCGTCTACGTGGGAAATCCGTGGGTCCGGATCGACACGATCTGGCTCTCGACGACGCAGAAGACGCGGCCGCCGGCCCGACAGGCGCCCCCGTCGCCGACGGAGAAATAGTCCGATGAGATTCACCGCGAAAATCCTGGCTCTCACCCTGCTCCTCGCGCTCAAGCCCGCTTGCGGCGGCGGCGGGGGAGGCGGAGGGGGGGCTGCCGGCGGGGGAGGCGTCGCCCTGGTGCTGCCGGCCGTGGTCCCCAATCTTCCCCTGGACGCGTCGGGGGCGACATTCTCGATGAACGTCAATGGGATGACGGACTCGGCGGTGGAGGCGGCCATCGTGGCCGCGATCGGGGCGACGTTGAATTCCAAGATCGTGCTGACGAGCAGCAGCGGTCCGCGGAATATCGCGCTGACCGTCACGGCGCCGAGCGCCACCACCGCCTTTGTCCTGGCGAGCACGGGGGCAAGCCCGAGGTCGGTCGTGGTCGACGGCTCGGACCAGATCACCTTCACGGGCGCGGTCCGCTACTTCGAGCTTCAGGACGAGGCGCAAATCACGCTGCAGCGGCTGAAGTTCAACGGCGCCCGGGCCTCGGACAGCGGCGCAGTGGTGAGCGGCCTGAACAATGTCCGGCTGGCGACTTTCATCAACTGCACCTTCACCGACTGCCAGACGACGTTGCCTGGGGCGGACATCGGCGGCGGGGCCGTGCGGATCGCGAACAGCACGCATACGCAGTACTCGAACTGCAGCTTCACCAACTGCGCCGGCAGCAACGGCGGAGCGATCAACAGCCTGGGCTCCCGGCTGACCATCATCAACTGCACGTTCTCGATGTGCACGGCCTTCGGCACGGGGGGCGGGGGCGGCGGGAACGGCGGCATCGGGGGCGCGGTATATGTCGACAACGTCAGCAACGATGCCACCGCGCTGCACCAGCTGTCCGTGACGGGCTGCACGTTCGACACGAACCATGCGAGCGACCATGCCGGGGCCCTCTTCGGCTATACGAACCCGGCGGTGCCGTCGACGTCGATCATCGACCGCTGCACGTTCAAGTCGAACACGGCGACGGTGGGTGCGGGGCATTCGGGCGCGTTCTACAGCCAGGCCGGCACGCTGACGCTGAGCAATTCGACGTTCAACGGGAACCAGGCGAGCAACAACGGCGGCGGGATCTTCTGCACGAACACGTCGTCGCTGATTGCGAATTGCACGTTCCAGGGCAATTCGGCAACCGGTCTGGGCGGCGGCATTTCATCGTCGTCCAGCAGCCTTTCGTTGGTCAACGTCACCTTGGCGCAGAACAGCGCCGGAAACTTCGCGGGGGCGCTGTTCGCGCCGTCCGGGTCCGTCTCGGTGCAGAACAGCATTCTTTCGGG
>DASQOM010000236.1:0-8657 GCA_035644495.1 Planctomycetota bacterium | reverse complement strand
GAGATCGCGGACGTCCAGATGGATGAAGCGCAGAAGCGGGCCACGGTCTACGTGCTGAAGGATCAGCTCTCGCAGGCGATCGGCAAGGGCGGCCGGAACGTCCGGCTGGCCTCGAAGCTGGCGGCCTGGGAGATCGATATTTACGAGTTGGGCGGCGACACCAGCGCGCCGCCGGCCTCACAGACGGCCGCTGAGGGCGAAGCGAAGGCCGGGCCCGCGGCGCCGGCCGCGGCGCCCGAGGCGGCGCCCGCTCCGGAAGCGGCCCAGGCTCCTACGGAAGAGAAGAAGAATGAGGGTTAGCGAACTCGCCAAGGAACTGGGCTACAAGGCCGCCGAGCTCGTCGAGCTCGCGAAGGCCAAGGGCATCAAGGTCGAGGATGCGCGGGCGAACATCGACGCGCGTCTCGCGGCCGCGGTCCGCGCCCAGGTTCCCCATCGGTCCAAGCTCACCGGCGCGCTGATGGACGTCTATGCGCGCGTCGTGACGGAGGAGGCGGCGAAGGCCGCCGCCAAGGCCGCCGAGCCCAAGCCGGAGAAGCCCGCGCCGAAGCTCAATCCGGACGGGACCGAGGCGCCGAAGACCCGCCGGGTCACGAAGAAGAAGGAATTGGCGCCCGCCGCGACGCCGGCCGACGGCAAGCCCGTCACCGCGGTGAAGAAAGAGGATCCCAAGGCTCCGGCGAAGGCCCCCCCGAAGAAGGCCAAGGTCGCCATGGAGTTCCGCCTCGGCGCCACCGATGCCAAAGCCCCCGGGGCCAAGCCCGCCGAGCACAAGCACGTGGAGCTCACTCCCGAGGAGCAGGAGGAGATCAAGAAAGCCACGGCCACGCCGCTCATCGACGTCGACAAGGTCATCGGCGAGGCCAAGGAACTCCACGCGATGCGGCCCATCGAGATCGAGGTGTTCACTCGGGACACGCAGGTCGAGGAGTCCAAGGAGAAGCGGCACGTGAAGCCGCCGGCAGCCGTCGTCAAGCCCGCCGCGCCGGTCGCGCCGCCGCGGCCGACCCCCCCGACGGTCCGCCAGGGGACCCCCGCCTATGCCGGCCAGCGGCCCCCGATGCCGCCGCCCTCGCAGCACGGGTACCGTCCGCGTCCCGCTCCGTATCAGCAGCACCGCGCGCCGGCCCAGCCCTCGAAGCCCCGCCCGGTCATCACCCCGATGTCCGAGCGCAAGATCGAGATCACCGTGCCGATCACGATCAAGAGCTTCTGCGAGCAGACCGGCATCAAGATCTCCCAGGTCATGAAGAAGCTCATGGACCAGGGCGCCATGATCATGAACCAGAACGCCTCGCTCGACGAGGATATGGTCGGCATCCTGGCCGGCGAGTTCAAGCGCGACATCACCATCGTCCAGGAGAAGTCGGCCGAGGACCACATGAAGGCCGCCGCCTCGGTGATCAAGGACGACCCCAAGGACCTCGTCCCGCGCGCCCCCGTCGTCACGTTCATGGGTCACGTCGACCACGGCAAGACGTCGCTGCTCGATAAGATCCGAAATGCCAATGTCGCCAAGGGCGAGTCCGGCGGGATCACGCAGCACATCGGCGCCTACAAGATCCAGACGCCGGACGGCCGCTCCGTCGTCTTCCTCGATACCCCGGGCCACGAGGCGTTCACGCAGATGCGCTCGCGCGGGGCCAAGGCGACGGACGTCGCGGTGATCGTCGTCGACGCCGCCGACGGCGTGATGCCCCAGACGGAGGAGGCGATCGCCCACGCCAAGGCCGCCGGGGTGAAGATCGTCGTCGCGCTGAACAAGATCGACAAGCCCCAGGCCAATCCCAACAAGGTGAAGGGCCAGCTGTCCGCCCTGGGTCTGCAGCCCGCGGGCGACTGGGGCGGCGACACGGAATGCATCGAAGTCTCGGCCCTCACCGGGCAGGGCGTCGACCACCTGGTCGAGACGCTCGCGCTCGAAGCCGACCTCCTCGAGCTCAAGGCGAATCCCAAACGCGCGGCGACGGGCGTCGTGCTCGAGGCGCGCAAGACCGACGACCGCGGCGTCGTCGCCACCATCCTGGTCCAGAACGGCACCCTGAAGAAGGGCGACGTGATCCTGGCGGGCGCGGGCTACGGCCGAGCGCGCTCCATGAACGACCACAACGGCCGCAACATCGAGTTCGCGGGTCCCGCCACTCCGGCGGAGCTCACCGGCCTGATGGCCGTGCCGGACGCCGGCGACGCGTTCCAGGTGGTGCCGGACATCCAGCAGGCCAAGGAGGTCGCCGAGGCGCGCGCCCACAAGTCGCGCGAATCGCAGCTCCTGGAGCGCCAGCACGTCACCATGGAAGGGCTCTTCAAGCAGATCGAAGACGGCAAGCTGAAGGATATCCGGATCGTCCTGAAGGTGGACGTGCAGGGCTCCCTCCAGGTCCTCAAGGAGGCGCTGCCCGGCCTGTCGACGGACGAAGTGAAGCTCAAGCTGCTGCACTCGTCGGTGGGCGCCATCACCGAGGGCGACGTGCTCCTGGCCGACGCCTCGGACGCGATCATCATCGGCTTCCATGTCGACGTCGAACCCCGCGCCGCGGAGGCCGCGAAGGACCGCGGCGTCGAGATCAAGACCTATACGGTCATCTACCAGGCGATCGACGAGATGAAGGCGGCTCTCGAGGGCCTGCTGGAGCCCGAGCTCGTCGAGCAGAAGACGGGGCACGCGACGGTGAAGGAGGTCTTCCGGATCTCCCGCGTCGGCGCGATCGCCGGCTGCATCATGACCGACGGGAAGATCGAGCGCAGCAACCAGTGCCGCCTGATCCGCGACGGCAAGGTCGTGCACACGGGGAAGATCGAGAGCCTCAAGCGCTTCAAGGACGACGTCAAGGAGGTCGTGGAAGGCTACGAGTGCGGCATCAAGATCTCCGGCCACGACGATGTCCGCAAGAACGACATCATCGAAGGCTACGCCATCCAGAAGATCGCCCGAAAGCTCGAAAAGAAGGCGAAGTGATCGTCGGGACCCTGAAGCTCCGCCTGGTCCTCCGCGAGTCGCACTCCCTGAAGGACAAGCGCCGCGTGATCAAGAGCCTCAAGGACACGCTGTCCAACAAGTTCAACATCTCGGTCGCCGAGACGGACGAGCAGGACGTGTGGCAGACGGCGGAGATCGGGATCGCCGCGGTGGGCACGGACACCCCGTTCGTCCAGAGCGTGCTGACGAACGTCGGCAACTACGTCCGCTTCTTCGGCGGCGTCGAGCTCGTGAACGCAGAGCAGGAACTCTACGGGGAATAGATGGGTCAGGGCTTTCGCAAGGACCGGCTGGCGAGCGAGATCGTGAAGGAGACCAGCAAGATCATCCTCTACGAGCTTCGCGACCCCCGGAAAGGGTTCGTGACGGTGACGCGGGCGAAGGTCTCCGACGACTACCGGTATGCGAAGGTCTTCGTCTCCATCATGGGGGCGGCGAAGGAGAAGAAGCGGGTGCTCGGCGGCCTGCGCCACGCCCAGGGCTTCGTGCAGCGGGAGCTGTCGCGCCGCATCCAGATGCGCTCGTTCCCCGAGATCCAGTTCGAGCTCGACGAGTCGATGGAGAAGTCGTTCGAGGTGATCAACACGCTCAACCAGCTCGCGAAGGAACGCAAGGCGAAGGAAGCCGGCACGGAGCCCGCCGGAGAAGAGGAATAAGCATGCCCCGATTCGACGGCCGAAAGCCCGACGACCTGCGCCCCGTCGCGTTCACGCGGCACTATACGTCCAGCGCCCCGGGCTCGGTGCTGGTGGAGTTCGGGAAAACCAAGGTCCTCTGCACCGCGTCGATCGCCCACGAAGTCCCGAAGTGGCTCGAAGGCAAGGGGCGGGGCTGGGTCACCGCGGAATACGGGATGCTGCCCGGCTCGACCCACGACCGCAAGCAGCGCGAGCGCGCCGGGAAGGTCGACGGCCGCACGAGCGAGATCCAGCGCCTCATCGGCCGCGCCATGCGCGCCGCCGTCGACATGGAGCTCCTCGGCGAGAAGACCATCTGGCTCGACTGCGACGTCCTCGAGGCCGACGGCGGGACGCGGACCGCGGCGATCACCGGCGCCTACGTCGCCCTGATGGACGCCGTCAAGGCCCTGGAGAAGGACGGCGTCAAGTTCGCCGCCCCGCCGGTGAGCGACTCGGTCCAGGCGGTCAGCGTCGGCGTCTTCCGCAACGAGATCCTGCTCGACCTTTGCTACGAGGAGGACTCGAAGGCGGAGGTGGACATGAACGTGGTGCTGACCGGCCGCGGCCTGATCGTCGAGGTCCAGGGCACCGCGGAGAAGACCCCCTTCGACACGTCGCGTCTCATGGCGCTGTACAAAATGGCGGAGAAGGGATGCAGCCAGCTGCGGGAATTGCAGAAGGCAGCGCTGGCGAAGTAGACCGATTCACGAATCACGGGACGTCGGAGTCTGTTGTGACTTCAATCCCGAGAGCCGATCGATGAGGACTGCTGCCGTTTCTGACCGCTGATCAGCAGGCGAAGCTGAAGACCCTGCAGGTGCGGGAATACCTTTTTCTCCAGCTTCCCGACGATAAGGAGGACTGTCGCAATCCCTGCGCCGGGGGGTTATGAGTAGACTGAGGAGACGCCTGCCACGATTGTCGATCTCCCCGTGCCTTTCGGCGCGAGGATTCTGGTCTTGATTGCGGCGCATGCCCTCTCCCGCTGGCAGAGACGGCGCGGCTCGTCGATCGTCCTTCCCGGACATCCCGTGAATCTTTCGGTGGTCTCCGGTGTCTCTGTTTCTTTGTGTTTATTCTTCCGGCGTGAAGCCCAGGACGATGTCGAAGCGCGCGCCCAGCTCGCCGATCCTGGAGCCCTTCAGCGCCGCGAAGTCGATCGTCACCGATTCGCGCTGCTTCAGGTCCTTGATCCCCATGTAGATGCCGTCCTTCGCGTTGCCGGGATGGCCTTTGACGTAGCACTGGGTCGTCCACTTCTCGCGGCCCTTCATCTTGATCGCGACATGGATGTGGGGGCAACGGCCGGGGTACGCGACGGGCTTCACGGTGCGGAAGTAGTAGTCGCCCGTCGAGCCGGTCAGGAAACGGCCGAAACCCTGATAGTTGACGTCCCGCTTGTCGCGGTTGCTCGTCCGCTCATGCAGGTAGGCGCCGTTGCCGTCCACCTGCCAGATCTCGACCAGGACGTTCCGGATCGGGTCGCCCTTGGCGTCCAGGATGCGGCCGCCGAGGTGCGTGATCTCGCCGACCGCGGGCGTGATCGAATCGTTGATGATCAGCAGGTTGTTGTCGGTGTCGAGCGGGAGCTTGACGGGATAGAAGGGGCCTTCGGTCTGCTGCGGGGTCCTCGTCAGTTCCTCGGCGAAGGCGCCGGGTTTGGCGTCCTGCGCCAGGAGGCGCGGGCGGGTGAGGGCCAGCGCGCCCAGACCCGTCAGGCTCCTCGTCATCCAAGCTCTGCGGTTCATGCCCGGCTCCTTAAGACTGTTCTCTATAACGACGGGGACGGGGGGAAATTATCTCGATCCCGCGCGCGTCCGCTGCAGCAGCGTTTCCACGTCCTTCCGGTACGGCCAGTCGGGCGGGGTCTGCCGGAGCACCGTCTCGAAGTCCGCCGCGGCCCCGGCCGGATCGCCTCCCAGCAGGCGCGCCTGGCCCCGGCCCATCCGGAGCACCGCATGGTCCGGCTTGAGGGACAGCGCGCGGTCGAAGTCGGCGATCGCCTCGGGATAGCGGGCCATCCGCACGCGGAGGACGGCGCGGTTGTTCCAGGCCTCGATCGAGAGCGGGGTCCGGGAGACCGCGCGGTCGAGATCGGCTTCCGCGCCGGCCAGGTCGCCGCGGGCCCGCCGGACCGACCCCCGGACGACGTAGGCGCCGCCGCCCTCGGGATCCCGCTTCAGGGCCTCCTCGGCGTCCGAAAGCGCACCGTCGGCGTCGCCCAGACGCAGACGCAAGGAGCCCCGGTTGGTGAAGGGAAGCGCATACTGCGGATTGATGAAGAGGGCTCGGTCGTAGTCCTGCAGCGCGCCGTCGACGTCGCCGATCCGGTCGCGGGCGAGGGCGCGGTTGTTCCAGGTCTTCTCGTGGCTGGGGCGGAGCTCGAGGGCGCGGTCGTAGTCCCGGATCGCGCCGGCGATGTCGCCGGTCTCGAACTTCGCGAAGCCGCGGTTGCTGAACGCGAGGAAGTTCCCCGGGTCCACGGCGATGACGCGGTCCCAGAGGGTGAAGGAGGTCCTCCAGATCCCGCACTGACGCCAGGTGAGGGCGGACAGGACCGCGAGCAGCCCGAGGCAGGCGGGGACGACGACCCTCCGGGCTGTCGAGGCGGGGGAAGCGCAGCCTTCCAGGCCCCAGGCCGCAAGCGCAGCGGCGGGAAGGAAGGACAGATACGTATAGCGGTCGGCGGCGATCTGGAAGCCGGTCACGGCGACGCCGAGGACCGGCAGGAGCAGCGCGAGCATGCTCAGCCACGCCGTCAGGAGACCGGGAAAGCGCCGGCGCTGGAGGACCAGGACGGTGGTCGCGGCGACGATGCCGAACATCGCGGCGACATACTTCAGGTCGCCCGGGTGGATCGGCTCGTCGATGCGGTAGATCGGGATCAGATCCGCCGGCCAGAGGGTCTTCAGCAGGTAGAAGCAGGGGCCGAAGGCGGCCTGCGCCGCGCGGTCCAGCAGCCGGTAGTTCCGCAGCGAATGCACGTTATGGATGCTGTCGACCGCGAGGAGCTGAAGGACCAGGTCTGCGGCGGCGATCGCGCCGAAGAGGGCCTTCTCGGCGAGGATCTTGCGACGGGATCCGGGGGTGAAGCGTCCCAGGGGGTGGAGGTCGAGGAGCAGCAGGACCGCCGGGAGCATGATGCCGAGGGCTTTGGACAGCAGCGACGCCGCGAAGGCGGCCGCCGAGAGGGCAAGCCAGCGCGCGGAGGGCCTGCCGGCGCGCTCCTCCTCGACGCGCCTGAGGTAGAAGAGCACGGCGAGAAGGAAGAAGAAGCCGCACACGACGTCGCGCCGCTCGGTGATCCAGGCCACCGATTCGACCCGGAGCGGATGCAGCCCGTGCAGGAGGGCCCCGAGGGCACAGGCGGTCACCGCGCCGGGCCGTCCCGTCAGCGCCAGGAGCCGGAGGAGGACGAAGAAGAGGAGGACCGTATTGGCCGCATGGAAGAGAAGGCTGCTGAGATGGTAGCCAAAGGGGTTCATGCCCCAGACGATATAGTCGGCCCCGAGCGTCATCCAGGTGACGGGGTGGAAATGGCCCATGAGGAAGGTGGTCCACATCCAGTGCAGCTGCGTGAGGCAGAGTCCGCGATACGCGGGATTCGTGGTGAAGTTCAGGTCGTCGTCCCAGTTGAGCCATTCGCCCTGCAGCGCCGGGAGGAAGGCGGCGACGACAACGGCGGCGATCAGCGCGGCGGCGGCACGGCGCTGCAGCGGGGCCCGGGCCTGGGGATCCATGAGCCGAGGATAACATATCCCCGTCCGCGGCCGGAGACCCCCGGCCGGCCTTTAAAGTGGTCAGACCACTTTCTGAAACGCCCGGGCCGCGGGCGGTGTTGGGAGGAGGGAGGGTTCTGATGCTCCGCAGCGCCGCGCTCCTGGTCCTGGCCCTGGGGACATGGGCCGCCGCCCCGGCCGCCGGTCCCGAGGTGGTCGACCTCTGGCCGGGCGCGCCGCCCGGGGACGCCGGCATCGCCGGCCCCGAGAAG
Source organism: Planctomycetota bacterium (assembly GCA_035644495.1). Taxonomy (GTDB): domain Bacteria; phylum Planctomycetota; class MHYJ01; order MHYJ01; family JACPRB01; genus JACQFK01. The sequence continues at coordinate 1,009 of DASQOM010000236.1, read as the reverse complement.
GATCTCGAGCTCCAGGTGAAGGGGAAGTCCTACGAGGTCGGCGGGCGGCCCACGCGGTGGATCACCAACGTCTCGAAGCCGGCGCTCCACGTCTATAGGGCCGCGAAGGACAAGGACACCGGAGTCTCGATGCTCATCGCCCCCGGCGGCGGCTACCACAACCTCGGCTGGGACGTCGAGGGCGAGGAGATCGCCGCGTGGCTCAACTCCCTCGGCATCACCGGCATCATCCTCAAGTACCGCTGTCCGCGCCGTCCCGGCGATGAGAAAGGCGTCCCTCCCTCCGGTCCGCTGAAGGACGCCCAGCGCGCCGTCAGCCTGGTGCGGAGCCGCGCCGCCGAATGGGGGCTCGACCCGAAGAAAATCGGCATCGTCGGCTTCTCGGCCGGCGGGCACCTCTCCGGAGCGACGGCCACGAACTTCGAGACCCGCACCTACGAGGCGATCGACGCGATCGACCAGGCGAGCTGCCGGCCCGACTTCGCCGTCATGCTGTATTCCGGCTACTTCCAGCTGAACGGCGCGCTGTCTCCGACGATCAAGACGCCCGCGGGAATCCCGCCGCTGTTCATCGCGCACGCCACGGACGACCCCATCAGCGACGCGATCCACAGTGTGACGATGTACGAGGCCATGAAGAAAGCGGGGGCGCCGGTCGAGCTCCATATCTACGCCACTGGGGGCCACGGCTGGGGCGTCCGCAAGGTCGGCCATCCGTGCGAGACGTGGACCGACGCCTGCGTGGCCTGGCTGAAGAAGGGCGGCTTCCTCCCGTAGCGGCGCCGCAGGCGTCCCCTCTTGCCGTGGCCGATGGCCGGTGGCCTTCCCCTAGAGCATCGAGATCGGATCGACGTCGAGAACCACGTTGAGATTGCGGTCGTTCGGCATCGTCCCCGCGACGCGGCGCAGGGTGGGGAGCACCGGTTCCAGCTGCGGGACTTTGAGGAGCAGGTGCATCCGCGTGCGCCCCTTGAGCTTGTAGAGGGGGGGCTCCGCCGGGCCCAGCACC
>DASQOM010000235.1:0-15338 GCA_035644495.1 Planctomycetota bacterium | reverse complement strand
TGGAGCATGATCATGGCCTCTTTCGACGTCCGGACGCTGCGCAAGGACTTCCCCATCCTGAAGTCCGAGGTGCACGGCAAGCCCCTGATCTACCTCGACAACGCGGCGACGACCCAGAAGCCCATGTCCGTCATCGACTGCCTGGTGACGTACTATTCGCGCCAGAATGCCAACATCCACCGCGGCGTCCACCATCTGAGCGAAGTCGCCACGAAGGCGTATGAGTCCGCGCGGGTCAAGATCCAGCGCTTCCTCAACGCCGCAGACCTGAAGGAAATCATCTTCACCCGCGGAGCGACGGAGTCCATCAACCTCGTCGCCCAGAGCTTCGTCCGCCCGGGCCTCCAGCCCGGCGACGAGGTCGTGATCACGCACCTCGAGCACCACTCGAACATCGTCCCCTGGCAGATGCTGCGCGACGAGAAGGGGCTCGTCCTCAAGGTTGCGCCCATCGACGATCACGGCGACGTCATCCTCGAGGAGCTCGAGAAGCTGATCACGCCCAGGACGAAGCTCGTCTCGGTGACGCACGTGTCCAATGCGCTGGGCACCATCAACCCGGTCAAGAAGATCATGGCCATGGCCCGCGCGAAGGGCGCGAAGGTGCTGCTCGACGGCGCCCAGGCCGTGCCGCACCTCGCGGTCGACGTCCGGGATCTCGACTGCGACTTCTATGCCTTCTCGGGGCACAAGATCTACGGCCCGACCGGCATCGGCGTCCTTTACGGGAAGCAGGCGCTGCTCGAGTCGATGCCCCCCTACCAGGGCGGCGGCGACATGATCCTGTCGGTGACGTTCGAAAAGACGAAGTACAACCACCTGCCCTACAAGTTCGAAGCGGGCACGCCCCATATCGAGGGCGTGATCGGCCTCGGTGCGGCCATCGACTACGTGACGAAGATCGGCCTGGACGCCATCGCGGCGCACGAGCACGAGGTCCTCGAACACGGCACGCGCGTGCTCCAGTCGATCCCGGGGCTGCGCCTGATCGGCACCGCGCGCGAGAAGACGGGCGTGCTTTCGTTCGAGCTCGAGGGCGTGCACCCGCACGACATCGGCACGATCCTCGACCAACAGGGCATCGCGATCCGGACCGGCCATCACTGCGCGCAGCCCGTCATGGACCGCTTCGGCGTTCCGGCGACGGCCCGCGCGTCGCTGGCCCTCTACAACACGAAAGAGGAAATGGACGCCCTCGCCGACGGGTTGAAGAAGGTGGCGGAGGTGTTCCGCTCATGAACGATCTCGGCGACCTGTACCAGGAAATCATCCTCGACCACTACAAGAAGCCCCGCAACGCGGGGCGGCTCGAGGAGCCGACCTGCTCCGCCTCCGGCGACAACCCCCTCTGCGGCGACAAGATCTCCGTCAGCGTCAAGACGACGGGCGACCGCCTCGAGGACATCCGATGGAAGGGCGCAGGCTGCGCGATCTCGACCGCGTCCGCGTCGCTGATGAGCGAGGCGGTCAAGGGCAAGACCAGGCCCGAGATCGACGCGCTCTTCACCCGCTTCCACGACATGGTCACGGGCAAAGGCGGCTCCGAGGGCCTCGAGAAGCTCGAGGTGTTTTCCGGAGTCAGCGAGTACCCGGTCCGCGTCAAGTGCGCATCCCTGGCCTGGCACACGTTGAAAGCCGCGCTCGAAGGCAAGAACGATACGATTTCGACTGAATAAGGAGACCGACATGCTTCCTCCGATCTATCCGCCCGACGCCGTCCAGCCCTTCCGCGACGAACTGAGCGCCGTGGGCATCAAGGATCTGCTCACGCCCGAAGAGGTCGACCAGGCGATGAAGGCGCCCGGCGTCACGCTCTGCGTGGTCAACTCGATTTGCGGCTGCGCGGGCGGAACGGCGCGTCCGGCCGTCGCGATGGCGCTGCAAAACAAGGTCATCCCCGATCACCTGACGTCGGCCTTCGCCGGCATGGAACGCGATGCCGTCAACAAGGTCCGCGAATACCACGCGGCCGCGGCCCCGCCCTCGTCGCCGTCGATCGTGATCTTCAAGGACGGCAAGGTCGCCGAGATGTTCGGCCGCGAGCGCATCGAGCAGCGCTCCGCACAGGAGGTCGCGGCGGACCTCGTCGACGCCTTCAACCGGCATTGCACGAAGTCGGGTCCGTCGATCCCGCCCGAGCAGTTCGCCAAGCTGACGAACGTCCAGGCTTGCGGCTCGTCGATCCCGAGGATGCGGAGGTAGTCGGTGATCGAACTCCAGCGCGAAGTCATCGCGACGACGATCCCCTACGGCCAGAAGACGACGCTGCCCAAGGGGTCGAACGTCGAGGTCACCCAGGAGCTCGGCGGCAGCTTCACGGTCCTGACGGACTACGGGCTGCTGCGCATCGAGGGCAAGGACTCGGACGCGCTCGGCCGCGAGTCGGCGGCGAAGCAGACGGCGGCGGTCGACGTCCCGACGGACGCCAAGGCGGTGGCCACGCAGGTCTGGGACGCCATGAAGACCTGCTATGACCCGGAAATCCCGGTCAACATCGTCGAACTGGGCCTGGTCTACGAGAACAAGGTCGAGCCGGTCGACGGCGGCTACAAGGTCGATATCAAGTTCACGCTGACGGCGCCCGGCTGCGGCATGGGACCGATCCTCCAGAGCGAGGTGAAGAGCAAGATCCAGGAGATTCCGGGGGTCAAGTCGGCCAACGTCGAGGTGGTCTTCGAGCCGGCCTGGACTCAGTCGATGATGTCCGAAGCGGCCAGGCTGCAGCTGGGGATGGGGTAACTCGCTCCCCCGCCTCGAGCGGACTTCCGGCTCATAGACCGGTCGCAGGCTTGTGACAAGCTTCCGCCAGCGCGATGTGCGGGGCCTGCAACCCCAGGTTTTCCGATTTCAAGTCGGACAACCTCGGCATCCGCCCCATCCTCCGATGGCTCGCAGCTCAGTCCTGGAGCGGCGAGTCCGGGTATAATTGTCCGGAACATGAGACCCACGCTTGCGATCCTCGTCTGCCTCTTCGGCGCCGCGCAGGCGCAGGACGCGCCCCCGGGCGGACCGCCGACCTACTCCGTCTCCGTCGAGCAGGGTTGGAAGCTCTCCGCGGACGGCGAAGTCGACTTCCCCAACGTGCAGGAGAACGACCTCGTCTCGGGACTGACTCCGAAGTTCACGCTGAAGACCTCGATGAACTGGCCCGCGCGCGACCGGGACGGCCGCGTCATGGTCAAACCCAAGGGCTTCGCCGCGTGGAAGACCAACGGCGACCCGCTCAAGCTCGAAGCGACGATCTCGATCCACCCCGACGGCGCCTGCCAGATGGCACTGAAGAAGATCGACTACGTCGAACGCCTCCAGCGCGCAACGATCGAATTCGACGGCGACAAGGTGCGGACGGTCGACTTCGGCGGCAAGGGCAAGTGGCAGGGCTCGCGTGCGGAGTGGTCGGGCCGCGTCGCCACGATCGAAACGGCGATCCGCGACATGTACTTCAGGGCCGTCACGCCGCAGAAGCCGGCCGGGGGGAAGGAGACGGTCGGCCTCGACATCGCCGGCGACACCAAGGCAGCCTGGCGGCTCTTCGTGACCACCTCGCTCGAGGACCAGCTGGCGGTGCTGATCCTCTGCCGGCTGGACGGCCTGCGCCTCGAGAAAGATCGGTGGCCCGCGGAGATCCCCGCGGGGCCGTCACGGCCGAAGCAGCTCGCGCGGTCGCTGATCGACCGCATCCAGGCGCAGGCGCGAGGCACGTTCGCGACGGAGGCGGCGAAAGGCAAGCCCGGCCAGCTGCTCAAGGACAAGCCCTGGAAGAGCAACGAGCTCGTGATCCCGACGCCGGGCTGGATGGACGGCAAGGCGTGGGCCGCGGAGCGGATGAAGCCGCTCGAGGAGGCGCACGAGCGGCTTCGCTCGATGACCGAGGAAACGAACGGCAAGAATTCGACGACGAAGCACGCGACGATCCTCGACCCCGGCGTCTGGCGCACGGCCGTGGAGACCGAGACGAAGAATCTGCGCCAGGGCGTGCTGGTCGAGATCCCCCGCGAGCCGCTGACCTTCGACACCGCCCTCTATCCGCGCACCCGCAATTCCGGCAACGCGACTTACGACTTCAAGGAGAAGTCGTCGGTCCAGGACGGGGTGCTGCAGACGAGCGACGCGGAGGTCTCCGGCTTCGTGCCGGAGCTCGAAGTGATCTTCTTCTACAGCGGGGCCGACATGAACGTGTGGCGCGGCTCGCTCATCCGCATGGAGACCTGGTACAAAGGCAGACTCAAGCGCGAATAGCGCCGCAGCAGCTAGACCTCGATCCGCTCCGCGTGCGTGTAGACGTTGAAGTCGTCTTCGCGGAGGAAGCCCACCAGCGTCACGCCGAATTCGCGCGCCGTTTCGACCGCGAGGCTCGACGGCGCGGACACCGCGCAGACGATCGGCATGCGCGCCATCACGGCCTTCTGCATGATCTCGAAGCTCGCCCGGCCGCTGACCATGAGGATATGGTGGTCGAGCGGGGAGCGGTCCTGCAGCAGCATGTGGCCGATGACCTTGTCGACGGCGTTGTGCCGGCCCACGTCCTCGTGCAGCGTGTACAGCACGCCGTGCTCGTCGAAGACGCCTGCGGCGTGCAGGCCGCCGGTCTTCTCGAACAGGGTCTGGGCCTTCCGCAGCGAGTGGCCCAGCCCGTAGATGACGTCGAGCGTCACCTTGAGCTTCGAGGCGATCGGCTTCGCGTTCGTCTTGATCTGTTCGATCGACGCCTTCCCGCAGAGGCCGCAGGAGCTCGTCGCGTAGAAGTTCCGCTTGAGCTTGCCGAGGTCGGGCTTGTGCCCCGACGCATACGTGAAGCTGACGATGTTCTTCAGCTCGGGCTTTTCGGTGTTCTCGCAGTAGCGCAGCGTGCCGATTTCCTTCGAGTTCTTGAGCAGCCCTTCCGAGTAGAGGAAGCCGGCCGTCAGCGCGAAGTCGTCTCCCGGCGTCCGCATCGTGATCGCCACCGGCTCGTCGTGGATCCGGATCTCCATCGGCTCTTCGACCGCGAGGTGATCCTCGAACTGGTGGTGGTGCGTGCTGTGCGGGACCGCGGGCGCCCGCTTGATGGTGATCTTGCGGGTCTCGTGCTTCGCAACTTTGGGGAGTGTCATGGGCCCAATCATACCCCCGCGGGGGGCGCGACATCAACAGACAACCCGCCGGACTCCGCTACTTTTTCCCGGCGAGCACCTTCAGATACTCGCGCATGAAGGCCGGCAGATCGTCGGGCTTCCGCGACGTCACCAGGTTGCCGTCGACGACGACCTCCTGGTCCATATAGCGCGCGCCGGCGTTGATCACGTCGTCCTTGATCGCGAAGAAGCACGTGGCAGTCCGCCCCTTCAGGATGCCCGCGGAGCAGAGGACCCAGGCCGCGTGGCAGATCGAGCCCACCGCCTTGCCCGACTTGTCGATCGCCGCAACGAAGTCCAGCATCTCCTGGGAGCGCCGCAGGTAGTCCGGGGCAAAGCCGCCGGGGACGATGACCCCGTCGAAGTCCTTCGCCTTGACCTCCTTGATGTCGCCCTCGGCTCTGCAGGGATAGCCGAGCTTGCTCTTGTACTCCGGCTTGCCGGTGCCGAGGAAGAGGGTCTTGTGTCCCGCCTCGCGGAGCCGGTAGGCGGGGTACCAGACTTCCATCTCCTGGTAGACGTCTTCGATCAGGATCGCGACCGTCTTCGCTCCGTTCGTCTTCATCTAAGCGCCCTCTTTGTCCTCGTATTGCTCCTTCAGGCTCCGCACCACGTTCGCATCCGCGAGCGTGGTCGTGTCGCCCACGGCCCGGCCCTCGGCGATGTCGCGCAGCAGCCGGCGCATGATCTTGCCCGAGCGCGTCTTCGGCAGCTCGGCGGCGAAGAAGATGTCGTCGGGCCGCGCGAGCGAGCCGATCTTCTTCACGACGTGGTCCTTCAGCTCCTTCAGCAGCTCCGGGCCGCCCTGGCTGCCCGCCCGCAGCGACACGAAAGCGACGACCGCGTTCTCCTTGATCTCGTGGTACTTGCCGATCACTGCGGCCTCGGCGACCGATCGATGGTCGACCAGCGCGCTCTCGATCTCCATCGTCGACAGTCGATGGCCGCTGACCTTCAGCACGTCGTCCACGCGGCCCAGGAGCCAGAGGTAGCCCTGCTTGTCCCGCTTGGCGCCGTCGCCGGCGAAGTACCACCCCGGGAATTTCGACCAGTAGGTCTGCTTGTAGCGCTCAGGGTCGCCGTAGATGCCGCGCAGCATTCCGGGCCAGGGCGACTTGATCACGAGCAGGCCGGCGTCGACCGACTCCCCCTTCTCGTCGACGATGTCGATGTCGATTCCCGGGAACGCCGTGCACGCCGATCCGGGCTTGGTCTTCGTCACCGACGGCAGCGGCGTGATCATCATGTGGCCGGTCTCGGTCTGCCACCACGTGTCGACGATCGGGCAGCGCCCGCCGCCGATGACGCGGTGATACCACATCCACGCCTCGGGGTTGATCGGCTCGCCGACGGAGCCCAGCAGGCGCAGCGACGAGAGGTCGTGCTTTTCCGGCAGGTCCTCGCCCCACTTCATGAAGGCGCGGATTGCGGTGGGCGCCGTGTACAGGATCGTCGCCTTATGGCGCTCGATGATCGACCAGAAGCGATCCTTCGCCGGAAAGTCGGGGGCGCCCTCGTACATGAGCACCGTCGCGCCGCACAGCAGCGGACCGTAGACGACATAGGAATGGCCGGTCACCCAGCCGATGTCGGCCGTGCACCAGTAGATGTCCGTGTCCTTCAGATCGAAGACCCACTTCGTGGTCGCGTAGACGCCCGTCATGTAGCCGCCGGTGGTGTGGAGGATGCCCTTCGGCTTGCCGGTGGTGCCGCTCGTATAGAGCAGGTACAGCATGTCCTCCGAATCCAGGTGCTCCGCGGGACAGTCGTCGGACTGGCCGTGGACGACGTCGCTCCACCAGTGATCGCGGCCGCCCTTCATCGAGACTTCGGAGCCGGCGACCCGATTGAGGACGACGACGTTCTCGATCGTCTTCGTCCCTTCGAGCGCCTCGTCGCAGATCTTTTTGAGGTGGAGGACGGAGCCGCGGCGGTAACCGCCGTCGGCGGTCACGAGCAGCTTGGACTGGCAGTCGTTGATGCGGTCGCGGACGGCGTCGGCGCTGAAACCGCCGAAGATGACGCTGTGGGGGGCGCCGATGCGGGCGCAGGCCAGCATGGCGATGGCGAGCTCGGGGACCATGGGCATATAAAGGGTGACGCGGTCGCCCTTCTTGATGCCGAGGGACTTGAGGCCGTTGGCGAAGCGGCAGACCTCGCCGTGCAGCTGCTGATAGGTCAGGGTCCGCTGTTCGCCGGGTTCGCCCTCCCAGAGGATCGCCGCCTTGTTCCGACGGTGGGTCGACAGGTGGCGGTCCAGGCAGTTATACGCCATGTTCGTCTTGCCGCCGACGAACCACTTCGCGAAGGGCAGGCTCCAGTCGAGGATCTTGGTCCACTTCTTGAACCAGTGGAGCTCCTTGGCGAAGCCTTCCCAGAACTTGAGCCGGTCCTTGGGACGGGCCATCGCCGCGGTGACTTCCGCGTTCTTGACGAATTCCTTGGGCGGGGGAAACGTCCGGTTCTCCTGGAGCAGCGCTTCCAGGTGCTTGTCAGCCATGGTTTCTCCTCCGATTCCCGGCCTGCAACAAATCAATCGGATCGGTTTATTGCACGGGTTCCCGGTTATAGCAGATGCCCCGGGGTTCGGCTATACTTCGCCACATGGCCTTCACGGCATCGACTCCGGGGCTCCTGGAGCGCGTGGAGAAGTTCGTCGCCGCCCACCTGGACTCGAACTGGGTCGTGGAGCCCAAGCCGGCGCGCCTGGCCCTCCTCGTGCGCGAGGAGCTCCGGCGCTGGACGCAGTCGAGCTACCCCGGATCCGCTTGCGAGGGCGCGGCGCTCGATCCCGACTCGCGACGTCGCCTCAGCCTGACCATCCACTCCGCGCCCGTCAGCCACCGGGTCGAGGTGTGGGGCCTGGCCGACGCCTGGCCGCCGCAGGGCCTCGGCCCGCATACCTCCCACTCCTGGGTGCTGCTGGCGGGCGACCTGGACTCCGGCGCGGCCTTCGGAACGGTCCGCAGTCAGCTCGAGGCCGCGGGGCTGCGGCAGGTCGAGCGTCGGGACGGCGCGGGGTTTTCGCTGAGCCTCTGGATGGGGTCGACGGTTCCCGACGGCTGTCCGGAGTGCCGGGCGGGGAAATAGGCCCGGCGCTGACCTATTTTTAGACAGACCCCGGAATTCCTCTTCGAATCCCCGGCTTTGCGGGGTATTTTCATTCCGACGTGCGGCCGGGAGGTTCGGGACTCGCTGGGGGGCATCCCCAAGAATGTGCGGACTGTCCGGCGAACTCAGCAGGATCGGCGAACGGCCGAGCGCGGAGACGGCCGTCGCCATGCGCGACCGCCTCACCCCCCGCGGCCCCGATGATTCCGGCCTCTATGCCGACGACGCCCTGACCCTCGGCAGCCGCCGGCTCAGCATTCTGGACCCCTCGTCCGCCGGCCACCTGCCGATGATCGACGAGGCCTCCGGTTTGGTCCTCGCCTTCAACGGCGAGATCTATAATTTCAGGGACCTGCGACGCGACCTCGAAACCCAGGGAGAGCGCTTCCGCTCCATCAGCGATTCCGAAGTGCTCCTCAAATTGCTCGCGCGGGAAGGAACGAAGGCGCTTCTCAAGCTCCGCGGCATGTTCGCCTTCGCGTGCTGGGATCCGAAACGGCGGACGCTGCTGCTCGCCCGGGACCCCTTCGGCATCAAGCCTCTCTACCTCTGGCGCGATTCCGGAAGGCTGCTGTTCGCGTCGGAGATGAAGGCGCTGCTCGCCCATCCGGCCGTCCACCCCGCGCTCTCCCCAAGAGCGGTCTCTCATTACTTCGCCTTCGGGTATACCGGCGGCGCTCATCCGATCTTCGACCGCATCGAAAAGCTCCCCCCGGGCTCCTACCTGATCGACTCGGCCTCCCCGCAGTCCGGATCCCCGCCCGGCTGGGACGGGCCCCGCGGAATTCCCGTCCGGTATTGGGATCCGCTCGACGAGGTCCCTCCCGGCGGCCCGGCCGCGGACCCCGACGACGACGCCCTCGCCGCCGAGCTCGTCTCCGTCCTGGGCGACAGCGTCTCCGCCCACCTGATCAGCGACGTCCCGGTGGGCGTGTTCCTCAGCGGAGGCGTCGATTCCGCCGCGGTGCTGGCGCTGGCGGCGCGGGCCGGCGCCCGCGACCTCAACACTTTCTGCGTGGGCTATCCGGGCCCCGAAGACGGCAGCGAACTCCCGTGGAGCCGCCGCATTTCCCGGGCGATCGGCTCCCGTCACCACGAGTTGCTCCTCACCGAGCAGCAGTTCGGGGAGGACCTGCTCTTCCTCTCGCGCCGGATGGACGAGCCGACGGGCGACGCGGCGGCGTTCCCCATGCTGGCGCTGGCGAGATTCGCCCGCGAGAAGGTCAAGGTCGTCCTCACCGGCGACGGCGGGGACGAACTCTTCGGGGGATACCGCCGCTACGCCGCCGATGCCGCCTGGTCCTGGTACCACGGCCCGCTGCGCGCGCTGCTGAAGCCCGCGGGCCTGGCCGCCTCGCTGGTGCCCGGCCGGGGCTGGATCCGTCGCATGATGCGGAACCTCGACCTCGACGACCCCGCCGCGCGCGGCGCCTCCTGGCAGTATGTCTTCGCTCCGCCGCAGGGCGATGCGCTGCTGATGCCGGATTGGCGGCCCTCGCCGCCGCCTGCGGCGGCCTCTTATGGGGCCGCCTTCGCGCAGGGATCGTCCAGGCTCCGGGGACCCGAGCTGCTCATGTATGCCGACCAGAAGACGAAGCTGACCGACGGATACTGCGAGCGGGTGGACCGGCCCACGATGGCGGTGAGCCTGGAGGCGCGGGTCCCGTTCCTCGACCTGCGCGTCGCCCGCTTCGCCCAGCGCCTCCCGGCGGACCGCAAGGTTCACGGCTTCAAGCTCAAGCCCCTGCTCCGGCGCGCCCTCCGCGGCGTGGTCCCCGACGACATCCTCGCGCTGCCCAAGCGCGGATTCACGGTGCCGATCCCCGACTGGCTTCGCGGCGGTCTGCGTCCCCTGCTCCGCGACGTGCTGAGCCCCGACGCCGTCGCGCGGCGGGGCATCCTCCAGCCCCCCGAAGTCGCGTCCCTCCTCTCGTCCTTCGAGGCCGGCAGAGGCGACGTCGCCGAAAAACTCTGGCTCGTCTTCGCGTTCGAGCTCTGGTGCCGGGAGCATCGGGACGCCGCCTCCCGGCCGTCCTGAGCGCGGGCGCGATTTTGTTTTGCCCTCCCCCCGGGCGCAGGGTACATATGGACGGAGCGATTGGGGGTGGGTAAGACCATGCCGGAAGGCCAGAGTTCCCCGGGACGGAAGACGGGCCGCTTCCGTCTCATCGTCCCCTGCGAGATCCAGGGCTCCTCGGGCAACAGCAAGGTTCCGCTGCGCGACATCAGCCTCGAAGGCTGCCGCGTCATCTGCGCGGAGAAGCACGCCCCCGGCGACGCGCTTCAGCTCACCATCCGGCTTCCCGAACCCGTCCAACTCCCCGCCCAGGTTCGCTGGGTCGACCGCGACGCCGGCCAGGAGCTGTTCATCCTCGGCTGCGAGTTCGTGCATACCCCCGAAAGCCGGAAGGCCCTCAAGGACGCGCTCCAGAACATGGCCTCCGCGATCGACTCCGCCGCGAAACGCGTGAAGTAGCCCCCGCCCGGTGGTACCATCGGGAGCATGTTCGTTCTCGCCGCGGCCCTGCTCCTGCTGCTGCTCCAGGACGCGCCCCCCGCCGAAGTCGCCTGCGTCGAGCTGACCTCGTTCGAGGTCCGGAATTCCGAGATCAACCAGGGGCTGGTCGCCGAGGGCGCGATGCTCAATCGCACGCCCTTCAACCTGACCGCGGTGTCGGTCGACGTCGTCATCATCGGCGACAACAAGTTCCCCCTCAAGACGCTGCAGCGCCAGGTGATCGGCGCCCTGCCCGCACGCAAGGGGGCGTCGATCTTCATCAAGGACGCGCAGCTGCCGGGCGCGACCCGCTTCACGTTCAAGGTCGTGCTCCGGCACACGGTCGAGGGCCAGGAGCGGACCGTGGAGTACGAAAACTACACGATGAAGAATCCCCGGCTCTACTACGACCCCGAGCCGGGGCCCAAGGTCGGCGTCATGGGCCTGCGTTCCGTGGCCGGCAGCTACAAGTCGGCGAACAAGCAGCAGGTCTATTCGGGCGACACGCTCTTCCTCCGCCTGCGGATCGACGGCTTCGACGACAAGGTCAAGCCCGAGGGCCAGCTCGAGGTGACGTTCTCCTTCGACGGGAAGAAGCAGGCGTCCCTCAAGCGCTCGATCGACGCCTCGGCGATGAAGACGGACATCTCCAAGCTGCCGGCGAACGACGCCGACCCGAAGATGGTCTTCTATGACGGCCGCATCAAGGAGCTGGTGGTCGGGCTGCGGAAGGTCGAGGACGAAAGCAAGCTCGGCAAGGCCGGCATGGACGTGAAGTTCAGCAGCAAGGGCTCGGTCTGGACCTGGACGGGCCTCGAGGCGCCCCACCTGGAAGCCCTCCGTCCTCCCGACAGGAAATAGGTCCGCACCCCGAATGGACTTCCTTCGCCGCTGGCTGGTCGGACGCGATCTCAAGCGCGCGCGGGCCCTCGAAGGCGAGGGCTACGTCGAGCAGGCCCTGGCCGTCTACGAGTCCGCGCTGGCGATGGCGAACGACGCGGAACGCCCGGTCGCCCTGCGCCACATCGGCGCCTGCGCGCTCCGGCTCGGCAAGCTCGCCCGCGCGCGCGAGGCTCTCGCCGTGTGCGTGAAGCGGACGCCCGACGACGCCGACGCGTGGCTGCTCCTGGGCCAGGTCCAGATGGAGCTGCGCGACACGATCGGCGCGGACGAGGCGTTCCACGCCGCCCTCCAGCGCGCGCCCGACCGGATCGACATCCTGCACGCCCAGACGGAGTACTATGCGGTCAAGTTTCCGCGGGCGGCGTTCGAGGCCGGCAAGCGCGTGATCGCCCTCGTGCTCGAGAAGCCGCAGGAGGTCGAGCGCCTCCGCTTCCCGCGCGAGCTCCCCGTCGTCTTCCTGCGCAACCTCGCCATGGAACAGCGCTTCGTCGACGAAACCATCGCGTACTTCGACGAACTCGCCGGCAAGGGCAACCGATGGATCAAACCCGTCGCGCTCAACCATAAGGGGATCCTCCTCGCCAACACCGGCAGGCTCGACGAGGCCGTGAAGGCCTTCCTCGACGCGCTCAGCGCGGATCCCGAATTCGACGCGGCCCACGTCAACCTCGGCCTCGTCCACGCCCGCCGCCGGGATTTCGACGCCGCCAAAGCGTCGCTCTCGGTCTATGCCAAGCGGCATCCGAGCGACGCGATCGCCACCTACGGCTTCGGCGTTCTCGCGGAGACGAAGCCCGACGTGCCGGAGATGCTCCGCCTGTACTCGTTCTTCCTCGAGCGCATGAAGTCGAACCCGCCCGCCCCGGAGTTCCTCGGGCGGCTCGACGTGGCCCGCGGCTGGGTGCGGCACGTCGAAACCGTGATCGAGCACTCGAAGAAGCACCAGGAGGAGCATCACGAGTCCGAGGGGCCGCATGAGTCCTAGGAGCCGCGAGCCGCTGGTCCTCCTCTGCATCGGCGTGCTGGTCCTGGCCTGGTCGGGCATCGCCCCCAAGGACCGCGCCGTGTGGCTGATGGAGGTCTTCCCGGCGCTCGTCGGCGCCGGCGTCCTGGGCCTGACCCATCGACGCTTCCCCTTCACGCCCGTCGTCTACCGGCTGGTCTTCGTGTTCAGCCTCATCCTGATGGTGGGCGGCAAGTATACGTACGCCGAGGTCCCGGCCGGCTTCTGGGTTCGCGACCTCTTCCACCTCCAGCGGAACCACTTCGACCGGCTGGGCCACTTCCTGCAGGGCGTCATCCCCGCGATGATCACGCGCGAGATGGCGCTCCGCTGCACGCCGCTCAAACCGGGCAAGGCCGTCTTCTGGATCTGCTGCTCCGTCGCGCTCGCGATCAGCGCCTGCTACGAATTGATCGAATGGCAGGCGGCGATCTGGACGGCCCCCGAGCAGGGCAGCGCCTTCCTCGGCACGCAGGGCGACGTCTGGGACACCCAGAAGGACATGACGATGGCGCTCATCGGGTCGATCACGGCCCAGCTCGTCCTGGGCCGCGTTCAGGACCGTCAGCTCGCCGCGCTGAGGCCGCCTACTTCTTGAAGTGCCGGTCGGCGTAGTCGAGGAAGATCTTCCAGTAGTCCGGATCCGAGACGTGCGGGCCGGTCCGGATATAGTACCCGAGCGTGCTGTCCACGAGCTTGCCGACGGGCGGCAGCTCCGACGTCGCCAGCGCGTCGATGCCGTAGAGCTTGTAGACCGGCGCCGCCGCCTTCAGCATCTCGAACTGGCCGTCGGGATTCGCCCACTGGTCCTCCACCCCGTTGGTGTAGAGCACCGGTCTCGGCGCGCAGATCGCGAGCAGGCAGTGCTGGTCGAAGGGGAGCTTGTCCATCTCGTCGTTGAACTTCTTGAAATGGTCGTCGAACCAATGGGGGAAGCTGGTGTTGATGCGCTTGACGGACTCCGCCTTGGGATTCTTCGAGCGGCTCGGGCCGGTGCCGCCGCAGCCCGCCTGGTGCGGGATCGCCAGCGCGACGCGATCGTCGAAGGCCGCCGCGAGCAGGGCCGTTTTGCCCAGCCGCGAGTGGCCGGTCACGGCGATCCGCGACTTGTCCAATTCCGGAAGCGTGACCAGGTAGTCGATCATCCGGTGGATGCCCCAGGCCCACATCGCGATGGCGCCGCAGGCGGTATCGCCGGGGCTCTTCTGTCCCTCCTTGGGCGTGTGGAACTGCGGGAAGACGCCCTCGCTGAAGTCCGGCTTGTCCGGGAAGACGTCGCCATAATAGACGGTCGCCACCGCATAGCCGCGATCGACCGACTGCTCCAGCGCCCAGGTCCCGATGTTCTTCCCCCGGCCCTTCTCCGTCGCCCGATTGTTGACGACGGCCTCGTCCTTGCCGCCGCCGCCGCGCATCCAGGTGGTCGGAATCGCCACCGCGGGGTCGGCGACCAGCGTGTGATTGCCCGAGAAGTTGAGGCCGACGAAAACCGGCGCGGGTCCGGACCGTTTTGCCGGAACGACGAGGAGCAGGTCGAGCCTGGGCCCCTTGGGGCCGGCGATCGTCAGCGAGACTTCGCGGAGCAGGGCCTTGCCGCCGAACGCCGCCGTATCCTCGCGTCGGACCTCGGCCTTCACCTCGGTCAGCGGCGGCAGAAAGCCGTACATGTAGTGCTGGAAGAGCGCCTTCAGCTCCGGCCGACGCGTCTTCTCCCACTCCTCGCGCGTGGCGATCTTCTTCCCCTCGAAGGTCGTCAGCGGATCCGGCAGCTCGGCGCGGACCGGCAGCGCGGAGGGCTCCGGGAAATCGCCGGCGAGCCCGCAGGAGAGAAGCAGGACGGTCGTGAGCGTCTTCATGTCGGTTATTACGCCCGGAGAGCCCCGCCCGGGGGGGAATCCAGGATCATGCGCACGTCGGCGTTGCCGCCGGAGAGGATCGCCACCGCCGGACCTTTTGGAAGCTTCAGCTTCCCCGCCCGCACGGCCGCCAGCGCCGCCGCCCCCGACGGCTCGACCACCAGCTTCTCCTGGAGCAGAAGGTGGCGTGCCGTGTCGAGGATGTCGGCGTCGTCGACGCCGACCACGTCATCCGCATACTTCGACACGTGCTCCAGCGTGAGCTCGCTGACCCGCGTGGGCTTGAGCCCGTCGGCGATCGTCTTCACCTCGGGCAGCGTGACGACGCGGCCGGCGTCGAGCGCCGCCCGCATCTTCGCGGCCCCGGCGGGCTCGACGCCGAAGATCTTGATCTTCGGATTCGATTCCTTCACCGCGGTCATGACGCCGCTCGAAAGCCCGCCGCCGCCGATCTGGACGATCACCGACCGGACGCCGCGCAGGTCCTGAACGATCTCGAGGCCCACGGTGCCCTGTCCCGCGATGATGTCCGGGTCATTGAACGGCGGGACGAAGACCCAGCCGCGCTCGGCGGCTTCGCGCTCGGCCCGCTCGGTGATGACGACGCTGGTGCTGCCGCCGAGGATGACCTCGGCGCCGTACGACCGGGTCCCTTCGACCTTATGGGGGACCGACTGGTCGAGCATCACGATGCAGGCCTTGATGCCGCGCATGCGGGCGGCGAGGGCGACGGCCTGCGCGTGGTTGCCGCTCGAGGACGCGGTCACGCCCTTGCAGGACTTCGGCAGCTTCGAGATGCGGTGGTAGGCGCCGCGGATCTTGAAAGCCCCGGTGCGCTGGAGGTTCTCGCATTT